>SIBG01000054.1 GCA_009695305.1 Opitutus sp. | reverse complement strand
TTCGCCAGCACCGATCCCGCCTTCGCCGCGCATGGCGTGACATTCGTAAAATTCGACCTCGCACAGGGCACCGCCGGCACGATCACCGTCACCGTCGACGACCGCACCCCGGTCACATTCTCCGCAGGCACACTCACCAATGAAAAAGGAGAGGTGCTCGCCGTGTTCGACGCCGCGTGGAAATGGGAGCGCCAGCGCGCCACCGCGAAACTCACCGGCACGAAAGGCGCCACCTTCGCCCTCGCGACTAAACCGCTCCCCGCCTCCGTCGCGCCTGCCCTGAGCGGGCCGCAGGCGCTCGTCCCCGACTACGCCGCGCAACGCGCGATCTGCGTCGCCACCTGGCGCTCGCTCCTCGCAGCCGGCATGTCCGTCGCCACCCCCGAGCCCCTCGTCAACGACGCTTGGCGCCATCTCATCGCGCAAAACTTCGAGCTGATCTCCGGCGACCGCATGCACTACAGCGCGGGCAACCAATACAATCAGCTCTACGAGGCCGAGGGCAGCGATGCCGCGCTCGCGCTGATGACTTGGGGTTACGCCCGCGACACCCGCCGCCTCCTCGAACCGTTGCTGGACTTCACCCGCAAGGGCCTGGAGCAACACCAGGCCGGTTTCAAACTCGCAGACATCTGCCGCTACTACTGGCAAACCCGCGACGCCGCCGCCGTGCGCGCCCTGCGTCCCCGCTGGGAAAAAGCCGCGCGCCTCCTCGTCGAGACCCGTACCGGCCCGCATGGCCTCTTCCCACCCGAACGCTACGCCGGCGACATCAGCACCCCCGCCCAATCCGTGAACGTCAACGCCAACGCATGGCGCGCCCTCCGCGATTTGAGCGCCGTACTCGCCGAAATCGGTGAAGCCACCGAGGCCGCCCGCTACGCCGCCGTCGCCCGCGAAATCCGCCCGACCGTCCTCGCTGCGATCGCCCGTAGCGCCCGCCGCGAAACCACTCCGCCCTTCGTGCCCATCGCCCTGCACAGCAACGAGCCCGCCCACGATCCCATCATCCGCAGCCGCATCGGCAGCTACTGGAACATCATCATCGGCTACACCATCGGCAGCGGCGTCTTTCCTCCCGGCAGCGCAGAAGAAACCTGGATACCGCGCTACCAAGAACAACACGGCGGAATTTTTATGGGCATGGTCCGCTCCGGCGGCGACGAGTTCAATTTCTGGACGGGCTCCGAGCGCGTGAATCCCCTCTACGGCACGCGCTACACCCTCGACACCCTGCGCCGCGATGACCCCGAGCGCGCCCTCGTCAGTTTCTACGGCATGCTCGCGCAGGGCTTTACGCGCAACACCTTCATCAGCGGTGAAGGTGCGGCGCTCACCCCTGTCGACGCCGAGGGCCGGATTTTCTATTGCCCGCCCAACAGCGCTGCCAACGCCCACTTCCTCTCCATGCTCCGCGCGATGCTCGTGCAAGACACCGACCTCGACGACGACGGCCGGCCCGAGACGCTGCGCCTGCTCTTCGCCACGCCGAAGCGGTGGCTAGAGGATGGCAGGACAATCAAGGTCGAGCGCGCCCCGACGGCCTTTGGCGAAGTGTCCATCACCGTGCAGTCGAAACTGGCGGTCGGAGAAGTCATCGCCGACGTCACCTTACCCGCGCGCCAGCCGCCCACCCGCACGCTGCTCCGGATGCGCGTGCCGGACGGCTGGCGCGCCGTCTCGGCCCGCACCGCCACGCGCGAGTTACCCGTCGATGAGCGCGGCACCGTCGACCTTTCCGCGTTGCGCGGGATTCAATCGATTCGTTTTCGCGTGGTCGCCCAACCAGCCGCCCGCCCGTGAGCCAAGGCCCGCAGCCCACGAGTCCGTCCGCACTCAAAACGTCACGCTGTTTGTCCAAACATACATGCGCGGTTGCCCGTAGAAAGTGACGGCGAGGTTGGCGGGGACGGTGTAGCCGGATCCGTTGTTGGGCAGCGTGCCGAGGGCGTAGTGGTTGAAGGCGTTGTCGATGTTCACCTGCGTCGTGAACATGAAGCGCTTGCCGAGCTTGTGGCGATAGGAGGCGTTGACGTTAGCCTGCCACGTGTCGGGCGAGCCGTAGCGTTCGCGGCCGCCGCCGGGGGTGTTGTAGTAGAACGTGCGATTTTTCAGCCCGAGCGCGACGGTGCCGCCGACGCCGAAGCCTTTCAGGAAATTGTCGCCGGTGAACGAGTAGTTGTTCGTGAGGACGAAGCGGTATTGCGCGTAACCGACGGTGGACTCGCCTTTCTTCGCGACGACGGTTTCGCCCTTGGTGCCGTTGGGGTCGGACCAGAAATACGGGATGTCGGACACAGGAAGGCCGGTCTTGCCGGTGAGGGCGGTGCCGTTGGGGCCGACGAAAAACTGGAGCACGCGGCGGAGGTTGCTCGTCTGGAGGCGGCCGTTGTCGTCGGCGGGCTGCGCCCAATACGGGCCGGTGCGGTCATTCATCATCGCGATCGTGAGCGGCGCGGTGGCGCCTTGGGCGAGGATCGCGGCGGGATCGACCTGGGCGTTGAGCGTGGCGATGCGGGCGGTGATGACGGCGGCATCGGTGGGGACGAGGAACGGCGTGCCGTTCTGGTAGGTGACGGCGCCGTTGCGCACGGAGAACTGGTCGTTCCAGAGGAGCGGGTATTTTTTGTCGGAGAGATTTTTGCCGTCGGCAGTGGTGGCGGCGAGGCGCACGCGCCAGTTCTTGGTCGGGCTGGCGGTGAAGATCACCTCGAGGCCGCTCGTGGTGCGGTCGAGGTTGGTCCATTGGTTTTTCGCGCCGGCGGGGCCGTTGTGCGCGCCGTTGAGGCCAGTGGGATTGACGAGATTGCTGACGCCGGTGCCGGCGTTGACCATCTCATCCTTCGACTGGGTGGTGAAGTATTGCACGGAACCCGAGAGGCGACCGTCGCGGGAGTTGAACTTGAGTCCGGCCTCGTGGCCGGTGCCGCTCGACGGGCGCGGAGCGTTGCCGAGCGGATCGTTGGCATTGACGAGCGCGGTGTTGTAGGTGCTCGAAAAACTATAGAAAGGGCGGAACACGTCGCTCAGGCGGTAGTTGAGCCCGAGGTTGTAGCTTTTGTTGGTCTTGGTGCTCTCGGCCCAAGGTTCGGTGACGGCGGCGGTGATGTTCGGGGTGCGCTTGAAGTTCTCGTTGATCCGGATGCCGGCAAGGGTGGCGAAACGGTCGTGGAACCAGCTCGTGTAATTGGACGTGTAAACACCCGCGGTGCGATTTTCCCAGTGGTGGCCGTCGTTGTTCTGACCGCTCACGCCGGGGAGGCCGGCGAGCTGCGCCAGGCCGAGGGGATTGTTGAGACGGACCCACGAGGGGTCGCGGGGGTTGTTGGCCATGCGCACGTAGTTGAGGCCGGCAAACGTGACGCGCGGTGAGAGCCAGCCGCCACGCGGGAGCGGTTTTTTCCGCGGGCCGTCGGCGACGGACCACCAGAGGCGCGGCATCGGCGTGCGGCCAAGATTCGACGGAATCGCGGGATTGTAGACGACGTTGAAATTCGCATCGGCGAGGAAGTAGCTGTAGTCGGTCGGACCGGAGTCGGCCCACTCGATGTCGTAGCCGAGGAGCGTCTGGGTTTGCGCCCGGTCCTGGAAAAATTCTCCGGTCAGCATCGCGGCGCCGCGCACGGCCCAGCGTCGCGTGGGCTGTTCGGTGTCGGCGAGGGTGCCGCCGTTGGCCCATTCGGTGAGCGGATTGCCGTTGAGGAGCGGAGCGCTGAGGTTGGCGATGCCGCCGTTGGCGCGGTCGGAGAGATAGTCGTTGTAGAGGACGTTGAACTGCGTGGAGAGCCACTTCGTCCACACGGTCTCGGCGGAGGCGGAGTAGATTTTGTTGGTCACATACTCGCTCGAGGCGTTGCCGGCCCAAGAATTAATATTGTCCCACGTGAGCTTGCCGTTCGCGATGGCGCCGCGCGGCCACGGCTGGCCGGTGGCGGGATTGATCGCGTCGGTCAGGCCGTTGCGCAGCATATAGGCGAGGCCGAAGTTGTGGCGCGGATCGGTGGCGGTGTTGGTGAACGCGATATTTTCCTGATTCGTGTTGAGGATGCGCTCGTTGATCGTCTGCTGACCTTGGAGGCGGATCACGGTGCGGAGCGAATCGAGTTTCAGCGCGAGCTGGCCGTAATAGCCGCGCGTCTCGTAGCCGATGAAAATGCGGCGGTATTTCTGCGAGTCGTCCATGTAGGAAAAGCGAAACGCGAGGTTGTCGCCGCCCCAGTTGTAATCGAGCTGGCCCTGCTTGGAGCCGTATTGGTCGATGCGCCAGGACGTGCTGCCGCGCTGCTGGTGGAAGTTGGCGCGCTTCGAGACGGTGTTGACGGTGCCGCCGGCGCCGCCCGCGCCGTAGAGCAGGCCCTGCGGACCGCGCACGACATCGGCGCGTTCGACGTCGAAGTTACTGGAGATGCCGGTGGCGGTAGTGCCGAAGTTGTTCGCCGGGCCGGTCGCCGAAAATCCGTCGCGGTGAATCGCACCGCCGCCGGTGCCGCGGATGCCGATGGTCTGGTTGCCGACGCGATCGCCGGGCTGCTGCGAGAGGGCGTCGGAGTCGGGGTTCGACATGACGGTGCCGGCGCCGGCGCCGTAACCGTTGAGCATTTCCTCGAGGGAGGTGGCGGCGATGTCGCGCATGAACTCCTCGGTGAAAATGTCGGCGGAGACGGGGGTTTTGTTGAGCGCGGTATTAAACTGCGTGAGCGAGTTGGAATTGAGCGCGCCGTAGCTGTGGTCGGCCTCGGCCTTCACTTCGAAGGGATTGAGCGTGACGAGTTCGTCGGAGGATTTTTTTGCGGCGGCGGCCTTCTTCTTCGCGGCGCCGGTGGCGGGAATAGCGGGCGGTGGGACGGTCTGGCTGCGGACTGGGCCGAGCAGCGCAAACGGGGCGACGAGCAGGACCGTCCGGATGACGACGTGGTGAAGCGTGGAGTGCATATGAAAGTGCGAGCAGGGCTGGCTAACGGGTGGTCTCTGCGAGCGGAGGCGGTCGGGGCCGTCGAGGGGAAAAGGACGCCCGATGGTCGTGACGCCCGCCCAAGGAAGCGTCAAGGCCGCGCAGTGGAAATCGCGGACTCGAAACGAATTTTTCCAGCGGTGTCGTGCAGGCGGAGCGTGAGGGCCGCGGGAGCCGAGGCGGAGGCGGGCGTGACCGAACCGGAGAGGAAGCCGCCGAATTTGATGCGGAGGTAGCGGTGCTCGGGACGCGGGGTCTCTTCGTTCCAGCCGCCGGCATGCGAGTCGGTGGCGGCGCCGACGCTCCATTCTTCGATTCCGGTGGTCTTGTCGTGCGAGACATACTGCCAGTGGCGGTCGCCGGTAATGACGGTGAGATTCGATTGGCGGGCGAGGAGGGCGCGGATTTCGGCGCCTTCGACGACGTAGCCTTTGTTCGCGTAGTTGTCGTCTTTGTTCGCGCGGTCGGGGCCGACCATCGGCGTGGGCGTGATGATGACGCGAAAAGTGGCGTCGGAGGCGGCGAGCGTGCGCTCGAGCCAGGCGATTTGCGTCGGACCGAGGATGGTGGGCGTTTGCGTGCGGTCGGCCTCAGACGAGCTACGGTAGTCGCGGCCTTCGAGGAACCAAACCTGCAGGTGACGGCCCCAACGGAGCGTGCGGTAGGGCGGCTCGGAGGGGGCAGTCTGCTCACGGAAGATGCGCAGGCCATCGGCAAAGGTCAGATCGCCGGTGCGGTCCCCGGGGTGGGAGTCGTTGGTGAGCGTATCGTGGTCGTCCTTCATGAAGAAGCTCGCGACCTGCCGGTGGAAATCGCGGAGCGTCGGAAAACCATACATGCGGGCCCAGTGGTAGCGGGCGAGGTCGACGTTGATGGCGTGGACGGGGCCGTGGTCATAGTAGACGGCGTCGCCGGTGTTGACCATGAAGTCGGGTTTCAGCGCGAGCATCGACGGATAGATCGCGAAGCCATCGGGGCGGTCGCGGTCCTCGTATTGCTGGCAACTCATCACGACGAACGTCGCGGCGGCGTTATCGGACGCGGTCGGCGCGGTGACGAAACCGCCGGCGGTGGTGCTGGAGATGGCGGCGGCGGCGCGGAGGCGGGCCTCGACGGCGACTTCGTAGCGAGAGTGGGCGGCGAGCCGGGTGAGAGAAAACGTCGCCGTGAAATCCCGTTGCGGATCGGCGTCACGCCACTCGGTGGTCGACCAAGCGGAACTTCCGGCGGCGCGATAGCGGACGCGCGTCTGTCCGGCCCCACCAATGGCGGCGCCGCGGATCGAGCCGAGATCGACCCCGGCGGGAAACGTGATCACGGGACGGGCGTTGGAATAGGTGGCGTTGTTGCTGAGCGGAATTTCTTGGCCCGTCGTGCGATCGAAGAGGTGCGTGATCGGCAGCGGGCCGTCATCCGGCGCGCGCTCGGCGTCGCGCGTAACGCGCGTCCACACCGTGATGGAGTCGGCGGTGGGCTCGGTGAGCTTGAAGCCGGTGGCTTGATGCGCGGGCGCGACGGCCGCCACGGCGCCCGCCGCCAAAGCCAACGAGATGGCGGCGACGGTTTTGCTGCGCAGGCTGACGCAGCGGACGAAAGAGTGGAGCGCAACCGATCGGGGCGACATCATGGTTTGCATGGGAGGAAAAATCGGCGGCTCATTCACTCACACACGGCGCGCTCCAGCATGTAGAGCGTGTCCAAAACCGCGAGGTCGGCGCGGCTGTCGACGTGCTGTTTGATGAACCGGAAGGGATGGGCGATTTCCTGGTTCATCCACGGAACCTGGGTATCGAAACTGCTGAACTGGTCACCGCGGTAGAGGTTGCGCCGAATGGAGTGGATCGCCTGGAGGTAGCTTGTCCGCGGCACGGCGACGGCCGTGCCGTCGATTGGCGCCGTGATTTCGCCGCCCGCGCTGATGACTTCCATGTAGCCCGCGTAGGGGTTGGCGATCGCGGTATTCTTGTGCTGGTCGATCGGGTTAATCAGATGGAAGCGGAGCAGCGTGTTGCGAATTTCGGCGGCGGCATCCTGGCGGCTTTGCAGGAACGGATCGCGGGACAGCCCGCCGCGCACGATCTCGTTTTTCAACGCGACATCCTCGGGGAGGAGTTGCTGGTGCAACACGAGCATATCAATCAGGTGCTGATTCAGGAGGATGAGAAAGGCGGAGAAAAAAAGCGACTCGCGTTGGTGCAACCGGTCGAGGAGTGAACGCACGTCGCCGGCTTTGTGAATGACCCGCGCGCAAATTTCACCGCGGGTGTGCCGGCCGGCCAGATCATGGGCGAGACGATGCGGTTTGTCTGAGTCGACGAGTCCTTGAATCAGCGCCCGGTTGGCCGGCGCCACCGGACGAATCTCACCAGCGACGACCTTGCTCAAATCGTCCAGCCAATGGACCCCTTCCGCCCGGTTGGCGGTGTCGACGTAGTAGAGCATCCAGCGGTCGTCCTCAGACAAACTCGCGTCGTGCGCAAACGTGGCGGTGCCCAGCAGCGAACGGGCAAGCGCATTGGCGTCCGGGTCGGCCGCGGCGACGGCAAACAGCGTCCAAAACCCGTCATCGATCTCGATCTGACCGCCGTAGTCGCGAATTTGTGGGCCGAGAAATTGGAGAATTTTTTCGTGGTCGGATTCCATCAGGGATTGCTTGAGGGGAAGCGTGACAGTGCGACCAATTGGCCCGCGCGCAACCACAAGGAGGCTTCCCGCTCCCGGCCTCCGCGGCCGAGATCACAGCCGGCTGCTGATTCTTGAGCCGAATCGATTCAGGCTTTGTGCTACTGAATTCCGCCTCCCCGTCAGGAGGCCGGGGGCTGATTTGGGGCGATCGGGCCGCGGCTCGAATTGGCGCCGAGCTGACGCGAGAAGTTCTATTTCAGGGCGAGGTCGTTTACCTTCACTTCCTTCACGGACCATTTCGTCACGGTCAGGCCTTTGGCGGTGCGGGTGCTGACAGGGACGGGCGTGAGATCGAAGTCGAACTCACGCACCCGGGCGCCCGAACGACCGTCGAGAGAAATGTGAACTGATTTGGGCATGTCCTTCTCGCGGTCACTTACCTCCAGCCACACGACTCGCGAGCCTTCGGTTTTGGCCAGCGGGTAAAGTTTATCCCGGGATAATCCTCCGATTTGGAATTTCTTCGCGAACGTTTTTCCCTCGGCCCCGTCGCGATAAATCATGGTATAGAATTTCGTGTCGCCTTCCTTGGGCCAGATGGCGACGTGCCTGATATCCAGGCCCATGAAGGTTTTGTCGGCGACCTTGGTGACCTTGAGGGAGGCGTCGCCCATGATGGTGAGGACGCTGTCGAGGATCGTGCACTCGGTGACGAACTCGTGTTGCCGCCAGTTGAGACCGATGAAACCGTCCACGCGGTTGACGTAGAGGCGCTGATTGGCGGAGACGACCTCGGAGGCGTCGATCTGCTCGATCTCGTCGTAGCTGGTGCGACGCTTGATGCCCTTGCCGTATTTCTCGGCGAGCATCTCGAACCAGGCGACGGCATACTCGGTAAGCTTCCGGAGGTTGGCCTTCGTCTCCTTGATGCCTTCCTCGATCTTCTTCATGGCCTCGTCGGCCTGGAAGCGGTTGTAGGCGGAGATGCGCTTGATGCGAATCTCGGTGAGGCGGACGATATCTTCGTCGGTGACGTCGCGGCGGAGCTGCTTGAGGAAGGGCTTCAGGCCACCGCGGATCTCGGCGAGGACGCTTTCCCAGGTTTTGGATTTCTCGATGAGGCGGTAGATGCGCTCTTCGATGAAAATGCGCTCGAGGGAATCCCAGTGCCACTGCTGTTCGAGTTCGCTGAGCTTGATCTCGAGTTCGCGCTTGAGGAGTTCCCGGGTGGCCTCGGCGCTGGTCTTGAGAATTTCGCGAACACCGAGGAACTGGGGCTTGTCGTCGCCGGTCTTGGGGTCGCGGACGATGACGCAGGCGGCGGGGTTGAGCTGCACCTGGCAGCTGGTGAAGACGTAGAGCTGCTGAATGACCTTGTCGGGTTCGGAACCCTGCGGGAGGTGGACGAGGATCTCAACCTTGTCGGCGGTGTTGTCGTCGACATGCTTGACCTTGATCTTGCCCTTGGCGTTGGCGGCGAGGATGGACTCGATGAGCGACTCGGTGGTGACGCCGTAGGGGAGCTCGGTGATGGCGAGGAGGTATTTGGAGCGCTCCTCGATCTTGGCGCGGACCTTCACCTTGCCGCCGCGTTCGCCGTCGTTGTATTCGGCGAAGTCGGCGGTGCCGCCGGTGGGGAAGTCGGGGAGGATGCGAAAAGTTTTCCCCTGGAGGTGGTTGACGGCCGCACGGCAGAGGTCGTTGAAATTGTGCGGGAGAATCTTGGTCGAGAGACCGACCGCGATGCCGTCGGCGCCCTCGAGCAGGACGATGGGAAACTTCGCGGGAAGGGTGATGGGCTCCTTGTTGCGGCCGTCGTAGCTGAGCTGCCAGGTGGTGGTCTTCGGGTTGAAGAGGACGTCCTTGGCGAAGGCGGTGAGGCGGGCCTCGATGTAACGGGGGGCGGCGGCATCGTCGCCGGTGAGCAGGTTGCCGTAATTGCCCTGCGGCTCGATGAGCCAGGCGCGCTGACCGATGGACACGAGAGCGGCGCCGATGGAGGCGTCACCGTGCGGGTGGAGCTTCATCGTGGCGCCGACGACGTTGGCGACCTTGTGGAAGCGGCCGTCGTCCATGTCCCAGAGGGTGTGGAGGACGCGGCGTTGGACGGGTTTCAGGCCGTCTTCGATGTGCGGGACGGCGCGGTCGAGGATGACGTAACTGGCGTAGTCGAGGAACCACGCGCGGTAACTGCTCGCGAGCGGTGAATCCTCATCCTGGACTTTTTTCCCGCCGCGCCGCGGTCCCGGCGTAAATACGGCCGGCGCCGCCTCGCGCTCGGGCGCGGGGGCCGCGGGCACCGCCGTCGGGGCGGGTTTCGCTTCAGCCGCCCGCTCCACCTTCGCGGCCGCCGGCTCGGGCGCGGGCACCGCGTCGAGCGGCAGCTCAGGCTGATTGGAGTTCTTGGAGGATTTTTTCTTGGGCATTGCGCGCGAAAGAAGTTTCGGGAACCGCAGGCTGGCACGCCCGCGCGCCGCGCGTCAAGCGGCGCGGGCTGCGATCGACGAGATTGCGCTGCCGTAGGAGGGCGACCTTCGAACGTCAGCCCGCACACGCGGCCGGTGCCGGTGAAGCAGACGATGAAGAAATCAGCGTCCAGATGGATCAGGTGGCCGTGCGGTCCCCAAACTTCTGCCGGTCTTCGCGCAACTCCTGGAGAAACGTCTCGGTTTTTTGCGCGTAGTCTGGATCGCGGGCCGTGATTTCCCGGGCGCAATGCAACCCCTCCAGTGGTGCATTTTTGCGCCACATTTTGTCGAGTCGTTTCATCGCACCACTCCGCGCAGCACCAGCAACGCCGCGTCCAGATCCGGATCGCGGCTGGCGCGCAGATCGGCGAGCGTCGATTTCACGGCGACCTCGGGCTCGACGCCGTGGCCCTCGAGCCGGCGGCCTTTCGGGGTCACGTAGTCGCGGAGGCTGAGCTGCAACTCGCCCCCACCCGGTAGACCAAAAAACCAACTCGCGAGCACGGCGCCCGCCGTCTTGCGGCCGACGATGGTCGCGCGGCCGTGGTCCTGCAGCGCCGCGGAGAAAATCTCCCCCGCACTCGCCGTCGTCTCATCGACGAGCACCGCCACCCGCCCGCGGAAATTTGCCGAGCCGAGCTGCCAGGAATTTTTTTCGCTGCGGCGACCGCCCCGCGTAATGAACACACCACAGTCCACCGGGTGGTCGAAAAATTCGCCAATGGTGATGCCCATCGAGAACGTCCCGCCGCCCGAATTGTGCCGCAGGTCGATCACGACGCCGGGCGCTTCACGACGCAGATTCAACTGGTGACCCAGCCACCGCCGGTCGGTCGTGTCGAAGGCGTCGAACCGCAGGTAGACGAAACCGTCCGCCAGTTCGCGCACGATCTGACGCGACTTGGAGGAGATCGGGCGGGCGACCAGCGCGAGCGAGACGGGCCGGTCCTGCGCGTCGAGAAACTCCCACTGCGCCACCTCGCCTTCGCGCGGGCGAAACTCGTTGCGCTCACCAAGTTTTTCGCCGTTGCGCGACAACACGAGCCAGCCGGGCTGCACGCCGGCCGCCTCCGCCGGACTGCCGGGCACGACTTCGCCGACCGCCCAACGGCCGTCGAAACGCCGCAGATTGAAGCCGGTGCGCACGCGCAGCTGGGTCCGCCGCTCTTCCGTCTGCACGGGCATCAGCGCGTGGGTGTGACTGTCGTTCAGCAGCTCGAGCATCGCGTTGAGCGAGGCGTAGAGCGCCTGGTCGTCGACCGCCGCGGCGGCCTCCGCGCCAAATTTCACTCCGGCCGCCGGCCAGTCGACGCCGTTTAGTTTGGGATCGAACTGATTCCCCGCGACCAGCCGCCACACCGCTTTAAACACCTCGACGTTTCTCCGGGCGCGCGCCGTCTGCTCCGGCGAGATGTGATCGAGCGCCACCGGCGGTGCCGGTGGCAGCGACACGCAACCGGCAAACAGCGCCACGGCCGCGAGCGGTGCAAAAAGTTTTCGCGAAAATTCCGCCCAGCGCCCTGCGCGTGAACGCAGGGTTGGCCGGCGAGGTGAAAGCGAAAGTTTTGCGGGTAGGGCGGGACCGCTGGGCCCGCCGAAAGTGTCAGAGGCCATCGGACCACGGCGCGCCCAGCGGTCGCGCCCTACCCTCTGAGCCGGGTCCGATTGCATGAGCCGGAATCACACTTCCACCAAATCCTTCTCCATCTTCAGATTCCCGATGATGAAGTCCTGCCGCTCGGGGGTGTTTTTGCCCATGTAAAACGAGAGGAGCTCATCGCTGTTGTGCAGATGATTCAGCGTCACAGGTTCGAGCCGGATGTTTTCGCCGATGAAATCCTTGAACTCCCCCGCCGAGATTTCGCCGAGGCCCTTGAAGCGTGTGATCTCGTGACCCGCCCCGAGTTCGACGACGGCGGCCTGCTTCTCCGCCTCGGAATAACAATACATCGTCCGCTTCTTGTTGCGCACGCGGAAGAGCGGCGTTTCGAGGATGAAGACGTGGCCGTTGCGGATCAGGTCGGGGAAAAATTGCAGAAAAAATGAGAGCAGCAGCAGCCGGATGTGCATGCCGTCGACATCGGCATCGGTCGCGACCACCACCTTGTTGTAGCGCAGGCCATCGAGTCCGTCCTCGACGTTGAGCGCGGCCTGCAGGAGGTGAAATTCCTCGTTTTCGTAGATGACTTTTTTCGACAGGCCGTAGGTGTTGAGCGGCTTGCCCTTGAGCGCGAACACCGCCTGGGTCTGCACATCGCGGGTGGCGGTGAGCGAGCCGGCGGCACTGTCGCCCTCGACGATGAAGAGCGTGCTTTCCTCGGCGCGCTCATTGCGATCACCGAGGTGGAGGCGGCAGTCGCGCAGCTTGCGGTTGTGGAGCGACGCCTTTTTCGCGCGGTCGCGCGCGAGGCTGCGGATGCCGGCCAGTTCCTTCCGCTCGTGTTCACTCTCCTCGATCTTGGACTTGATCCGTTCGGCCGTCTCCTTGTTTTTGTGCAGATAACCATCGAGTGCCTGCTGCATGAACTTTCCGATAAACTCCTTGATCGACACCCCGCCGGGCGCGATGTCGGCGGAACCGAGCTTCGTCTTTGTCTGCGACTCGAACACCGGCTCCTGCACGCGCACGACAATCGCGGCATCGATCGACTGGCGCACGTCGGCCGCGTCGTAATCTTTCTTGAAAAAATTGCGGACGGTGTCGACCAGGGCCTCGCGAAACGCCGCGAGGTGCGTGCCGCCCATCGTGGTATGCTGGCCGTTGACGAATGACCAATACTCCTCGCCGTAGTGCGCGCCGTGGGTGAGTGCCACCTCGATGTCGTCGCCCTCGAGGTGGATGATGGGATAGAGCGGCTCGCCGCTGAGATTTTTCTGGAGCAGATCCTTCAGACCGTTCTCGGATTTGAAGGGTTTGTCGTTGAGCGTGAGCGTGAGCCCGCGGTTGAGGAAAGCGTAGTTCCACAGCATATCCTCGATGAACTCCGCGCGGAACCGGAAATCCTTGCCGAACAGCGCCTCGTCGGGCGTGAACTCGATCTGCGTGCCGTTGCGCTCGGCGCTCTTCGCGACGCGATGATCCTTCTTCAACTTGCCCTGCGCGAATTCCACGAGCTTCGTCTCGCCTTCGCGAAAGGCCTGCGCGCGGTATTCGAAGGAGAGCGCATTCACGGCCTTCTGGCCGACCCCGTTGAGGCCGACGGCCTTCTTGAAGGTCTCGCTGTCGTATTTCGCGCCCGTGTTGATGACGGACACGCACTCAAGCACCTTGCCGAGCGGGATGCCGCGACCGTAGTCGCGCACGCGCACGGTGCGCTCCGTCAGCTCGATTTCGATCTTCTTCCCCTGCCCCATCGTGAACTCGTCGATCGAGTTGTCGATCGACTCCTTCAGGAGCACATAGATGCCGTCCTCCGCATGCGCGCCGTTGCCGAGCCGGCCGATATACATGCCCGGCCGCAGCCGGATATGCTCGGTCGACGAGAGGGTCTTGATGCTCGCTTCAGTGTAGGCTTGGGCCATGAGGGGGAATTTTTCGCGTGGGTTGCAGTGCCGGCGCCAGCGTTCGCCCGGGCGCGCCAGCGTGACAAGCGTAAATCTCCTCGGTCCCCTCGCTCTCAACCTTGCTTCGCGCGCCGGAGCCCCCATCCTCCCGCTTCCTTTCTTTCGCCATGAAATCATTACTCATCATCGGTGGCCTCGTGCTCGGACTCGCACTCATCGCGCTCGTCGCCGGCACTTTCTTCCTCGGCTCCATCGTCACCGCCGGGGTCAATAATTTTGGCCCCAAGCTCACGCAGACGAAAGTCGTCCTCGCCAGCGCCAGCCTCTCGCCGCTGACCGGCAGCGGCACGCTCAGCGGTCTCGTCGTCGGCAACCCGCAGGGCTGGAGCGAGGCAAATCTCTGCTCGCTCGGCAAAGTCCACATCAAGGTCGCGCCGTTTTCCATCCTGAGGGATCACGTTGTGATCAACGAAATTTCCATCGAGGCCCCCGAGTTTAACTACGAGACCAAGATCGTCGCGAGCAACGTCAACGACCTGCTCAAAAACATCGAGGCCGCCACCGGCGGAAGCGGCAAGGGCACGGCCCCGGCCGCGACCACCAAGGACGGCAAGCCGATCAAGTTCGAGGTGAAAAAATTTCGCCTGGCCAACGGCAAAGTCCGCCTCGGGGTCGCCGGCACCGGCCTGACGCTGCCCATGCCCGACATCGAACTCACCGACCTCGGCACGAAGGACGGCGGCATCACTCCGGACCAGCTCGTATTCGCGGTGATGAAAAATGTCACTGGCAGCATCGTCAGCGCGACCGCGAAGGCCGCCGGCGAGATCGGCAAGACCTCCGGCGCCGCCGCGGCCGAGGGCGCGAAAAAGGCCGTCGAGGGGTTCAAGAGTCTCTTCGGCGGCGAAAAAAAGAAACCGTGACGCACCGCGGCTCGCGCGCCTCTCACGGATCGAGATCGTAAACCTCGACGAGCACGTAGCCGGTCGTGCCGCCGGCTCCCCTCACCTGCACGGTGTAGCCACCGGGCGGCAACCGCACGACCAACGCCGCGTCCTGGCTCCCCGGCGCAAGTTGAAACGCCCCCGCGGCGAGGATCGCCGCCTGCACGGCCGGCGCCCGCCCGTCATCACCCCAATCGTTGTTGCTCGCGATCGTGAAGGTTTTGCCCAGCGGCGTAATCGTCAGCCGCGGATCGGCCAGCGCGCCCACCACGCCGAACGGCGCGAGGCCGGGCCCGATGGCGCGCACCAGCACTTGCTTCGGTGCCGTGCCGCCAATCACAAAGCCCGGCGTCAATCCTTCCGCCGCTACGCCGGCAAAACCAAGGGTCGACACGTTGACCAAGCGCACCGGCGCCGTCAGCGGCTCCGGGTCGTAGACTTCCGCCAGCGCGACGCCGGAAATTGCCGCGCCACTGGCTGCAATCCGCACGGAATAGCCGGTGCGGCCCGCGCTCGCGAGCGACGTCAGCACCGCGGCGTCCTTGCTGCCGACCGCGAGCGGGAACGTTCCATTCGCCACGGTCGCGGTTTCGAGCGCGCTGCTCCTGTCCCAATTGTCATTCGACAGCAGCGCGTTCACCCGGCCCAGCTCGATGAGATCCATCTTCGGATCGGCCAGCACGCCTGCCACTCCGAAACTATTTCCGAGCGTCGGCCCGACCGCGCGAATCAAGAGCGGCTTCGTTCCTGACCCGCGCAACACGAATCCCGGCGTCAGCACCCCACCCGCCGGCACGAGGCCGCGCGTCGAGACATTAATGAGCCGACTCGAGGTAAAATCGTCGACCGTGAGGATCGCCACGGCCGACTCGGTGGAAATTCCGCTCCCCGTCACCGTGACGGAGTAGAAGCCCATGTCCGACGCTTTGGCGTTTTGGACGAAAAATAGTGGTTCCCGTGAACTGGCCACCGAGACGTCGAACGGGACCCCATTCCTTTTCCAGAGGTAGCGGAGGGGCGGTCCGAAATAGAACGACGCGCTCGCAGAAAAATAAATCGTCCCCCCCAGTTGGGTGTGCAAACTCAACGGTTGAAAATCGATCACGGGCCCTTCCGGTGGCTGAAGTGTGACGAATTCCACGTCATCGAAATTCGACAAATCCCCTCCGCTGGCCGCGGTCGGATGCGTTTCGCGATAGGCCAGCGGGACCACGAATGCGCTCCGATCGGTGACGCCATACGGCGCATAGTTCGCAAACGTCTCGTCGTTCATGACGTCGAACGGCGACACCAACCGGTAACCCGGCGCCTTCGGCACCTGGTTGCCGCCGTTCATATCATAGAGCGGTGGAGCGTTCCACATCGCGCCCACCGCCCAGTCGAAATCGATCCCTTCCTGCACATTGGCAAAACCCAGCGCGTCGCCGGCCGTCACATGCATTCCGGCCCGCACGGTCGGCGCCACCGCGACGTGGAACAGCCGGATCTCAAAAGCCGGGTAGCCATCGGGCGACAGCGAGATCTGGTAGCCGCGCGGCTGGCCACTGGCGAGCAGGTTGCCCTCGGGCGTGACGGCGAAGATCGTGCCCGTCGCCGGCGCGTAGACGGGGATCGACGGCGGTTTCCCCAGCAAACTGCGCCGCGGTTCGAAATAGTTTTTCAGGCTGCGCTCAGGCTTTTCATAGTTGTCGGAAAACGGGTGGCCGGCGACCGAGCGATATTTCGAAATCGCCGTGAGGTAGCTCGGCTCGACGTAAACGTGCGTAGTAAAAATCCCCGGGGCAAGCCCCGGGGCATTTGACAAGACCGCCGCAAACTCATCCGACCATAATGCAATTCGCGCTTAAACCCGTCCGTCCAACCAAGCCGAAGCAAGCTTCGGGGTATCGGACCCACAGCGAATGAACTGCGGCAACGGCGTCGCGGGATTCCACGGGCGGCTGGCATCGGGCTGGGCCACCAGTGAATTTTCCCCGGCCAAGACCACGGCCAGCACGGCGCCGGCTGCCGACCACCGCCACGACGCGAACGAGCAGCCGGCGTGCAAAAATCCCATCAGGCAACAATGCCACCAAGGGCGCGCGCCAGCAAGCGGCGAGTTCCCCGCCGGCCGCACGCGGACCATCTATCCCTTCTTCTTCCGCTGCTGCCGCTCCATTCTAAAATTGATCGGCTGGCCGGCGAGCGCCGTGCGGTAGTTGGCGAGCTGCGGATCGTTGGTGCGCTCCATGTAGCCGAGCAGGAGGGCCTTCAGGTGCTCGACTTCGGCGGCAAAGGCCGGATTGTCGATTTCGTTGCGGCGCTCGGACTCGTCCTTCGTGAGATCGTAAAACGCGAGCACGTTGCCGTGGATGAGTTGGTTGACGCGGCCCTTGATGCGGGGGTCGGTCTGGGCGGCTTCGGCGAGCGCGGCGTAACTGAGTCCCGACATCGCCTCGACGCGAAACGAGGCCTCGGGCGACGCCCAGGCGTGAAACATCAGGGCGCGCGTGGCCGTGCGCACGCAACGCTGGGGAAAAAAGATGCCGCTGCTCACGCTGTTGACGTTCGTGAAAACGTGATCGCGGTCGGACTGCGTTTCGCCGCGCAGGAGCGGGAGCCACGAGCGGCCGTCGAGGCCCGTGGGCGCGGGGACGCGGAGGACTTCGAGCAGCGTTGGCATGAGATCCACGCTGGAGACGAACTCGGTCCGCTGCTGCGGCGCACCCATCCCGGGCCAGCGCAGGCAGACCGGCGAACGCGTGCCGTTGAAATACACCGTGGCCTTCGAAAACGGAAACGACATCCCGTGGTCGCTCATGAAGATCACGACGGTGCGCGCAGCCTCGCCGGAGTCGTCGAGCGCTTTCATGATCTTTGCGAAGCTGAGATCGAGGCGCTTGATGCTGCTGTAGTATTGCGCGACTTCGCGGCGGAGGTTGGGGATGTCTTCGAGAAAATTTGGAATCGGCACCTCGGCGGGCGGCAAGGGAACGACCACGCCCTCGACTTCGTTGGGCTCGTCGCCGTTGACGCCGTCGTCGTTTTTCTTCGCGGCCTTTTTCGCCTGCGTCGTGCGCTTCACCGCGCCGTAAAACGGCCGGTGCGGGTCGGTGATGTTGCAGTTGATGAAAAAGGGCTTTTGCGTCTTCTGCGCCGCGGCAATGGCGTCGCGGGTCTGTTTGCCGATGAGGTCGGGATTTTTTCCGGAGCCCATGAACTTCGCGTCCCACGGAAAGCTCGACTCCGGCATCATGTGCGGGAGTTTGTTGATGCCGGCGGCGAAGTAGCCGGCGCCGCGCAACACGGTGACCAGCGAGGGCGTGCCCTCGCGCATGGGATCGAAGCCGAGCGCGCCGTTGCGATGCGGCACGCGACCGCTCATGAACGCGGAGCGCGACGGCTGGCAGATCGGCGCGGAGACGTGCTGATTGACGAAGCAGTGCGCGGTCGCGGCAAACCTGTCGAGCGTGGGCGTGAGCTTCAGCGGGTTGCCCATCCAGCCGGGCGAATCGGCGTTCATGTCGTCCGCGGTGATGAAAAGGACGTTGAGTGGCCGGTCGGCGGCGAGGGCGGAGCGCGCGACGGCGAGGAGGAGAAGAATGAGACCGATGGGACGCATGGGACGGAGGGGAAGCCGACTAAAACGAGTAAGTGGTCGTGAAGCGCACCTCGCGCGGGTCGACGAGATCGAGCCGGCCGTAGGGCGTGCCGCGGCCGCCGGGCAACTGATAACTGAGATCGTTGGTGAGCAGGCGAGTGGGCACGGGGTCGGAGTTGTCGAGGGCGTTGTTGACGTTCACCTGGAAATTCACGGTGCCGGGGAGCGACTTGAATTTCGTCGAATAGCGCAGCAGCAGGTCGACGTAGGAGAGCGGGCGACCCGTGATCTCCTGGTTTGTCGTGTCTGCGCCAATGATGTTGGCGCTGCGCCAGCGCCAACCGCCACCGATCGAGAAACCACGCAGGCGGCCTTCCTTGAAATCATAGGCGGTGAAAAAGCTCAGCTTGTGCGGGCGCAGGCCCCAGCGTTTTTCCTGATCTTCCTTCGAGGAATTGATGTCGTCGACCAGGTTGAACAACTCCTGCGCGACGGTGACGTTGGCGCTCGTGGTGAGGGTGCCCGGAGCGGCGGCCGGACGCTGCGCGCCGAACTCGAGCCATTTTGCCACCGTGCCCCCCGCGGTGTAGGTGCTCGCGTTGATGATCCACTGGCCGGCGGCGTTCTGGCTGACGCCCTGCGCCGCGAGGCCGCCGGCGGCGCGCGTCAATCCAAACCAAGCAAACGCCTCGTCGTAGAGATGCGCGCGGGCGGAGTCCGTGTAGGAGTAGTTGAAGAGGAGGCGCCAGTTGCGCGTGAGATTGGCCGTGAGGCGCGCCTCGTAGCCCGACGACTCGTAGTCGGACAGGCCACCGGAGACGTTGGGGGTGTAGGTGCGCGCCAGCGCCTGCCACTGCGCGGCGGTGTAGGGACCGCCTGCGGCGGTGAGCGCGGAGCCGAAGGCGGCCATCACGCGCTGGTTGCGGTTGGTAAACGCGCCGTTGGCGATGAACGCGCCGGTCGCACCTTTTTCGACCGCCGTGAAATAGACGAGCTTGGCGGTGAAGCGCCCGCCCAGCAGGTCGAGGCCGAGACCGACATCCTGACCCTCGCCTTTCGGGGCGCCGGCGAGTTTGCCGTCAGGGAACACGGTGCGGTTGAACGAAGGGATGCCGACATTGCTCGAGCGGTTGCCGAGCACGGAGAGCCAGTCGAACACGTGCCCCACCAGGCCGGCGCTTTGCGTGCGGCCCTGGAAGGCGTTGACCGTCTGTTTCGCCGGATCGGGATCGACCACGTCGCCCACCACGGGGTCGTTGCGGTAGCCGAGTTGAAACAGAGTGAGCCGATCCTCGCGGTAGCCGAAAGTCGCCACGATCCGATCGCGCCAGAAATGGCTCTGCACGGCGGCGAGGAGCGAGTCGGTCCGCGAAATGGCGGCGCCGTTGGTGCCGCCGCCGGCCGCGTCGTTGGCATAGGCCGTGCCGTAAGTCTGGCCGAGAAATGAAATCTGCCTCGGGAGCGAGCGCCAGTCGCCCACCCGGTAGGTGTCGTAGTTTCCCTCGGTGAGATAATTCCGCACGGTCACGCGGTTGTTGGGGTTGATTGGGTCGGTGTTGAAGGGGCGGCCGGCGAGGACGAGCCAGGAATTCGCGCGCGCATCGTAGTCGCGCGCGCGCGAGGCCAGGGCGACGACGCTGTGGCGGCCGAGCCAGCGCGACTTGGTGTCGAGCGTGTAGGAGAGCGAGGCGCGCGTCTCGCGGTAGTCGCGCTCGTGGATGTCGCGGCGCCAGTCGCCATCGAAATAGAGCCGGCCGGCGTAGGGATTGGCGGGACCGTTGAGGCCCAGCGTGCGGTTGGGATCGCCGCGGAGCACGGGGCTCGCGCCGACCATGAGGTGGAGGTCGGCGCGGGTTTCCTGGTAATTGTGACTGAGGTTGAGGTAAAGATTTGACGCCACACGGTAGTCGGCCGAGAGCGTGTAGTTCATCAGCGTCTGCATGCGATCCATGCCGGGGCCGGAGGCGTTGTTGAAATACGGATAGATGCGCGGGTCGCTGAGGCGCAGCGTGCCGCCGGTCCGGCCGGCGAGGCCATCGGGGCTGCGGACGGCGGAGCTGTTATAGGTGCCGGTGAGATAGGTGCCAACGGCGTCGAAGAAGGAGCTGTTGTTTTCGAGGAAAGTGAGCCGGTGGTTGAGCCCGCCGCTGGCCCCCGCGCGGGTGGTGATGCCGAGGGCGATCTGTGCGGCGGTGGGCAGCGCGGTGTTGGGCGTGGCGGTGACGGCGTCGACGCCGCGGGCGGTGCGGTTGTCATACCACGCGAGCATTTCCTCCGACTCGATCCCGGAGCGCATGATGGCGGAAAAATCGCGGCCGGTCTCGCCCATCGCGGAGAGCGTGAGCCGCGGGGTGGGCCGCGCGAGGAGGGAGGCGAAAATGCGCTTCTTGTCCTGGAAATCGAAATTCCGCCAGCCCTCGTTCTGCTGGTCGAGCGCGGCGACGAGGAAGGCCAGGCGATCTTTTTTCAACACGAAGTTGACGTCGAATTCCGTGCGGCTGCGGTTCCACGAGCCGAATCCGTGGCGCAGCGTCGCCGCATCGTGCCGGGTGTTGGCGGATTTCGAGGTCTGGTTGACGATGCCACCGACCGACGCGATGCCGAAGAGAATGCTGTTCGGCCCGCGGCTGTCGTCGTAGCGGCCGATGCGATAGGCGTCGCCCGGGCCGATCGCCGTGAAGTAGTCGAGCCCCTGGCTGGCGGCGATGCCGCGGGTGAGGATGTTGTTGTTGAGATTCTGGGCATTGATGAACGCGTTCTGGCCCGTGCCCGAGACGCGGGCCTCGACGTTCATCTCCGAGTTCACCGAATACTCGACGAGCTGCTTGATGTCCCCGATGGCGAGATCGTCGAGAAACTCGCGCGTAAACACGGAGACCGAGCCGGGGGTGTCGCGGAGTTTCGCGTTGATGCGGCTGCCGGCGAGGGAGTTTTCGGCCACGTAACCGGTGTCCCTGGTAGTGTTGACCTCGAAGGGCGAGAGTTCGATCACCTCAGCCGACGACGGGGCGACTGGGCCGGCAGGAGGTTTCGGCGATTCCTGGGCGCAGAGGCCCGTGGACAGAAAAACAATCAGACCAAGTCGAAGCCGGCGCGAATCCAGGTTCATAGACAATTGGGGGTTGGGGTTCAACAACCCCAGCAGGAGGTCCGCAAGGCGTCACGAACAAAACCACGCGCGAAGTTCCGGTGATGTGCCCAATGGACGGCAACGCCACTGTGCCGCCGCGGCAGTCGTCATGCATTGACGGCCCGCGCCACCCGCGTTCCGCTCGTCACGCATGAAAGTCACCTACTTCCTGGAGGTCACGTCGTCCTGGTGTTTCTGGTCTGAGCCCATGTGGGCCGAGTTGAAGGCGCGCTACGCCGGTCGCGTCGCTTTCGATTGGGAGATCGCGAAGATGCTCCCGGGCGACTGGCCCGTCTCGCGCGCGCAATGCGACTGGTTCTATCGCCGCAGCGGCACCATCGTGCGTTCGCCGTTCATGCTCAACTCCGGCTGGTTTGAGCCCGTGAAGCCCGGCACCTACCCCGCGGCGAGCTACGTCGCCGAAGCCGCGAAGGACTTCGGTTTCACCGGGGATGAGATCCGACTCGCCCTCTCGCACGCGGGCGAACGCGAGGGCCAGAAAATCGGCCGCCTGGAAGTCGCCGTCGCGATCGCCGCCCAAGCGGGCGGGAAGAAACTGCCCGCGAAAAAACTCCGCGCCGCCGCCGAATCGAAGGCCGTCGCCGCGCGCATCGACGCGAGCACGCAGGAATTTTTTGCTCACCAGATCAGCCAGCGGCCGGCGTTCGTGCTCAGCGACGACATCGGCGACAAAGCCGTCTTCTCCGGGCTCGTGCATCTCGAACCGCTCACCGCGGCGATCGACGCAATGCTCGCCGACGTCGCCGCCTACACCTCGTTCAAGTCCCACCACGGCAACCCGCCGGCGAGGTAAGCGGCAGAGCAAGTCGCCGGACGCCGGGGCGACTGCACGCCGGCCCTTTTCACTGGCCAGCCGAACGGGTTGAGGTTAGCTTACGGCCGGCAAAGGAGACCAATCAGCCGATCCTTCGCGACGCCCGTAACATTTCTCCGCCTGGCCGCTCTCAAACAATTAATCTCCATTTCGGAGCCACCTCTCATGTCCGACGAAAAACAGCTCCTGCACGAACTCGGCGCGTTCGATCCGATGCAGGCGAAGCGCCTGCTGCCGCTGCTGGAGCAGAGCGGCATTCCCTTCGAAGTCGAAACTGACGACGTCCAACTCGACCAGCCCAACAGTTTTCCCGCCCTGCAATTCGGCCTGACGTCCGACGGGGCCAAGCTCCTCGTGTTCGTCAGCGCGGACCACTTGTCCCGCGCCGCCGACGTGGCGCGCCAGGCCTTCCCTGATTTCAAGCTCCCGAGCGACGACCCCACGCCGGCTTGAGGCGAGGCAGCGCCAGTTGACGCCGCCGCGCCATCCGCGTTGGCTGCGCACCCGATGCAGTCGAAATGGCGCCTCTCCCACGCGCAAGGTTACCTCGGGCTCGGCATGGTCGCCGAGGCCGCGGCGGAACTCGACCGCATCCCCGCGCCCGACCGCGACGCCACCGAGGTCCTTACCCTCCGCGTCGCGGTGTTGCAGGAGCAGCAGAACTGGCCGGCACTGCGCGTGGCCGCGGGCGAGTTCGTCCGCCGCGCGCCGGGCGAGGCCGCCGGCTGGGTCACGTGGGCGTATGCTTTGCGGCGCGCCGACTCCCTCGCCGCCGCGGAAGAGGTTCTCCTGCAGGCCGAGCGCCTGCACCCGGCCGAGCCGACGATCCAGTTCAATCTCGGCTGCTACGCCTGCCAGCGCGGTGATCTCACCGCGGCGCGCACCCGCGTGGACCGCGCCATCGCGCTCGATCAAAAGTTTCTCCACCTCGCCGCCACCGATTCTGATCTGGCGCCCTTGCGCGCGGCTCCGCCGCCCCCTGGGCGGTCCGCCGACTTCGCCGTTTGACAAAGGCTGACGCCTTCTCCGCCATCGGCACTTTCGCTCCGCCCACCATGTCCCCCGCCCCGTTGCTCCAACTCCGCCAGCTGGTGAAAAACTACGGCGGCGTGCGGGCGCTCCGGGGAGTTGATTTCGATCTGCACGCCGGCGAAGTCCATGCGCTCCTCGGGGAAAACGGCGCCGGGAAAAGCACGCTCATCAAGATCGTCACCGGTGCGCACCAACCCGACGGCGGCACCATCACCCTCGCCGGCGAAACCGTCACCGCCCTCACGCCCGCCACGGCGCGCACGCTCGGCATCGCCTGCATTTATCAGCAGCCCGCCCTCTTCCCCGATCTCACGGTCGCGGAAAACCTGGCGCTCCGGCTCGAACCCGCCGCCGCCGGTCGCCGCGTCGACTGGCCGGCCCGCCGCACCCGGGCGCGCGAGTTGCTGGCGCGCCTCGGCGCCGCGATCGATCCCGAGGCCGAGGTCCGGTCACTCTCGATGCCCGAGCAGCAGCTCGTCGAAATCGCCTGCGCGCTCGGCTCCGGTGCGCGCATCGTGATCATGGATGAACCCACCGCGTCCCTCACGCAAAAGGAGCAGCATTTGCTCTTCGCCGTCGTGCGCGAACTGCGGCAGAGTAGCGTCGGCGTCATCTACATTTCCCACCGGCTCGAGGAAATTTTCGCCCTCGCCGATCGCGTGACCGTGCTGCGCGATGGCCAGAGCGTCGGCACGCACCCGGTCAGCGCCATCAACGAAGCCGGCCTCATTCGCCTCATGGTCGGGCGCGAGGTCTCGCAGATTTATCCCGCCAGCGAATCGGTCGCGCGCGAGGTCGTGCTGTCGCTGCGGGGCGTCGGGTGCGCGGCCAGCGGCGTGCACGCCGTGTCCTTCGACGTCCGCGCCGGCGAAGTCTTCGGCCTCGGCGGTCTCGTCGGCGCCGGCCGCACCGAACTCGCCCGCGTGCTCTTCGGGCTCACGCCCGCCGACGCCGGCGAGATCACGCTGAACGGCCAGCGCGTCACGCTGCCTTCGCCGCAGGCCGCGGTCGCCCACGGCATCGCCTATGTCCCCGAGGATCGCCGCCGCCACGGCGTCGTGCTCGAGCTGCCCATCGCGCACAACATGACGATGGCCATCCATCGCCATCTTTTCCCACACACCTGGCTGCGATTCGGGGCGGAACGCGGCCTCGCGCGGGAGTTCATCCGCGACCTCGCCGTGAAATGCTCCAGCCCCGACGCCCCCGGCGCCAGTCTCTCAGGCGGCAATCAGCAAAAAGTTTCCCTCGCCCGCTGGCTCGCGACGAAACCGAAGCTCCTGATCCTCGACGAGCCGACGCAGGGCGTGGACGTCGGCGCCAAGAGCGAGATTCATAAAATCGTCCGCCGCCTCGCGAAAGACGGCCTCGCCGTGATCCTGATTTCGAGCGATTTGCCTGAGGTGATCGGCCTGAGCGATCGCATCGGCGTGATGGGCGGCGGCACGTTGCGCGCGATTCTGCCCGGGCAGTCCGACCCGCATGTTGTGATGTCCGCCGCGCTCGGCACGGCGGAAAAGGGCGCGGCATGAAACGCTATTTCCGCGAACTCTCAGTCGTCGGGGCGCTTGGTGTCGGGCTGCTCGGGCTCGCGATCTTTGCCCCCGCGTTTTTCCAACCCCAACCGCTGCTCTCGCTGGTCACGCGCGAGGCGCCGACCCTCGTCGTCGCGTGCGGCATGGCGTTCGTGATCATCTGCCGGCAAATCGACATCTCGGTCGGCTCGATGTTTTCCGTGTGCAGCGTTTGCGCCGGACTCCTCGCCGCGCGCGGCTGGCCTCTCCTCCTCGTGTTGCCGGCCGCTGTGGCGCTCGGCGCGTTGCTCGGTGCGGTCAACGGCCTCCTCGTCGCCGGCCTGCGCCTGCCCTCGATCGTCGTGACGCTCGCGACGATGGTTACGCTGCGCCAGGGACTGAACCTCGTGCGGCAGGGCGAATTTGTAAATCTCCCCGACCGCGTGCAGTGGTTCGGCCTCAGCCAGACCGCGGGCCAGCTCGTCCTGGTCGCCGGGGCGGTCGCCCTGCTGGTCGCTCTCGGACTCGCGATGCGCCATCTGGCCGCCGGGCGTTTCGTTTACGCGGTCGGCACCGACGCCGAGGCGGCGCGGCTCGCGGGCATCCGACCGCAGCTCGTCACGTTTTTGGTTTTTGGGTTCGTCGGCGCGCTCACCGGGCTCGCCGCGATGATGAACCTCGCGCAGTCACCGCAAGTGCAGCCGCTGTCGGGCCTGGGGCTCGAGCTGAAAGTAATCGCGGCGGTGGTCGTCGGTGGCGTCGCGATTTCCGGCGGGCGCGGAAATCTGTGGGGCGCGTTTGCGGGACTGCTGCTGCTCGCCTGTGTGGCACCCGCCCTCACGCACCTGCACATCGAGGCGTATTGGGAGAAAGCGATCCAAGGCGCGATCATCCTGCTGGCCGTCGTCGCCGACGGGGTGAGAAGCCGGAAGGGGGGCACCGGGTGAAAGCGACCCGAGTTGATTGCAGTCGGTGGAGCGCGTTGACCTCAACGCGCTGGATTGCCGTGGAGCGCGTGGCTTGCGCGCGCCGCGGCGGCTGCAAGACAGACGCCCAACAAAAGCGCGCTGGGGGCAACGCGCTCCACCGTCCATGACCAACTCCGTCAAACGCGACTGGAAATCCGTGCTTCTCTCCCACGAGATGCTGCTGCTCTACGTGCTCGTCGCGGAGTGGTTGTTTTTCTTTTTCGCCGGCACGACCACCAACCGCCGCGGCGTCATTGTCGGCTTCGGCACACTCGACCGGCAATTCGACATCCTGCGCCACTCCTGCGAAATCGGCCTGCTCGCCCTCGCGCTCACGCCCGTCATCATCACCGCGGGCATTGATCTCTCCGTCGGCTCGCTCCTCGGCCTCTGCGCGATTCTTTTCGGCAAACTGTGGCACGACGGCGGACTTTCCCTCCCGCTCGCCGCCTTCCTCACGCTCGGCATCGGCACCCTCGCCGGTGGACTCAACGCCACGCTCATCACTGCACTGCGGCTACCGCCGCTCATCGTGACCCTCGGCACTTACTCGCTCTTCCGCGGACTCGCCGAGGCGATCACCCACGGCGCGATCACTTACACGGATTTCCCGGCGAGTTTTCTTTTCCTCGGACAGGAACGCTGGCTCGGACTGCCCGCGCAGGCGTGGTTGTTCCTTCTCGTGGCGGTCGCGGTCTGGCTGCTGATGCATCGCACCACCTTCGGCCGCGGCTTCCGCACCATCGGTTTTTCGCCCGAGGGCGCGCGCTATGCCGGCTTGCCGGTGGGGCGGCGGCTCGCGCTGGTTTATATGCTTGCCGGCTTCATCGCGGCCGTCGCCGCCATCATCTACACCGCGCGGCTCGGCCAGGCGAAGGCCGATGCCGGCACCGGCTACGAACTCTTTGCGATCACCGCGGTCGTGCTCGGCGGCACCAGCATCTTCGGTGGCAGCGGCAGTGTCCACGGCACGCTCCTCGGCGTCGCGGCCATCGCAGTCTTGAAAAACGGCCTGGCCTGCCTGCCCGTCGTCATGCGCCTGAACGCCGCCGAGGAAATGTCCGGCCTCCTCACCGGCGCGCTTTTACTGCTCGCGCTCACCGGGAGCGTGTTGCCAAAAATGCTGTCCACCTTCCGCGCTCATCGTCACGCTGCCCAGCCTCCTAGTCCTTCCCCATCCTCATGAAATCCCTCCTCCCACGCCTCGGCCTGATCGCCACCGTGCTCTTCGCCGGTCTCGTCACCGCCTCCGCCGCCGACTCGAAACTCGTCGTCGCGCTGCTGCCGAAATCCAAGGGCAACGCCTACTTTCTCTCGTGCAAGAACGGCGCCGACAAAGCCGCCAAGGAACTTGGCATCGAGCTCCTCTTCGACGGCCCGACCGATTCCAACGCCGCCAAGCAAAACGAAATCGTCGAGAACTGGATCACCCTCGGCGTGGACGTGATCGCCGTCGCGGCCGAAAACAAGGAGGGCATCTCCACCGCACTCCGCAAGGCGCAGAAGCAGGGCATCAAGGTCATCACCTACGACGCCGACTCGATGCCCGATTCGCGCTCGTTCTTCGTCAACCAAGCCACGCCGCAAGGCATCGGCTACGGGTTGATGGATGAGGCCGCGCGACTCGCCGGCGGCGAAGGCGAGTTTGCCATGATCACCGCCTCGCTCACCGCCGCCAACCAACGCGAGTGGCAGAAATACATCGAGGCCCGCCTCAAGGAAAAATATCCGAAGATGAAACTCGTGGCCGTCCGCCCCTGCGACGACCTCAAGGACAAGGCGCAGTCCGAGGCCACCGCGCTCATGAGCGCCAATCCGAATCTGAAGCTCATCATGGCCATCTGCTCGCCCGGCGTCCCCGGCGCGGCCGAGGCGGTGAAACAGGCGGGCAAGACGGGCAAAGTGAAGGTCGTCGGCCTCGGCCTGCCCAACGAAAACAAACGCTACGTCCACGGCGGCGTGACGGACAGCGTCATCCTCTGGAATACCGAGCATCTCGGCTACCTCACCGTTTACGCCGGGACCGCGCTCGCGAAGGGCACGCTCAAGCCCGGCGCCAAAACGTTCAAGGCCGGCACCCTCGGCGAATTCCAAATCCAGGGCGACAACATCCTCCTCGGCACGCCCTTCATCTTTAACCGGGGTAACATCGACCAGTTCGATTTCTGACGCCGCGGGCGCCCGCGGCCGCCGCGAAACTTTGCCTCCCGCCGAGCGTCGTTGTTTGAGCATGCCACTCCGCCCGCCTCGCGTTCGCTGCCTCGCGCTCCTCGCCTTCGTCGCGCTCGGTCCCCTCTCGCCGCTTTCAGCCGGCTTCTGGGGCTTCGGCGCGCCGAAGGAGGCCGACGTCAACGTCGTCGTCGACATGACCGAGGCCGGCCGAAAAGTCGCGCCGCCGACGAAGGGCCAGCCCGCCTTCTACTACCCCGTGCTCGCCGGCTATCGGGAGTCGGGCTCGCTCGTGGCTGGTGAAAAAAGTCCGCCACCCACACCCGTCGCCAAGCTCTTGGCGAAAGCGCTCGCGGCGCAACACTACTACGTCATGGGCGCCAAGACGCCGACCCCCACGCTCATTCTCGTCTTTCACTGGGGCTATATGAATCCGCAGATCGACGACACGGGGGACGACGAGAATCCCTCGCAGATTTTCTGGAACCAAAAAGAGATGCTCGCCCTCGTCGCCGGCAACACGGTCAAGAACGTCGGGTCCTTCAGCTCGGAACGCGAAGACATTCTCCAAAATATGCGCGATGATCGCTACTTTGTGATCGTCTCCGCTTATGATTTCGAAGCCGCGAAGGAAAAAAAGAAAGTCCTCCTCTGGCAGGCCAAGATGAGCACGCCGTCGAACCGCGTCTCCCTCGCCCAAGTCATCCCCTCGATGATCACCGCCGGCGGCCCGCGCTTCGGCCGCGAGACCAAACTCCCCGAGTCCGTCACCGCCCCGCTCGCCAAAGAAGGCAAAGTCGAGATCGGCACGCCGACCGTGGTGGATGACACGGTGAAAGCGCCGCCCAAGCCGGCCAAGAAGTAGCCGGGCCGCGCTTCCCGCCTGGAGGATCACGGCCGGGTGCGCCGGTCGGCTAGTGCCGCGCGATTCCCACCTGGCTGCGCGCTGAGGCCGGGAAATTACTGCTGGAGCCGGCTCATCTCGCAACCCGCGAGGAGGAATGCGCCGACGCCATAGGGCTCGGTCGCGGTCTCATCGAACTTTTTCGGATCGGCGCCGATGGGCTGCACGTGGTGGAGTTTGCCGTCGGGTTGCACGCAGGTGCCGAGCGCCGCCCACGCCTGGCGCACCGGGGGCAGATACGTCGCGCGGTCGAGCAGGCCGTGGTTCACGCCCCAGGCGAGCGCGTAGCAAAAGAAACCCGTGCCGCTCGCTTCCTTCGCTGGGAAACTCGCCGGATCCAGCAGGCTCGCGTGCCAAAATCCGTCGGCCTGCTGGGCGGTGATGAGCACCTTCGCCATCTCGCGAAACTGCTGCTCGAACCGCGCCCGCGCCGGATGGTTCGCGGGCAGATGCTCGAGCACGCGCACGAGACCGCCCATCACCCAGCCGTTGCCGCGCGACCAGAAAACTTTTTTGCCGTTGGCTTCGCGTTTCGCGAAATAGGTGCTGTCGCGGTAATACAGGTGTTCCTCCTGGTCGTAGAGATAGCCGGAGGTCTTCCACCAATGCTCGACCATGTAGTCGAGGTAGGCGGTCTTGCCGGTCAGGGCGGCGAGCCGCGTCCACACCGGCGGCGCCATGTAGAGTGCATCGCACCACGCCCAGCGGTCGTTCTTCCTAGGGCCCGAGAACTCGAGGTTGTCATCCATCGGGTGCGCGAGGAGATCGTCGAAGCGCGCGACGATCGGCCCGATCATCGCGGGATCGCGGTGCTGGGCGTAGAGCGCGAGGTAGGTCTGCGCGACGCAATGATCATCCGCGTGGGCGACGCGGCTCCCGGGTTTCCACTGGTTGGCCGCGCCCATCTTCATCATCGCGTCATGGAACCGCGGGCTCGCCGACAGTTCGGCCAACGCCATGAAGCCAGTGTAGCCGGCGCCCTGCACCCAACCGTCCACGGGTCGCGCGGAGGGATGCGCGAGCTGCCAGTCGGCGACGCGCTCCATTTGGGCCACCAGCGGGGCGCGCTCCAGGAGGTTCGCGGCGAAGCACGCCGACGGGGCGAACAGCAGCGCACTTCCGAGAGCAAGGCGGGAGAGTTGCGATCGCATCAT
>SIBG01000053.1 GCA_009695305.1 Opitutus sp. | reverse complement strand
GCCGCACGCAGATAGTTCACCGCGAGGCGCAACGGCGCCACCAGCTCTGTCGAACGAAAGTATTTCGAGCCCGGCGCACTCAGAGCGCAGGCGAGCGCCGTGACAAAGCCGGCCGTGCCACTGGCGGTGGGCAGGCCGTATTCGTTGGGGATCCCGCCCAGCCACCGCTGGCCCGCGCGCCGTTCCTGGCGGGCGAGCTGGCCGTGAATCGATTCGTCGTTGAGCCGGATCAGCTCGCGCAACAGGTCGGCAGTGGCGGCCGGCAGGCTTGCCTCGCCGGCGGCGGCCCACGTGGGGCCGAGGGCTCCGAGCGCGATGGCCGATGCGGTGCGGGAAAGGAAGGCGCGACGTTTCATGGGGTGAGCGGGATGGGGATGACCGCGCAACGTGGCCCGCGGCGACCCCGGTTATTCCGTCCCGCCGCGCCGGGGTCAACGCGCCGGTCGGACGTCCGGTTCCGCCCGCCGCCGATTTCAGCGCAGATCGTAGAACGGCGTGCTGGCGCCGGGCTCGACCACGGAGAATTCGCACGCGCTCAGGGCGGCGCGCAGGTCGACCAGCGCCAGTTCGACGGCGGCGCGCGAATTGCAGTCGCGGGACATGTGCGTGAGGTAGATCCGCCGCCAGCGCGGGCTCGCCACGGCGGCGAGAAGTTCGCGGGCCGCGGCATTCGACAGGTGGCCGTGCCGCCCGCTGATCCGCTGCTTGGTCGGCCACGGCCTGCGGGTGTCGGCTTGCAGCATGTCCGGGCAGTGGTTCGCCTCGACGACCACCACGTCGCATTCCCGGATGCATTCGCGGACGTTCTGCGTCGCGTGCCCGAGGTCGGTGAGCCACACGAGGGAGCGCCGCGGGGCGAACAAATCCCCGTCCTGGCCGGCGGTGAACCGGAACCCGACGGGCTCCTGCGCGTCGTGCGGCACGGCGAAACTTTCCACCTCGAGGTCGCGAAAGCGAAACCGGGCGCCGGTTTCGAATACCTGCCAGTCGGGCCGGTGGTCGAGGCCGGACTGCACGGCGCGCGCGGTGGCGGCGTTGGCGAAAAGCTGGATCCGCGGGAATTTCTTCAAGCCCTCGATCCCGGAGGCGTGATCCCCGTGCTCGTGGGTTAGGAACACGGCGTCGATGCGATCGAGCGATTCGCCCACGGCCGCGAGCATCGCGGCGAGCTTGCGGGCCGAGAAGCCGGCGTCGACGAGCACGCGCGCGCCCTCGGTGACGAGCAGGGCGCAATTGCCCGAGCTGCCGCTGCCGAGAATACAAAACCGCATCGCCATGCGCGTGGGTTGAAGCGCGGCGCGGGGCATGCGCAATCAGAAAACGAAGGGGTGGACCGAGCGCGGCCACGATCCCGACCGGTTGGCGGGAGTGCCCCGGAGAAATGCGACCTTGAAACCGCGTGGCGCCTCGGGCGAACTCCGCTCGCGATTACCCCCGAGGTACGTCCGTTTTTCGCCCCCGGATCGTGTCGCGTTCGAGCCCATGATCACGAGCCTGCCTCCCCGCCGTTCTTGTTTCACCGCTTTCGCCGCCATCGCGCTGGGCGCATTTGTTTGCGTTCGGCCGCCGGTCGCGGCGGCGAAATTCACGGCTGATGCGGCGGCGGTGGATATCACGCCCGAAGCCGGCGCGATCCATTGGTTCAACGACCAGCCGTATGACGGCGTGGTCGATCGGCTCCACGCCCGGGCCCTCGGGCTCGGCTCGGGCGACACCCGGGTCGGAATCCTGACGCTGGATATCGCGGAGATCAACGAGGACGATCTCGGGGCGATTCGCCGGGCCGTTGCCGGGGCGACGGCGATTCCGGCCGGGCATATCCTCGTCAACTCCTCGCACACCCATTCGGCGCCGACCTCCCCGGGCTTCAAGTGGACCGGGGTTTCGCCGCCCAAGAAAGTCGTCGTCAACGAGCCCCTCGCGAAGTGGAACCGCCAGCTGCCCGAGCGCTGTGCGGAGGTGGTTTTGACGTTGGCGCAGCTGCGGGCCGGCCGAATACGATGTGACCGGTGGCGGAACCTGCCCGTGGTGCTACGAACAGGGAATGCAGCGGAGCTCTCGGGCAAAATCCGAAAAGCCGGCCCGGCCTTGGGCGTCAGTTATGACAGGGCCGACAACTTTTCCGATGCCCGGCGTAGCCCTGCGAAACCCGGCCGCCCGGGCCGGCGGCGATTGACCGGGGGCGGTTTTGTGCTACCTGTGCGCCTTCATGCCTGCGAAGTTCTCCCGCCGATCCCAGCCCGCGCGCTCCCGTCGCGTCGCGGCGTTGCCGGCCGTACGGGCGCTCGCCGGCACGGTTTTCATCACCCGGCAGGTCCACTTCAACTCTGCCCACCGGTTGCACAACCCGACCAAGAGCCAGCGCTGGAACGTCGAAAAATACGGCCTGTGCACGAACCCGCACTGGCACGGTCACAACTACGTCCTTGAGGTCACGGTGCGGGGGCAGCCGGATCCGGAAACGGGCTACGTGCTCGATCTGGCGGAGCTGAAGCGCATCCTCCACGCGGCCGTGGTCAACAAGTGCGACCACCGGAACCTCAACACCGACGTGCCCTTCCTGCGCTGCGTGATCCCCTCGACTGAAAATCTCGTCATCGCCTTCTGGCACGAGATCGAGCCCCGCCTGCCCGCCGGGAAACTGCACCGGGTGCGACTTTACGAGACGCCCCGCAACTTCGTCGAATATTGCGGGCCGGACATTTCCTGAACGGCCAACTGCCGGCCCAACTTCGGGTCCACCCGGACTCCGGTTGTTATCGTCCCCAACCGCCCGGCCGGCGCCGCTAAAAAACGAACATGAGCAAAACCAAATCGATGTATCTCCACCGCACGGCGGGCGGCGCTGAACCGCGCATCCGGCGCGCCTACAATAAAAAATTCGCCGTCACGCCCCGCTATCGCGCGACGCTGCCCGACATGATGGAGGCCGCGCACGACGCGATCCAGGGCGCGCATGTCCCGATCCAGCAGGTGGGCGTGCACAATTTCAAATTGCCGCTGAAGTACCGGACCAAGGCGGGGAAGACCCTGACGCTGGAGTCCAGCATCACCGGCACGGTGTCGCTCGAGGCCGATCTCAAGGGTATCAACATGAGCCGCATCGTGCGCTCGTTCTACGATCACAAGGACGCGGTGTTCACCGGCGAATGGCTGGGCCGGATCCTCTGCGCCTATCTGAAGAACGTGAAGAGCAAGGACGCGCGGCTGAAGGTGAGCTTCTCGTATCCGATGCTGCAGCGCAGCCTCCGCAGCGGGCTCGACGGCTATCAGTTCTACAACGTCGCGTTCGAGGGCGTGATGACCCGCGACGGCAGCTACCGGCGGTTCATCCATTTCGACTTCGTCTACTCGTCGGCCTGCCCGTGCTCGGCGGAATTATCGGAGCACGCACGCGACACCCGCGGGGCCTACACCGTGCCCCACTCGCAGCGCAGCAAGGCGCGCATCACGCTGGAGGAGGCGCCGGGGAAGAAAATCTGGGTCGAGGACGTGCAGGCCCTCTGCGCGCGCGCGCTGTCGACCGAAACGCAGGTCATGGTGAAGCGCGAGGACGAGCAGGCGTTTGCCGAGCTCAACGGGGCACACCTGAAATTTGTCGAGGACGCGGCGCGGCTGCTCTACCGGGAATTCGACGGCGACAAGCGCATCCGCGATTTCCGCATCGCCTGCTCGCACCTCGAGTCGCTGCACTCGCACGACGCGGTGAGCGTCATCTGCAAGGGCGTGAAGGGCGGGTTCGTCGCGGACTACATGGATTTCGGTTCGCTGGTGTGCTGAGAGCCGCTCGATCTTTCCGCGGATCACACGGATTAACGCGGATATGGACCAATGATTCACGAGAAACTCAGTGGTGAGATTATCGGCGCGGCGATGGCTGTGCTCAATGAGCTCGGTCCGGGACTCGATGAGAAATTGTACGAGCGGGCGCTGGTGATTGAGTTGAGGAAACGGGGCCATACGGTTGATCAGCAGAGGTCCTTCCCGGTTCATTATTCGGGCGAACTCATCGGGAGCTTGGTGCCGGATGCCATCGTGGATGGCCTGGTTATCGCCGATCCGAAGGTTGTCGAGACGTTCGGTGACACGCATGTCCGGCAGATGATCGGTTACCTTGCGATTACCAAACTGAAACTCGCGCTACTGCTGAACTTCAAATATGCAAAACTGCAATGGAAGCGTGTGATACGAGACTCGCATGAGTAATCCGCGTTCATCGGCGAAATCCGCGGGAAAAAACAGGCCCGTCGTCCTCATCACCGGGGCTTCGCAGGGAATCGGCGCGGCCCTCGCGCGGGTTTTTGCGCGGGAGGTTCCCGGCGTGCGGCTCGCGCTGGTCGCTCGCACCGGGAAAAAACTCCGGAGCGTGGCGGCCGAGTGCGAGAAGCTGGGCGCGACCGCCGAGGTCTTTCCGTGCGACGTGGCCGACGAGGCGGCGGTGGCGGCGCTGGCGGCGGCGGTGACCCAACGCTTCGGCGCGGTCGACGTACTGATCAACAACGCGGGCAAATTCGCCGGCGCGCCCTTCACCGAGATGACGGTGGCGGACTTCGACGGCTTGATCGCCGCGAACCTACGGAGCGTGTTTCTGGTGTCGCGGGCCTTCGTGCCGGGGATGGTGAAGCGCGGGCGCGGCGATGTGTTCAACATGAGCTCGATCGCCGGCCGCGGGGCCTACCCCGGTGGCGCCGGCTATTCGGCCGCGAAGTTCGGGGTGTCCGGTTTGAGCAAGGTCATGCGGGCCGAGCTGCGCGACAAGGGTGTGCGAGTTTGCTGCGTTTACCCGGGCGCGACTTGGTCGCCGTCGTGGGCGGGCAGTGGCGTCGCCGCCGAGCGGATCATGCCGGCGGAGGATGTGGCGCGGGCTTTCCTCGACGTCTGGCGGCTGTCCCGCCGCACGGTCGTCGAGGAGATAGTCCTCCGTCCGCAGCTCGGAGATCTGTAACGCGCGTCAGGCGTCGACCGCCACTGTTACGGTGCGGGTGCTCCGGCCGCGTAGTCCGGTGTCGCGCCGCGTTGCGTGGCGACCCACTCACCGACGCGGCACGCGTGAGCGAGGGCCGCGGCATCGTCCCGGCCGCGCAGCAGACCCGAAAGCAGCGCTGCCAGGAACGCGTCGCCCGCACCCACGGTGTCGGCGACTGCGACTGGGCGGCCGGGTTCCCAATGCCACCTGCCGTCGCGGCCCAGCAGACCGGCGCCGCGGGCGGCGGCGGTGATCACGACCCGGGCGCAACCGGTCTCGGCGGCAAGGATCCGCGCGTGCGACGCGACGTCGCTGGCGGCCGGATTTTCCGCGCAGAGGCGGGCGGCCTCACCGTCATTCAGCTTCAGCAGCGTGGCCTGGGTCGCGAGCCGGCGGATGAGGGGCAGGTCGTCGTGCGGCGGCCGGAAGTTGACGTCGAAAACCCGGAGCGCGGTCGGGGGCAGCGCGGCGAGAAGTTGTTCGAGCGAGGAGCGATTGAACGGGGTGCGTTGCGCGAGCGAGCCGAAGACCAGGGCGGCGGCGCGGGTCGCGGCCTCGAGCGAACCCGTGGCGGGGATGCGATCCCACGCGACGTCGGTCGCGATGTCGTAGTGCGCGTCGCCGCCCGCGCTGAGCCGGGCGCGCACGGATCCGGTCGGGAGATCGGGATGCACGGCGACCCCGCTCGTGCCGAGGCCCCAGACTTGGAGGCGGCGGAGCAGTTCGTTGCCGAGTTCATCGCGGCCGACGGCGGACGCCACGTGGACCGCGAGGTCGTGGCCGTGCAGGTGATAGCCGACGTTGAACGGCGCGCCGCCGGGAAAGGTGCCGCCGGGCAGGAAGTCCCAGAGCATTTCGCCGAAACAGACGACGAGCGGGCGGGCGGGTGAAGCGTTCAAGAATAGGAAAAGGGTGGAAAGATTTCGTGTCGGCGGCCCGGACGCGGGCCGTGGCGCCCACGAATTTTGAGTTTGCGGCGCGGGTGGTCAAGGAGCGGCGCCGGCGTGCCGGCTTGCGCGGGCGGGGCGGAGTCCGCAGCCTCCCGGGCCATGACCCCGCGAATCCTGCTGTGCGTCCTTGGATTGATCCTCGCCGGTCGCGCCACGGCGGCCACCGCGTCCACCACCCGCCCGAACATCGTTTTCATCCTGTTGGATAATCTCGGGCAGGAGTGGTTCGACTGTTACGGCAGCGAAGAGCGCTGCACGCCGCAGATCGACCGGCTGGCGGCGACCGGCGTGCGTTTCACCAATTGTTACACGACCACGGTTTGCGGTCCGAGTCGGGTGCAACTCCTCACCGGGCGCTATCCCTTCCGCACCGGCTGGTACCTGCATCACGACGCCGCCTTGTACAGCGGCGGCGGATTCGATTGGAAGCGCGAGACGACCATCGCCCGCGTGTTGCGCGATGCCGGTTACAAGACCGCGATTGCCGGCAAGTGGCAGGTGAACAATCTTTACGACGAACCCGATGCGATCCGGCAGCACGGGTTTCAGGAATCGCTGGTGCCGCCGATGAGCATCGACCGAGACAAGATCGATGAGGAGTTCAAGGCCCGGTTCCAGCGGGCAATCCGGGAGAACGACGCCGACTTCCTCCAGGAGGCGACGCGGAAGATCGAGAGCCGCTACTGGGATCCGGTGCTGATGCGCAATGGAAAGCGCGAGGTGCTGCCGGGCAAATTCGGCCCGGATGTGTTTCAGGAATTCGCGATCGATTTCATGAAGCGGCATCGAAATGAGCCTTTCTTCCTCTATTATCCGATGCCCCTGACCCACGGGGCAAACGCCGCGCATCCCCTGACACTGACGCCGGAAAATCGGGATCGTCCGCCGGCGAACGACCACGAGGGCTTTGCGGCGATGGTGCGGTATGCGGACCGTTTGATCGGCGAGTTCATCCAGTCACTCGACGCGCTCGGACTGCGCGAGAACACGATCGTCTTCATCGCCTCGGACAACGGCACCGAAGGTACGCTTTCCGCCCGGCGCCAGGGCCGCGAAGTGAAAGGCGGGCTTTATAAAATCACGGAGCCGGGCGGGAACATCGCGTTTATGGTCAACTCTCCGAAGCTCGTGCCCGGCGGCCGGGTGGGCAGCTTGACGGATTTCACGGACGTGTTTCCCACGATCTGCGATTTCGCCGGCGTGCCGGTGCCGGCGCACCTGACGCTCGATGGCCACTCCTATAAGAACTATCTGCAGGGGCTGGGCAAGGTGCCGCGGCAATGGATTTTCAACGAATACCGGCCGGACCGCGTCGTGCGCGACACGCGCTACAAACTATGGGACAACGGCAAGTTCTACGATTTGGAAACCGATCCGACGGAGTCGCGGCCGCTGGTGGCGGGCGTCGACGCCGCGGCCGATCGCGCGCGGGTGCAACTGGAGGCGGTGTTGAAGGGGATGCCGGCGGACACGCCGCTGCCGTTTCCCCATCGGAGCCTCTCGGCGTTTCGCCAGAACGCCGCGGCCGCCGCGAAGAAGCAATAACGCCGCCCCGGGCCGGATCAGCGCCCGGCGGTTTCCTGCACGACCCGGGCCAGCGTGGAGCGCATCTGCTGGAGCGTGGCGCCGGCGGCGGCGTCCCGGGCGAGGTTCTTCATCTCGTAGGGATCCGCCTCGAGGTCGTAGAGCTCATCCATGCCGGCCAGATCCGTGTAATTGATGAGTTTCCACCGCGAGGTCCGGACCGCGCGGTAACCCATCTGGTTGATGCGGGGGAAGACCTTGTCGCTGAAATACTCCACGAGAAATTCCGTGCGCCATGGCGTGGCCAGCCGGCCGCCCCGGAGGAGCGGCACGAGGGAACGGCCGTAGCGATCCGCCGGCGCCGCAACCTGGCCGAGCTCGAGCAGCGTTGGCGCGAGGTCGAGGCTCAGCACCATTTCGCCGGGCTCGGTGCGAGGCGCGATCACGCCGGGCAGGCGCATGAGCAGGGGAATGCGGATGCTCTCCTCATAAGCGAGGCGGCGCTCCACGCTCAGGCCGTGCTCGCCGTAGAAATACCCGTGATCGCCGGTCACCACGATCAACGTGCGATCCAACTGACCGGAGGTTTCAAGGACCTTGATGATCTCGCCAAGGCTTTCGTCGACGGCCGCGAGCATGCGGAGCCGTCCGAGGATCGACTCATCGGTGCTGCCGGTTTCCGGTCCCAGCGGCGGCAGGCCGGCGGCGGGACGCTGCAGCGCCGGTTTGTCGCGCGGCGGGACGAGTGCGTTCGGCCGGCGCGGATACTTCACGCCGGCGTAGAGATCCCGGTGGCGCTCGGCCGGAATGAAATTTGAGGCGTTCGGATCCGACAAGCTGCCATCCGCCCGCTGCACGGTTTCCGGATGCATGGCCTTGTGCGCGAAAAACAACAGATACGGCCGGTCGTGCGGCTGTTTTAGGAACTCCATCGCGTGCCGGTGCAGGATGTCCGTCACGTAGCCCTTCTCCCGGCGCGCGCGGCCCGACACGTTGAGCATCGGATCGTAGGTGCTACCCTGGCCTTCCAGACAAACCCAGTGATCAAAACCCGGCCGCGGTGAACTGTCATTGCCCATGTGCCACTTGCCGACGAAGCCAGTGCGGTAGCCCCCGCGCTGGAGCAATTGGGGGAAGGTCGTCAGCCGGTGGCTTTGCGGGCTGCGGTCCGTGTTGTCCTTGATGCCGTGCGTGTGGGGATAGAGGCCGGTCAGGAAACTCGCGCGGCTGGGGGAACACAGCGGCGTGGTGGCGAAGGCGTTCCGGAATCGCGCGCCTTCCCGGCCGATACGATCCATGTTGGGTGTGCGCAGGAAGGCCGGGCCGGTGGAGCCCAGATCGTCCCATCGCATGTCGTCCACGAGGATGAAAATGATGTTGGGCCGGTCGGCCGCGGACCGACTCACGGTCACGCCGGCGAGACCCAAAAGAAGAAAAGCGAGAACACGTTTCATGGGGATAAGCGGAGGTGAATGACGCCGGACCGCACCGGTGGAGCGATCAGTTGTCGTCGCTCAATCGAGTTTCAGTCGCCGGATGCGCAGGCGGTTGAGCCCGCCGACCGTTTTGTCGCCGGCGCAGTAGCCGAGCAGCACGGCGTCCTTCACGAAGTGAATCGCGGTGTAGCAGTACCAACCATCGGGATCCGACTCGATCGACCGGTGCGAATGCCACGTCTTCCCGCCGTCGTCGGAAAGCGCCGCTACCAGGGGAGTGCGCCGGCCCTTGGGAAACGGAAATTTTCCCGAGTGATCGTTGTAGAGCACGAGCAGGCGCGAGGTGCCGGGAATGACCTTGATGCTCGCGGGCGAGACGGGCGACGCGAGGGGCCCCGGCACGGGTGCGCTCCAGGTCTTGCCCTGATCGGCCGAGCGCATCTCGAACTGGTGGCCCTGGTCGGTGCGGGACCAGCCGAGCAGCGAGTGGTCCGGCAGCTCGACCACGCCGGGTTCCTGCAAGCCGCTGCGCGTGACGCCGGGCAGTGCCCACCACGAGTCGGCCTCGCGCCAGGTGCGGCCTTCGTCGTCGGACAGATACCACACGTCGATGGCGCGGGCATCGAAGGACTTCGCGGCGACGGGATCGGTGTCGCGAGCGCGGTGAAACGCCACGGGCACCACGAGGCGGCCGGTGGACAGTTGGACGACGCGGTCGTTGTTCAGCACGAAGTAGCCCGGGGCGGCCACGACGAGCACGGGCTCGCTCCAGGTCGCGCCGTCGTCATCGGAGGTACGCAGGCGCGGCCGGCAGTCGAGCCAGCTGTTTTTGAGCACGTAAAACAGCGCGAGCTTGCCCGACTTCAGCCGGAGCAGCGACACGCTCATGACGTTGTTGCCACCCTCGTTGTCGACGACGATGCGCGGCTGGCTCCACGTCCGGCCGTCATCGCGCGATTCGATGCCGACGACGCGCGCGGGGCTGTGATCCGCGGCGCCGCCGTAAAACTGCGTGTAACAAAACAGGATGCGCCCGTCCCGGAGCGTCGCGAAGGAGCCCTCGGAATTTCGCGGATTTTCCCGCGTGGGCTCGATGTTCACGACGTCCTCCGCCGCGCGGCCGGGGAGGGGAGGGGCGCAGAGCGCGATCAGGGCGAGAACGGTGAGGGGTGTTTTCACGGGTGAAAAATGGAGGCCGCGTGCGGTCCGAGGTTTATCGGGCAAAGCGGCTGATGCCGCCGGCTATTTTAGTCCCGAGAGATAAGCCACCAGGTCTGCCGCTTCCTGCGGCGTCAGCCCTTGCAGCTGGCCTTCGGGCATGAACGAGGTCGGCAGCGTTTTTTCGGCGGCGATGTCGCTGCTCTTCAGTTTCACCGTCTGGCTCGTGAGCAGGGTGAGGGACACCTCCTCCGCGCTCCGGGCGATCACGAAGCCGGACTGCGTGCTGCCGTCGCGCAGGTCGAGCACCGTCGGACGATATTGCGGCGCGATCGATTGCGAGGGCTTGAGGATGCTCTCCAGAATCTGAGCAGAACTTTGTTGAGCGCCGATGCGCGACAAGTCGGGTCCGACGGCGCGACCCTGACCCTGGATGATGTGACACGCCTGACAGGCCGCGAGTTTGCCGCTGGTGGCGATGAGGCGGGCACCGCGCGCGGCATCGCCGATGAGCGCAAGAATCTCGGCGGGATTCGGGTTGGCGCCCAGGGTGCGCGTGCGCTGGCTGTCCGGTTTGAAGCGCTCGTAGATGTCGCGAATCGTCGACTCCGGCGACGCCCACGCGATCTGGCAGGCGGTGGCTTGCAGCGCGGCGCTCAGTTTGTCGTCATCGATCGCGCGGCGGACGCGCATGGCGCCGTTGACCGTGGCGAGCTCCCGTTCGATCAGGGCCCGGTCCCACGTGACGTCGTCCCACGGTTTGGGCGCCGCGTGATCCGACGGCATGCGGGCGATCCAGTCCTCGATCGTCTTCAGGCCCTCGATGTCCACCTCGTGCGCGCCGATGAGCGGCATGTGGCCGCTGCCGAGCTTGGCCATGCGCACGGGGATGACGGAATTCCACGGATCGCCCGGGTCGACCAGCTTGGAATTTTTCAAGCCGAGGCCGCCCTGCGACGGGGTCACGCCCACGATGTTCATCTGGCCGGTGAGCAGCTCGGGGTTGAGAAAGATCGCGACCGCCCCGCCCGCATGGGCGATGTGGCAATGCGCGCAGTTGGCCTGAAACACCGCGCGGGCCGAGCGATTTTCGCCGACGGACGACTCCCCGCCGACGCGCGTCTGCTCGAAGAAAGTCGCGTCGACCAAACCCTGGTCGATGAGTTGGTTCGTTTGCGGGCCACTCACCCCGCGCAACTGAATCGCGGTGAAGGCGAGGGTTCCGTTGTTCCAGGAATTGTGGCAGCGCAGGCATTCGGCGCGGCTCTGGTATCGCCAGGTGTACTCCCGGCTGCCGCCACCGAGCGCGTGGCGATCCGGAGCCGCCCGCAGCTTCCTCTCGGCGCCCTCGGCGGGAACCAACTCGGCGTCGGTGCCGGCGTCGTTCCAGCGATACGAGTACGCGTTCCACGCCTCGCCGTCGTAGTGGAGCACCTGCGTCTCGATCGGTTTCGTCCGGTCGGCCGGCTTCGCGGCTAGCTTGCCGAGCTCGATCGTGCGTGCCAGCACGGCGCCCGCCGGCCACTTCGTGGTGTAGTCCGCCTTGATCTGGTTGGTGCGGTTGTCGCGGCTGACCTTCACGGTGGTGTCGATTTTCGAGGTGTCGCGCAGCCCGATGAGCCGGTTCGCGGTGGCGCCGTCCTCCCACATGGGACTGGCGATCGAAAATCCGTACACGCCGGCGGCGGGTTGGCGCTTCGCGACATCGGCGAACAAGCCCGTGGCGCCCAACGTGCGCGGAAACCGGGAGGCGTGAGTCGCGTGGGCGTTGCGCACGAGGCGGTGGGCCGTCGTGGGTGTGCCGTAGTGCAGGTAAAACAGTTCCCCGTCGTCGTCCTCGCCGAAGGAGACGATAGCGTGGGGCGTGTCGGCGATCTCCTCGTGTCGGGTGATCGTTTTTCCGTCATACCAGAGTGCCCAGATCTTGCCCGTCGTGTAATCGCCGTAGATGTAGGCGTTGGCCAGTTCGGGGAATTGCCGGCCGTGATAGACGTAGCCGCCGGTGATGGACGAGGACTCCGAGTGCGGGTGCGCGACGATGGGCGGAGTGATGGGGGCGAGGCGACTGGCGAGCTGGGGCTTGAGCGGCTGGCTGGCCTCGTAGGCGTTCCAGCCGTAATTCCCGCCGCGTTTGATCAGATGGACCATCTCCCAGAGCTCCCAGCCCACGTCGCCGCACCACAGGTTGCCCGTGGCGGGATCGAAACTCATCTTCCACGGATTACGCAGGCCAAAGCACCAGAGTTCGGGGCGGGCGTAGGGCAGATCGGCCGCGCTGCGGCTGGGGTCGGTGGTCGGCTTCGAATTGAACCACGGATTGTCCGGCGGCACGCGGTAGTTCTTTCCCGGGTCGCGGTGATCGACGTCGATGCGCAGGATCGACGACAGAAAATCGCTCGTGTCCTGGCCGGTGTTGATCGGGTCCGGGGGCGCCGCGGGTCCGGCATCACCGGTGGAAATGTACAGATAGCCGTCGGGGCCGAACTTCAAATTGCCGCCGTTGTGTCCGCCGGCGCGCCACGTCAGCAGCACTTCCTCACTGGCCGGTTCCAGGCGCAACGGCTCCTGCGACGTGAGCGTGAAACGCGACAGGATCGTGCCGTCCTCCACGCCCTCGGGCAGCGCGTAGCAAACGAAGATCTGCCGGTTCTCCCGGAACTTCGGGTGCAGCGTGATGCCGTAGGCATTGTCCAGCTTGGGGTGCAGCGTCAGCAGATCGGCCACCTCGTCCACGGCCGCAGGATCGCCCTTCGTCGGCACCGACAGGATTTTACCCTTCCGTTCCAACACGAGCCAGCGACCGCTGCCGGGAACCAGCGCCAGATCGAGGGCTTCCCGGAATTTGAGCCGCGACAGAATCGGCTCCGAGGTGAACGCCTTGGGCGGCTCCGGCGAGCCGTCGATGTGCGAGGTCGTCCAGGGCGTGCGCGACGGGCCCGCCGCCGCGCCCAAGTCCTGGCTCAGCACGAACGCGGCGAGCGAGATGGCCGCGAGCAGCCGTCCGGCGGATGACGCCACGCGGCGGATGGATTCCGCCGGGGCTTTACGTGGGAATGACACCGACGGCGTGGTGGAGTTCATGGTCACTCGCCCACGAGGCGTTCGATGTCCTCGCGGGAGACGGTGAACACGTCCATGTCCTTCTTCACGGCGCCGAGGCTGACGAGGCATTCGGTGAAGAGTTCGCGGGTGCGTTGCTCGAGGGCCTTGGCCTCGAGGTTGGTCATCACCTCGATGATGCGGCCGCCCTTGCGGACGTGCGTGCGTTCGTCGGAGCGGATGTAGTCGGCGACGTGGCGGAGCACCTCGTCGTTGCGGTCGGCGGCGGCGTCGATCAGCTGGTTGATCGTCTTGAGCACGCCGACTTCGCCGAAGAGGTTGATCTCGGCCATCGCAAAGGCGGGATCCATCGGGCCGCGGCAGGTGGAGCCGGTGAGGCGGTTGCGCAGCTCGAAGGGATCGTAGCCGGCGATGAGCATGGCACGGTGGCCAATCTCGGTGTGGCGCGCCTCGTCCCACGTGATGCGGGCGAGATCGTATTCCGCGTCAAAGTCCTTGAAGCGAATGTCCCAGATGAACGTGCCGAAGGCCTCGATGGCGTCCACTTCATCGCGTTGCGTGCGGATGAAACGGAGGCGGAGCGACTCGTAGGAATTGGCGGGGAAACGCGCCTCGCCGTCGGCGGCGTCGTAGTCGCCGGTGTTCTTGAAGGTATCGAAGCGCACGTCGCGGGCGGGCGCGGTGACGCGTTCGTAGGGCTTGGTGTCGATCCGCAGCGGTGTCGGGGCCTGGCCGCGCGCGTCGGCGCCGGTGACGCCGCCGATGGAGCGGAGCAGGCGGTCGAGGTGCCAGCGCCACGAAACGAGGCTGGGTTCGTCCTCGCCCCCCTCGATGTAGGCGGCGACGGCCTGATCGGCCCACGCCAGCATCGGCTCCTGATCGGCGAGGATGCGGCGCAGGCAGCGGATGCTGGGCACGTCGGTGACCGGGTCGGTGTCGTCGATGTGGTGGCGGTAGGCGGTCGCCAGGGCGCGACCGGCGATCTGGTGCACGCCCACGAGGAGTTCCGCGGCGGAATGGGCGCTGAGCATTTCCTCGATGAAGCGGTCGATCTCGGGATCGCGGAAGGCGTCGATCGCCTTCGGGCGCATTTCCTGTTCGGTGAGGCGTTCGCGGAGGAAACGGGCGGCGTCGGCGTGCCAGAAGATGTGCCGGCCGGTCTCCAGTTTCACCTCGAACTCGGGAATCGCGAGGGTCCACGAGCCGAGGGCCTGCATCAGACGGCGTTCGAAGTAGAAGAAACGGAGCAGCCGGCGGGCGTTTTCCTTCACCGTGAATTTTCCGCCCAGCGGCCGGGCGTCGCGGGGAAACTTGAACGGATAGCGGGCCTTGCGCTCGAGCGCGGCCTCGCGCTGGCCGGCCACGCGCACGGTGGGGATGATGGCTTGGGGCGCGTCGGCGCCGAGATGGTCGGGAAGTTTCATGCGGGAAGAGGAGCTGGGTTCAGGGTCAAAAGGGCGGCTCGCCGGTGGGACCGGCCGGGAAGCCGGGTGGGGGCCGTCGGCCAAAATCCATCACAGAGTCGGTGCGCGTTCGCGACCCCAAAACGGGGGCGGCGCCGGAGCGGGCAAAGGCGCCGTCCACTCGGGCTGAAATCCACTCCGGTTGAAATTGCATCGCGGCGGACGTGGCCCTAGCCCATTTGCGACGGTCATGAAAACACCCCTTGCCCTGATCGCCCTCGTGACGGCGTCGTTCTTTTCGTGCGGTGCGTCCGCCGCGACGGTCCTCGTCACCGGTTCCAATCGCGGCCTCGGCTTCGAGTTTGCGCGGCAGTATGCAGAGCAGGGCTGGACTGTCATCGCCACGGCGCGCAATCCGGAGAGCGCGAAGGAACTTCAGGCGCTGGCGGCGAAGCATAAGAGCATCACCATCGAGAAACTGGATCTCTTCGATCACGCGGGCATCAAGGCGCTGGCGGCGAAATATAAAGGCCGGCCGATCGACGTCATCGTCAACAACGCGGGCGTCCTCGGCGATCTTCCCGGCCAGACCCTCGGTAGTTTCGACTACGCCAATTTCCAACAGGTGATGGGGGTGAACGTCTATGGCCCGCTGGCGGTTTCCGAGGCCTTCCGCGAGAACGTGAGCAAGAGCGAGCACAAGAAGATCGTCGCGATCACTAGCGGCTCCGGGATTATCAGCCGTGGCGGTGGCGGCGGCAAAACGCACTTTTACCGCGCCAGCAAGGTTGCCCTGAACATGGTCATGCGCGGGCTGGCGAACGATCTGAAGGGTCAGGGCGTGATCGTCGGCATCATCGCACCCGGTTCGGCCGACACCGATATGCGGCGCGAATTGGTCGGCGCCGACCGGGCGGCCAAGGATCAGCGGCCCGAGCAGAGCGTCGCGAGCATGATGAAGGTGATCGCCGGTTTGACCCAGGCTAACAGCGACAAGCCGCTCAACTACGACGGCTCCGTGCTGCCGTGGTGAGTCCGGTCGGCTGAGGCATGGAGCCGCGGCGTCCCCAGCCGCGTCGGTCGCGCCTTACTTGGCCTGCTTGCCCCGCCCCGCCGGCCGGGTGCCGAACCACGCGGGCGGTACGTTTTCCGGTGCCTTGAGTTCGCGGCGCAGGCGGGTGAGCTCTTTTTCAAGTTCGCCCTGGGTCGCGGTGTAGGCGGCCTCGCCGTGGACGCTGCGCAGCTCGTGGGGATCTTTTTCCAGGTCGAACAATTCCCAGTAATCCTCGCCGGTGCCGTAGAAGCGCACGAGCTTGTAGCGATCCGTGACGACGCCGTAGTGCGGCCGGACGCGGTGCGGCGCCGGGTATTCGTAATACTGGTAATAGAATGAAGTGCGCCAGTCCGCGGGCCGCTTGCCCCGCAGGATCGGCACCAGGCTGCGGCCCTGCATTTCTGCAGGCACGGGCACGCCGGCGGCCTCGAGAAACGTCTCGGCGAAATCCAGGTTGGAAACGAGATCGCGGTTTGCGCTGCCGGGCTTCGTCACTCCGGGCCAGCGGACCAGCAGCGGGGTGCGCAGCGATTCCTCGAAGATCCAGCGCTTGTCGAACCAGCCATGCTCGCCGAGGTAGAAGCCCTGGTCGCTCGCGTAGACGACGATCGTGTTTTCCGCCAAGCCCTCCCGCTCGAGGTAGTCGAGTACCCGGCCGACGCTTTCGTCCACCGAGCGCAGGGTGGCGAGATAGTCGTGCAGGTAGCGTTGGTATTTCCAGCGCGTGAGATCGCGGCCCTGCGGGTTGGCGGCACGAAACGCGGCGTTGCGCGGCTCGTAGTACGCATCCCACGCCTTCCGCTGCTCGGGCGTCAGGCGCGGCGGCGGCTTCAGTTTAAGGTCCGCTTCCGTCATCGTCTGCTCGATCGTCATGTCCTGATCGTGCTCCGCGAGGCCCCGGCCCGCGTAGTCGTCGAAGAGCGTCGGCGGTTCTGCGTAGTGCCGGTCGCCGTCGGCGTCGAGATGCCGCAGCGCCGGTTCCCATTCGCGGTGCGGCGCCTTGTGCTGGCACATCAGGAGGAAAGGCTTGGTCTTGTTGCGGCGCTGCAGCCAGTCGAGCGAGACATCCGTGATGATGTCCGTCACGTAGCCGGAGTTCTGCACCGGCTGACCGTTCCGGGTCATCGGGGGATTGTAGTAGGCGCCCTGCCCGGGCAGCACCTGCCAGAAATCGAAGCCGGTGGGGTCCGAGCCGAGGTGCCACTTGCCGATCATGGCGGTCTGGTAGCCGGCCTTTTGCAGCAGCTTGGGAAACGTCACTTGGGTGCCGTCGAAGCGGGCGTTGCCCGCGTTGTTCGGATAACCGTTGAGGTGGCTGTATTTTCCCGTGAGCACCGTGGCGCGCGCGGGGCCGCAGATCGAATTCGGCACGACGCAGCGATCGAAGCGCATGCCGGCTTTCGCGATCCGGTCGATGTTGGGCGTGGCGAGGAGCTTCCGCGCGTCACCGTAGGCGCTGATCGCCTGATAGGCGTGGTCGTCGGAAAAAATGAAGACGATGTTCGGCGGCGCCGCCACCGAGGCCGTGACCGCCAGCAGAAAAGTGCTGAGACCGGGGAGGATTTTCATGATGAGGGGAAAGCAACGGGGTGGGTTGGCTTCCGGGGCCTGATCCGAATGACGGTCAGGCTGCCGATGAGCCCTACGCCGCGCCGCCTCGGTGGAGCGCGTCCCTTGAAAATGAAAAAGCCCGGGCGGATTGGCAATCCGGCCCGGGCGGAAAAACGAACGGTTTACTTGCCGGACTTCTTGCCCGTCATGGAGGCGAAAAACGCCTTGGCTTCGCTCACCAGCCGGTTCGGGTCCTCGGCGAAGGCCTTGCTGTCGGTCTCGATCGCCATCACGCCCGACCACTTGCTCTTTTTGATTTCGGCGAAGAGGCCGGCGTAGTTCGCCTGGCCGCGGCCGATCTCGGTGTCGACCGCCACAGTCTTGCCGTTGGCCGTCTCGTTCACCTTGTCCTTGAAATGCATGTCGTAAACCCGGTCGCCGTATTCGCGGAAGACCTTGGCGGCGTCGAAGCCGGCCGCGGTCACCCAGCCGACATCGAGACACACGCCGATGCGACGGTCGCGGGCGGCGAGTACTTTCTTCACGGTGGCAGGGTCGCCATAGACCGAGCCGAGGTTGTGGTTGTGGATCGCGAGCTTGATGTCGTATTCCTTCACGAGCTGCTCGAGGTTGTCCCACTCGGCCTGGTCGCGCGGCTCGACGACGACGATCTTCATGCCCATCAGCTTGGCGAACTCGAACAGCTTCCGGTTCGCCTCCTTGTCCGTCGAGGTCTTGTTGACGCCGAAGGTGTACGCCGCGAGGCCATTTTTATCGAGGATGGCCTTCTTGCGCAGGGTTTCCTCCCTCGGGCCGTTGGGGTCGATGTGTGCGGCGATGACCTCGATGTATTTGAGGTTATGCTTCACCGCGAAGGCGACCATCTGGTCGAAATTCATGTTGCGGCAGGTGTACGACTGCAGCCCGAGGATGGGGCCAGCGGGCGCGGAGGCCGCGGAGGCGGGGAGCGGCAGGAGCGAACCCAACGCGAGGAAGAAAGCGGTGCGAAGAACGGCGAATTTGGTCATGGCGGGGACGGCCAATGTAGAAATGGAACCGGCCGATGCAAGGCCCATGGTCGGGCCGCCGGCGGACTGAATCGAACTCAGGCAGTTACCCGCGAATCGCGCGCGCCGGCGCGAAGAAAAATGCGTGACCGGGAGCGCGCTTTGCTTTCGCTGATCGCCGGGAAGACCGACTACTTCGCGCTGGGGATCTGGATCTTCGCGGGATTCTTCGGGGCCGGCTCGAATTGGATTTTCTGTTTCCCGCGCAGCAGCATCCGCAGCGGATGCAGTTCCTCCTCCAGCGTGAACGGCATCGCCGCGCCCGTCACCAGATGGGCGGTCATGAAATCGAAATAGTCGGTGGGGGCGGCGGACGTGTCGATCGGGTCCACCGATTTGCCGTCGAGCGTCACGAGCCGCTTGCTGCGGGAGCCGTCGTCGACGGATTCGACAAACCCCTTGGTGCCGAAGATCCGCAGCGTCTCGTTGTTGCGCGGCTTGAAGTTCACGGCGTTGAGGTAGTTCATGACGATCGTGGCGAGACCGCCGTTCTCCAGGGTCATTTGCACCGCGGCGGCCACCTTGCCGGCGCCGACCTCCTCGGGCCGACCGAGATTGGTTTCCCAGCCGCTGATCGAGCGCACCCGGACGCCGGCGGCGTGTTCGACCATCCGGATGGCGTGGATCCCGGCCTGCAGGAACAGGCCGCCGTCGATAGCCTCGTCCTGCGGGCGGCCGGGCCCGTAGGGATAGGATTTTTGCACGAGCACCTGAATGACTTCGCCGACGGCGCCGGCCTTCACGAGCCGGCGCATTTCGAGGTAGGGCTGGACGAAAACGGTGCCGGCCATCTCGTGAAATTCCCGGCCGGTGCTCCTCGCCACGGCGAGCACTTCGTCGAGTTCGGGTTCGGTCAGGGCGCAGGGCTTCTCGGCGTAGACATGCTTGCCGGCCTTCAACGCGCGGATTGCGTCGCGGGCCTGATCGGCGCGGCGCGGCGAGCAGAGGGAAACGATCTCCACCGCCGGATCCGCGAGGAGCGCGTCGAGCGTCGGGTATTCCTTGATGCCGGCATTGGCCGGCAGCGGGCCGCGCACCTGGGACACCGCCACGATCCGGGAATGGGTCCGGTTCAGCAGCGAGGAGGGAGTGAGCTGGTGCCCGTTCGCGCCGTACAGTCCCACGCCGAGCTGCCGGGGGGCCGCGCCGGCGGCGAGCGCGCCGCAGGAAAGGACACTGAGGATGAGTCCGAACAGGATCCGAGGCAGGAGGATTTTCATGGGGGCGGGCGTCGTGGGTTGGGGTAAAAATGCCGGGAGAGCTCAGCGCGGAACCGCGATCATGTCGACCGACAGCGTGCGCCCTTCAAAAGCGGTGCCCGTCACGCCCGCCTTGCTGGCCGCCGGGGGCCGCTTCGGATTGTACAGGCTGGGGCGCAGGTCCACGAGGCCCTTGCTGCCGTCGTTGTCGGACGTGTAGTAGGTCGCCTTCACCAGCTGGTCGAAATTGCCGTTGCACTGCGACAGGATAACCTGGAGCTGGGCGTAGATGTCCCGAGCCTGGAACGCGCCGTCGCCGGGCTTGGTGGAGGTGAGCGTCGAGACGTAAATGTGCGAAGGCGAATTTGCCGCCGCGACACGGCAGTACACGGTCGGTTCGGTCATGCCGGTGGGGGTCAGGTAGGAAACGCCGTGCGCCACGGCGCCGGCCTGGGTGGGCGTGGCGGCGGCGATCATTTCAATTTCGAGCGAAGGCTGGGTGCCCTGCCATTCGACGAAGGTGATCGGGGGCGTCGCGGCCGCCCCGCCGAAGACCTCCTGAAAGGCTTCGATGACGTGCCCGGCTTCCTCGATCGGCTGGATGAAGACCTTGAACTGGACGGCGTCCGCCTTGGTGAGATGGAGGAACTCCAGCGACTTGAGGAGGCTGGCGAGGGTGTTTTTCGCATACTCACGGGTGGTCGCGCCCTTCACAAGATCGCCGGCGACCTGGGTGACACCGCCCCGGGGCAGCAGGCTGACGTTGCCCAGCGAGGTGGGGACGATCGTGGGCTTGGCAACATTGGCGTTGGGCCGCGCCACCGCGATGGCGTTCAAAGCCAGGGAAATTTTGGGATCGCGCATCTTGCCGGCGACAAACGTGGCGGCCGGCTTGTGCGCGCCGGAAAACTCCCGGGCCATGACCTGCTGCACCGCGACGCGCGTGGCGTTGTCCTGCACGCACCATTCGAGGCGTACCGCGGTGGCGTCGGCGTGGCCCGCCTCCTTGAGCATGGTCTGGAGCCGGCGGAGCGCTCCGGCGGCCTGTTCTGCGGGAGTGCCGCCTGCGTCCGGCAGGATCTGGGTGGTGTGGATGAGGGCGCGGTCGGTGAAGAGCACCGCCTTCGAGGAGCCGGTCGCGGGATCCGGCATGATGCAATGAATCGCGGGCTGGGCCTGCCCGAGCAGTGGAACCAGCGTCAGGGTGAGGGCAAGCAGGGCGGAGCGGAGTGAAGTCATGGGAGGTAGCGGTGGTTTTTAGACGACGGCGCCGGCCAGTGACAAGCGCCGACGGCAGGGCCTTCCGCACGCGCGGCTTGAATTCGACGCGGACAGGCATCTGCTCGCGTCACGGCCCGTCAGCCGAAATTCCCCATGAAATTCCTTGCCCGCCTTGGCTTCCTTTCTTGTGGCCTGCTGTGCGCCGCGGTGCTGGCCGCGGCCGATTCCCAGCCGGCCCGCCCCAACATCCTCTGGGTCGTGAGCGAGGACAACACCGCCAACTACGTCGGTGCCTACGGTGATCCGCTGGCGCGCACGCCCCGCATCGATGCGCTGGCGCGGGAGGGAATTCTTTTCACGCGGGCCTACGCGCCGGCGCCGGTTTGCGCCCCGACGCGGTCGAGCATCATCACCGGCTGTTACGCGACCAGCCTCGGCACCCAGCACATGCGGGGGACGCAGCCGTTGCCGGCGGAGGTAGGGTTCTTCCCGGCCTACCTTCGCGCTGCCGGCTATTTCACGACCAATCGGGCGAAGACCGACTACAATACGTCCTCGTCGCCCAAGGCGGCATGGAACGAAAACGGCGCCTCGGCCCACTGGCGTCACCGCGCGCCCGGCCAGCCTTTTTTCGCCGTTTTCAATTTCGAGGATTCCCACGAGAGCCGGCAGCACGTCCGCGTGCCGCTGATCACCGATCCGGCGAAGGTTCGTGTGCCCGCCTACCTGCCCGACACGCCGACCGTCCGGGCGGATCTCGCGCAATACTACGACAACGTTTCCCGGGCCGATGCGGCGATCGGCCGGGTGCTCGACGAACTTGCGGCCGACGGTCTCGCCGAGGACACCATCATTTTCTATTACTCGGACAACGGCGGCACCACGCCGCGCAGCAAGCGGTTCCTCTATGAGAACGGCACCCACATCGCACTGGTCGCCCGCTTTCCGAAAAAATATACCCACCTTGCGCCTGCGCCCGCCGGCAGCCGGTCCGCCGAGCTGGTTAACTTCGTGGACCTCGCCCCCACGGTGCTGAGCCTCGCCGGTCTGCCGGCGCCCGCGTATTTTCAGGGCCGGGCGTTTGCCGGCCCGGCCCGCGCGCCCGGTCCCGGGGTTACCCATATGTTTCGCGACCGGATGGACGAGCGCTACGATCTCGTCCGGGCGGTGACCGATGGTCGCTGGCGTTACCTCCGAAACTATTTGCCGCATCTGCCCCACGGCCAGCATCTCGATTATCTCTGGAAGCAGGCCTCGATGGTCGAATGGGAGGCGCAGTATCGCGCGGGCAAACTCAATCCCGCGCAGCGCGCCTTTTTCGAGTCACGCGCGCCCGAGGAACTTTACGACTGCACGGCCGATCCCGACAACGTGCACAACCTCGCGGCGGACCCGGCGCATGCCGCCACGCTGGTGCGCTTGCGGGCGGCCAATCGCGCCCACCTCCTGCGCGTGCGCGACACGGGGTTCATGCCCGAAGGGATGATGACGACCCTCGCCGCCGGTGGATCGCCGCGCGCCGTCGCCCGCGACGATGCCCGTTATCCGCTGGTGCACCTGCTCGATCTCATCGATGCGCTGCAACTCTCCAAGGCTCCCGCCGCCGATTTGGTCGCGGTCGCCCGTCGCGATTCATTGGCGGTGGTCCGTTACTGGTCGGTGGCGGCCACGAGCGGTTCGCCGCGCGCGGTCGATGCCACCGCCTTGTTCAAGGATCCTGATCCTTCGGTACGGGTCGCCGCCGCCACGGCCGGGCTGCGCGGCGGGACGAATCCCGCGGCGGTCGCGGTGCTGGCCGGGGCGCTGGCGTCCGATCAGCCGTTCGGCGCTCGCCTGGCCGCGCTCAACACCCTGGCGTTTCTGCCGGCGCTGCCGGACGCGGCCCGCCCGATGGTAACCCAATTGGCGCAGACGAAGGACAACGCGGACTATCTGGGCCGCGCGGCGAACGCGCTGCTCGCACCCTGACCGACGGAATCTCGGATAAGACCTTACATCCCGCGGAGTAAGTTTAATGAGCTGACCGTGGCCGATACTCCCTCTGCTTCAGGTCCGCGTTCAAATGCCGCCGGAACGTCGCGAGATCCTGCACCGCGCCGAGGGCGATGAGCTGGCTGGCGAGATTGCCGACGGCGGTGCCTTCGAGGGCGAAGCTCACCACGGGAATGCCGGCGGCGTCGGCGGTCGCCTGGCACAGCAGGCGGTTCTTGGAGCCGCCGCCGACAATCAGGATCCGGCGGAATTTTTTTCCCGCCATTGTTTCGAAAGAGCGCATGGCATCGGCATGGCCGCGGCCGAGCGAGTCGCAGATGAGGCGGGTATAGCCGGCGGGATTCCGCGGGGCGGCGAGCTTGCGGCGCTTGAGCTGGGCATCGATGGCCGCGCGCATCGACGGCGGGTTCGTGAACGCGGGATCGGTGACGTCGAGCAGCGCCGCCGGGGCGGCGAGCTTTTCGGCGGCGGCGATGAGCGCGGCCCATTCGCGGTCGTTGGCGGGGCGCGAGGCGAAATCCTTCAGCGTGCCCTCGAGGAGCCAGAGGCCGATCACGTTCGTGAGCGGGCGATAGCGGCCGTCGCCGATGCGCTCGTTGGAAATCCGGGCGGCGAGCGCCTCGGCGCCGAGCACGGGCGTGGCGCTTTCGAAACCGACGAGGGACCAGGTGCCGGAGCTGATGTAGAGATCCGTGCCGTCCGGCGACGCAGGCATCGCATCGTAAGCGCAGGCCGTGTCGTGGCCGGGCACGGCGATCACCTGCGCGCCGGCGAGTTCGGGCAGGTTACGCACGCGGCCGAGCTTGGTGCCGGCGAGGATCGGCTTCGAAAACCACTGTGGCGGAATCCGGAAATGATCGAGCGCGGCGCGCGACCAGTCGGTCGAGTGCACGTCGATGAGCTGCGAGGTGCTCGCGATGGAGAGCTCGTTGGCCATGCGGCCCGAGAGCAGAAAGTTGAAATAATCCGGCAGAAACAGGCAGCGGGTGGCGAGGTCCTCGATGGCCGGGCAGGAGGCGACAAGTTCCTCGAGTTGCAGCGAGGTGTTGTAGAAGACGTTCGGGATGCCGGTGGCGGCGTAGACCCGGGCAAGGGCGGCACGGGTGTTGCCGAGTCGCTTCAGCCCCGGCTGCGTGCGCGCGTCGCGGTAGGCGTGAACCGGGAAAACCAGCCGGCCCGCGTCGTTGACGAGCGCGGTGTCGACGCCCCACGTGTCGACCCCGACCGAGGCGATCTTCGCGCCGCGGGGCAGGGAACCCGCCGCCTGCCGCAGCCCCGCCTGCACCTCGTGCCAGAGCGTGCCCATGTCCCAGTAGTCGTGGCCGTTGAGCGTGTGAAACCCGTTCGGAAAGCGATGCACCTCGTTCAGGGTGAGCCGGTGGTTCGCCCACCGGCCGACGATGACGCGGCCGCTGGTGGCGCCGAGGTCGATGGCGACGGAGTAAAGGGCTTTGGGCATGGGGAAGAATGGGCTGAAGCGAGGCGAGACGGACGGGGTGCAGTTGGTTCGGCCGGGGCGGGGGCGTCCAGCTTGCGCTGACGGGTCAAAAAAACATCCACTCCGCCATGACGGCAAAAACTTTCGCGCCGCCCGAACCGGAACCGGCCCCGGCGAAAGGACTCTCGGTCCGCTGGGCGGTCCGTGGGAAGGAAGGGGAAGGAAAGTGGCGGCCTGGCGGTGGCGGGGAATTTCCGGTTGCAACACCTCCCGCCCGCCGCACGTTTCGAATTCCTTCATGCTCAACTCCGCGCGCATTCCCCTCACCGGCCGGCGGATTCAGCTGATGGCGACGTGCCTGTGCGACGCGTTTTACGACGATGTGGCCGCGGCCACGGTGCAGGCGCTGGAACACGCCGGCGTCGAGGTGGTTTTTCCGGAGGGGCAGACCTGCTGCGGGCAACCCGCGTTCAACGGCGGCGACTGGCCGGCGTCGCGCAAGGTGGTGCGGCACACCGTCCAGACCTTCGCCGGCACCGATCCGGTGGTCGTGCCGTCGGGTTCCTGCGCCGCGATGCTGGCCCACGGCGCCCTGCTGGAATTCGAAAAGGAGGCCGATCTTCCGGCGGTCGAGGCGCTCGGCCGCCGCACGTGGGAGCTGGCGGACTATCTCGTCCACGGGCTTGGCCTGAAAACGTGGCCGGGCCGGTTCGACGGGACGATCGCGTTTCACCGGGCATGCCACACGCGCGGCACGAAAAGCGCGGAGGCGGCGTTGACCCTGCTGCAATCCATCGCCGGCGCGAAGGTCGTCGAGTTTGGCGAGGCGGAGCAATGCTGCGGGTTCGGCGGCACCTTCGCGGTGAGCTTTCCGAATATCTCCACGGCCATGGGCAACCTGAAGCTCGACCACATGCGCGCCGCGCAACCCGACGTGGTCGTGTCCTCCGACATGAGCTGCCTGATGCATCTGAGCGGCCTCGCCGCCAGGGAGGGCAAACCTGTCAAGTCGCTGCACCTCGCGCAGGTGCTGCGCGATGCGTTGAGCAACCGCGGCAAACCGTGATCATGGGGAAGACAGGAGAATTGGAAGCGCGGGTGAGGAGCGTCACGCACGGCGTGGCTCCGATGTGATGGAGTGTCGCCCGCAGTGCGGGGCGTGTTGCATCGCGCCGTCGATTTCCTCGCCGATTCCGGGGATGCCGCAGGGCAAGCCGGCCGGCGTCGTTTGCGTGCAGTTGTTGCCGGACATGCGCTGCGCCTTGTTCGGGAAGCCGGAGAGGCCCGCCGTGTGCGTGAGCCTGCGGCCCATGGAAACGATGTGCGGTGCGAATCGCGCGGAGGCGCTGGGGATGCTTGGGGCGCTGGAGAGCGCCACGGAGCCCCGGCCGGGGTCATCCTAGGTCGGAGCGGCCAGGACTTTTCTTCGCTGCGCGATGGGCTTGCGGCGCGGCGCGCAGCCCTTTGAGTCACGCGCGTGGCCCGACCCCGTGCATGAAATTCCAACCGATCGACCAGTTCGCCGCCACGCTGCCGCCGGACAAGCGCGCCTCGGTTTACCAGAGCACGAAGGCCACGCATGAGAAGCGCACCAAGCTCCTCTTCGACCAGTTTGCCGATCCCAACCGGCTCCGGGAGATCGCCGGCGGGATCAAGCAACACGCCATCGAAAACCTCGACACGCTCCTGCCGCGGGTCGAGGCGAAGCTCAAGGCGAACGGCGTGCGGGTGCATTGGGCGGCGACGGCGGACTCGGCCTGCGCGACCGTGCTCGGCATCATGCGGGCCCGGGGCGCCACCCGGATGGTGAAGGCGAAGACCATGGTCAGCGAGGAGATCGAGCTCGCGCCCTATCTCGAAAAACATGGGATGGAGGCGCTCGAGACCGATCTCGGGGAGTTCATCGTCCAGATCGACCACGACCACCCGAGCCACATCGTCCGGCCGATCATCCACAAGAACCGCCGCGAAATCGCGACGAGCTTCGAGCGCGAGGGCCTCGGTGCCTACGATGACGATCCCGGCACGATCACCCGGCGGGCGCGGCATTTCCTGCGGCACAAATACCTCGCGGCCGACGTCGGCCTGACCGGCGCGAATTTTATTTCTGCGGAAAGCGGGCGGATCGTTCTCGTCACGAATGAGGGCAACTCCCGCTTCTGCCTCGCCGCGACCAAATGCCACATCGCCCTTGTCGGCATCGAAAAGGTCGTGGCGCGCGACCGCGATCTCGCGTTGCTCCTCAACCTGCTCGGCCGTTCCGCCACGGCGCAGGAGCTGACCGCCTACACCGAATTCATTTCCGGCCCCAAGGCCGCGGCCCAGCCCGACGGGCCGGAGGAGATGCATGTCATCTTCGTCGACAACGGCCGGACGGAGGTGCTCGCCAGCGAGTGCCGCGAGATTCTCCGGTGCATCCGGTGCGGCGCCTGTCTCAACGTGTGTCCGGTTTACCGGCAGGTGAGCGGGCATGGCTACCGCAGCGTGTATCCCGGGCCGGTCGGGGCGGTGCTGTCGCCGTTGTTGCTGGGCAAAAAATTTCCGCAGAAGGCCGATTTGGCGAAGGCGTCCAGCCTGTGCGGCGCGTGTCACGAGGTGTGTCCGGTCAACATTCCCATTCCCGATTTGCTGCTGCGGCTGCGCCACCGCGCGAAGGAGGAGAGCGTGCCGTCGCCGGGCACGCCGCCGATGGGGGCGTGGGCGCTGCTGGCGTCGCAACCGACGGCGTGGAAGGCGGCGCTCGCGGGGGGCCGGGTGTTGAATTATCTCCCGGCGAAACTGCTGCCCGTGCCCGCGCTGCACACCTGGGCCGCCACCCACACGCTGCCACCATGGCGCGGCGGCGAATTCCGAAAATGGCTCAGGCAGCGGCCGAAACCCTGAAGTGGGAAACCTGATTCGCTGAGTTGCCCACGCCCCCCGTTGCCCATGTCCGCCCCGAAATTCGAGCCCTTCATTCCCGACGGCGTGGCGATGCGCGAGTTCACGCTGCGCGCCGTCCTGACCGGCACGATCCTCGGCATGATCTTCGGCGCGTCGTCGCTCTACCTCGTGCTGAAGGTCGGCATCACGGTCAGTGCGTCGATTCCCGTGGCGGTGATCTCGCTGGCCCTGTTCCGCGGGTGGGCGAGGGTGGGCGGGCGCGACGCCACGATCCTCGAAAACAACATCACGCAGACCGCGGGGTCCGCGGGCGAGTCGATCGCTTTCGGAATCGGCGTGACGATGCCGGCGATCCTGATCCTCGGTTTCGATCTCGAACTTACGCGGGTACTGCTGGTTGGCCTGCTCGGCGGATTGCTGGGTATCCTCATGATGATCCCGCTGCGGCGGGCGCTCATCGTGAAGGAGCACGGTCACCTGAAATATCCCGAGGGCACGGCGTGCGCCGCGGTGCTGAAGGCCGGGGCCAACGCCGAGTCGCGCGCCCTGGCCTCGCCCGCGGCGCAGGCGGAAATGCGCGCGGCGGAGGCGGCCGGGCTCGGCCAGTCGCCGGGCGCGAAGGTGGTCTTCACCGGCTTCGGCATCGGGCTCGTCTACAAGACGCTCATGGTGGCGTTCAAGGGCTGGAAGGACGTGCCAGAAAAAGTTTTCGGCGCGCCGTTGAAGGCGGGCTCTGTGGGCGCGGAGATTTCGCCGGAGCTGATCGGCGTCGGGTACATCGTCGGCCCGCGCATCGCCTCGATCATGTGCGCGGGCGGGGTGATGTCGTATCTGCTCCTGATTCCGGCGATCAAGTTTTTCGGCGAGGGCCTGAGCGCTCCGCTGGCGCCCGGCACCGTGCCGATCTCGGAGATGGGCGCGCATGCGATCCGCGGTGCCTACATCCTCTACATCGGGGCGGGGGCGGTCGCGGCGGGCGGCATCTTCAGCCTGATCCAGGCACTGCCGACGATCTGGCATGGGTTGCGGGGCGGGCTCGCCGATCTGGGTCTGGGTCGCAACGGCCGCGCGTCCGGGACGGAGCGGCCGCGCACCGACCGCGATCTCCCGATGAAGGTCGTCGGCATCGGCATCGTCGTGCTGATCGCGGCGATCATGGCCGCGCCGACGCTGCACATGAACCTGCTGGGCGCGCTGTTGATCGTGGCGTTCGGTTTCTTGTTCGTGACGGTGTCGTCGCGGATCACGGGGGAAATCGGCTCCACCTCCAATCCGATCTCGGGCATGACGGTCGCCACGCTTTTGTTCACGTGTCTGGTGTTCCTGCTGGTCGGCTGGCGGGGTGGCACGTACTACGTCACCGCGTTGTCGGTCGGGGCGATCGTGTGCATCGCGTCGTCCAACGGCGGCACGACGTCGCAAGATCTCAAGACGGGTTTCCTGCTGGGCGGCACGCCGAAGCTGCAGCAATACGCGATTCTCCTCGGGGCTTTCGCCTCCGCCGTGGTGCTGGGCCCCATCCTGCTCAAGCTGAACGAATCCGCCCTCGTCTATGTCCCGGCGGCGCAGGTGGCGCCCGGGTTGAAGACGGATGTCGCCGGGCTCGAGCCGGAGAAACAAGGGTTGATCGGGCCGCAGGCCCGGGACGACGGGGCGCGTTATCGGGTCTGGCACAAGACCGACGCCGTCGGCGGGCCGCCGGGAAAATATTTCGTCAACGAGCGCGGCGCGGCGGTCTGGCTGGTCGATCCCGGCATCAACGGCGCGCACGACACCCGGCCCGACGGCACGACGGTCCGCAAGTTCGACGCGCCCAAGGCGACGCTCGTTTCCTACATCATCAAGGGCATCCTCGACCAGAAGCTCCCCTGGGCGCTCGTGCTGCTCGGGGTGATGATCGCGGTGACGCTGCAGATGTCGTTCGTGCCGGCGCTCGCCTTTGCCGTGGGCGTTTATCTGCCGCTCTCGGCGTCGTCGCCCATCTTCCTCGGCGGGCTGGTGCGCTGGCTGGTCGACCGCCGGATGCGGCGCGATGCGGGCTATGCGCGGCTGACCGAGGAGGAATTCACGGCCGAGAGCGACAAGAGCCCCGGAGTGCTGCTCGCCTCCGGCTACATTGGCGGCGGAGCGATCGCCGGCATCGGCATCGCCTTCCTCGCGGGTGTGCTGGTCGATTTCGACAAGCGCGTGACCGACTGGTCCATCGCGCACAATCCCTTCTTCGCCGGCCCGTGGGCCGACCTGCTCGCGTTGATTCCGTTCGCGGCGCTCATGGGTTTCCTGTTTCTCGTCGCCCGCGGAAAAGTACTTGTCCCAAGAAAATCATGAGTGTGTTCGCCTGCTCCTCCCGACCATGACCGACGAACGCGAAGCCATCCTCGCCCGGGTTCACCAGGCGCTGGCGCCGCTGCCACGGCGCGCCGCGTTGCCCGAGTACGATTCCGAGATCGCCGTGCTGCGCCAGTTGCTCGCGGGCCGCGATCTGGTCGAGTTGTTCACGGAACGAATCAAGCGCGTCAACGGGCTCGCGTTCACCGAGGTCGGGGCGCTGGTGGCTCATTTGCGCGCGAACGGCTGGTTGCACGGCTATTGCGACCCGGTGTTGTGGCCACGGTTCGCCCCGCTCTTTGGCCCCGGTTTCACGGTCGAGACCGCCTTCGACCGCAAACGGGTCGACGACTACGCCTTCGGCCTGACGCGGGCCGCCGGCGCGATCGCCGAGTCCGGCACGATCGTGCTCAACGAGGCGGCGACGTCCCGCCGGCTGGCGGCGCTCGCTCCGTGGGTTCATGTGGCGGTGATCGAGCGAGCGGAAATTTTCGCCGATCTGCCGCATGCGATCGCGGCGCTGGGATCCGACCCCAACGTGATCTGGATCACCGGACCTTCGAAGACGGCGGACGTCGAGGGGATCCTGATCGAAGGCGTGCACGGTCCGGGCGTGCAGATCGCGCTCGTGCTTTGACACAAAAAACCCCCGTCCTTGTGCGGTGATCCCCCGAAATCCGGGCCACTTGCGATGTTAGTCTGCGGCCCTAAAAGGAGCCCAGACCATGAAAGGCAAGAGCCACACGACGGAACAGAAGATCCGCATTTTGCGGGAAGCCGATGGCGGCAAGAGCATCGTGGCAGTGA
>SIBG01000052.1 GCA_009695305.1 Opitutus sp. | reverse complement strand
TCGACCTCCTCCATTTTTACCGGGGAGCTGGTCGGCCCTGACGGCTTGGGCGCAGTGGGAGCAGTCTGGGCGGCGAGGGAACACGCGGCGAACGCCGCGGTGAGACCGAGCAATTTCGGGATTCGGTTTTTCATGGTGCGGCGGGGCGGAGGTATGCGGCGGAGGCAGACTGACCTGATGGGCGGCGCACCTCGAGGTTGGTGCGACGACCGACGCGCTGGTTGAACATGAAACCGGGCACGCGGCGTGCGGGGGTTCAGCGGAATTCACGGCGGCGGCTCGCCGAGATGACGCGAAACCTGCGCCCGAGACAAGCCCGGATTCGGGCGTGGCGCGGCGTTCCGGATATTTTTCACCCATGGGGTGACAAACCTCCCTTGGGGCGGCGGCCCGCTCAAAACTTCAATCCAGCTTTCGTCAGCGCTTGCTCGAGGCGGTTGTCGTCGTCACCGAGGAAACCGACGAGCCCGTCGACCACGTGGCCGTTGGCGCCGATCACGTAGAGCGTGGGGATGCCAGTGACTTTGTAGAGTTTGCTCGCGATGCTGGTCGGGCGATCCTTGCCGGCGGGGTCGAAGACTTTTGTGAAACTGTATTTCGCGTCGTTGACCGGCACCCATTTTTCGAACGCCTTTTGGTCATCCCACACGCAGACGCCGAGCCAGACCACCTCGCCGCCGCTCGCCTTCGCGACGGTCTTCTGCACGTGCGGCATCGAGCGGATGCACGGGATGCACCACGTGGCCCAAAAATCCAGCACGACGACTTTGCCGCGAAGGTCGGAAAGTTTCAGCGCGCGACCGTCGAGCCGCTTGGTCGTGAAATCGGGCGCGGCCGTGCCGCTGGCGAGGAGGCCGGCGTCCTTGGTGGAAGCGCCCGCGACCCGTGGCACCTTCATCGCTTGCGCGGCCCTGGTCGTGGGGATGAACGTGAGTTGCGAGCCGTCGGCTGTCGCGCTCGCTTGATACGTGGTCGCGCCGACCTGGAACGGCAGCGTCGCGTCGAACACCTCCGCGGCACCAAACTGGCCGTTGCCGTCGGCGTCGACGACGAGCGTCATGGTCTTGATCTTGGCCCGGGTGGCGAAGGCCGCGGGCGTGGCTTCAACCGCTTTGGCGATGTCGAAGATGCCGTCGCCAGCCGTCTCGATGAGGGCCACGCGCACGAGTTTGCCATCGAGCTCGATGTAACCGGTCCGCGCGGCGGCGGTGCGGGTGAGCATCAACTCAGGGCCGCCCGATTTTTCCGGACCGATGAGGCACATGAAGCCGTATTCGCCGCTGGCGGTCTCGTGGGTGGCGTCGCCCCATGACGCCGGCAGCACCATGAAATGCGGCCCGACGCGCGCGCCGGGGAGATTTTTCCCGACGTTCTGCATCTCGCCGTCGCCATCGTCGGTGAAGTCGCCGTTGTGGTTGCGGTCGAAATAGAGGCGGTTGTCGTAGCGCCGGTCGTCGGGGGCACGATCCATCACGAAGCGCGTCTCGGCCCGCGGGCCGTTGCCAAGGCGGATGGTGCCGTAATGTGGCGTGCCCTTGTAGGCCGGCTCTTTCACGACGCCGGCGGGGCGCGTGGTGGAGAGCGGGAGGGTGAGGCCGCTGCGCGGCATGACGCGGCCGGAAAGTTCGCCGGTCATCGTGAGCGCGTCGTTGTCCATCGTGAGCATGGCGGTGACGGGCGCAGCGGCGGCAACAGAGAGGGCCGGAGCGAGGGCGAGGGCAAACAGGGTGGATTTCATGCGAGGTCGTGATTGAGTTCGTAGCACCGGCTTTAGCCGGAAGGTTTGACGGATTCCGGCTGAAGCCGGGGCTACGAACAAGGAGTGCTCAGAGCGTCTTTCGCATCTGCAGCGACACGTAGCGCATGCGGGGATCGGAGAAGCGGCTGTAAAAGCCGGTCGAGAACCACGGCGGCAGCTGGTTCGCGACGTTCAGGACGTTGAGCGTCCACTGCGTGCCGCTGAGCGCGCCGCGCCAGCCTCGTCGGTCGCTGGCGTAGGCGATCTTGTAGCCGAGCTGCAGATCCCACAGCAGCTCGCTGGCGATGCGCTCGCCGTCCACCCCCGTGCCGCCGGGAAATTGCGCCGACGCGATCGTCGTCTCGGTTTTGTAGGAGTGCGTGTAGCGCGCACTGACGCCGACGTTCCAATCGTGGCGATTCCAAAAGATCGAGCCGTTGCCCTTCCATTTCAGCGCGCCGTCGCGGGTCTCGACGGTGTCCACGGCGGCCGTGATCGGAGTAATCGTGGTGCGGAAGTGGTTCGTGAAGGTCTCCCGCGCGCGCAGCGTGAACTCGCCCCAAGTCGCGGTCGGCACAGTGTAGGACACCTGGGCGTCGATGCCGTCGGTGCTAATGCTGGCGAAATTGATGGCGCGCGTATCGACGCCGGTGACGACGCCGGCCCAACTCGCTTGATCGGTGGCGAGCTTGGGGCCGCGGTTGACGCGGTCCGGGTAAAACGCCTCGTTGTCGAGGAGCTGCTGGAGCGTGGGCGTGCGGATCGCATCGATCTTCTCGGTCTTCCAGTAGTCGACCGAGACCCGCAGGCCCTTCGCGAAGCGCGGCGTGAAGATCAGCCCGTAGTTTTCGGAGATGGAGGTCTCGGGCTTGAGGTTGGGATTGGGGCCGGCGGAGTTGGTGAGCGGGACATTGACCTGCGAGAGGCCGCCGCGGCGCGGATCGACGAAGGTGAACGTGTTGGTGATCGTGGTCGCGAACGTGTAGTCCGACAGAAACAGGCTGCTCTGCTCCGGCGGGAAAAAGCCCTCCGTGCGCGAGCCGCGCAGCGCGACGTCGCGCGTGAGGGCGAGGCGGGCGGCGATGGCGGTGGTGGTGGACGACTTGGAATCGTTGGCGTTTTCGTGCCGGCCGCTGAAATTCAGGTCGAGCGACTGCACGGGCACGGGCTGCCATTTCTTGCTGATGACCGGCACGATTAACTCGCCGAAAACGGCGTCGGTGCGCCGACCCTGCTTGGTGAAGAGGATGTCGCGCGAGAGGTTGTCGCGCCCACCCATGATGGTGACGAGCGGCGGCTGGAATTCGTAGGGGCGCTTGCCTTCATACTGCCACCAGTAGGCCTCGGCGCCGAGGGAGGTCTTGATGGTGCCGGCACGCCAGTCGTAGACGTCGCCGGTGGCGCGCGCGATCAGGTTGGAGGCGTATTGCCAGTAGCGCTGGCGGCCGACGACGTTGAAGTAATCCTGGTTGAAGCTCGCGGGCACGGGGTTCGCGCGGTGATCGGCGAGGAGGTTGTAGAGGGACCAGCGCTGGGCGAAGGTGGCGGCGTTGGTGGTCGTCCCGAAATAAGAGGCGAGGATGATGTTGTCGGCGCCGATCTGGGAATCGCCCTGGCTGATGTTGACCTCGGTGGTGCCGTCGAGCGTCCATTCCCAACGCTCGCCAACCTTGCCCCGCAGGCCGACCACCGCGCGATAGGAGTCGCGGCGCATGTCGGTGATGTTCGGGCGCGCATCGACCGGCAGGACGTTGAGGATGACGGCGCGGCCGACGAAGCCCGGCGTCACGCCGGTGCGGAACGGGTTGAAGGGATGCGTGGCCGCCATCGCGTAGCTGGTGCCGGCGCCGAAAAATTTCGGGTTGTGGATGTCCTGGTCGTTGCGCGTGAACGAGAGCTCCGAGTAGAGCGTGAGTTTCTGGCGGATGAGTTCGTGCTCGAGGGTCGCGTTGAGCGACGTGGATTTGGACGGCGTGTAGATGTAGTTGTCCTGGTAGCGCTCGTAGCTCGGCGTCCATTTCCCGGCGGTCGCGGCGAAGGCGGCGGGCGTGAGGGCGTTGGCCTGCGCGTCGGTGAGCCCGGCGGGCAGCGTGGCGTAGCGCACGCCGGTGGCACCGGGGATGCCGAGGTCGCCGGTGGCGGCGGAGAGGCGGATGACACCGGGCATCTGCGTGAAGGTGCCGATGGCCGTCTCGGTGGCCATGCGCTTGAGCGCGCGGTCGAGCATGGCGGTGCGCTGGGCGAACGCGAGCGGGCCACGGTTGCGGTGCGTGAACGACAGCGTGCCGGTGGTGCGGCCGTTGAAGAGCGAGAAGCCGTGCATGTAGCTGGCGTTGTATTCGGTCGAGCCGCCCCCGGTGCTCGTGCCGTAGGACAGGGAGAGTTCGCGGCCGCGATAATCCTTGCGCAGAATGACATTGATCACGCCGCCGATGGCGCCGCCGCCATACATCGCAGAGCCGGACGACGGGAGAATCTCGATGCGCTCGATGGCGTTGACGGGGATGCGGCTGAGATCGCCGCTGGCGCTGCCGACCAGATTGGGAAACTGCGCGCGCGCGATGCGGCGGCCGTTGATGAGCACGGTGGTCTGGAGCGCGTCGAAGCCGCGCATCTTCAGGTTGGACGCGAGGCTGCCCGGCCCGACGATCTGCACGACCGAGGCTTCCTGGTTGGCCGAGCTGTAGGCGGTGATCTCGGGGGTGTTGCGGAAGACTTCCTCGATGTTCGCCGCGCCCATTTGCTCGATCTCCAGGCGGGTGATGACGTTGTAGTGCAGCGGCGCGTCTTCGTCGGTGGGCAGCAGGCCCTTGTTGATGAGGCCGTCGACCCGGCGTTCGCTGACCTCGACCGCGGCCAACTGAATGACCGCGCCGCTGGGCGCGGCGGCGGCTGGAGTGGGGCGAATACCGGCATCGGCGGCCATCGCCGCGATCGCCAATGCCAACGACGGAACAGCGATGAACGCGCGCCGGGAAAGAAACGAGAGGGTGGTCATGGTCGGATTCAGACAAGAGATGGCGCGCCGGTGCCAGTCGAATTTTGATCGATCGATTTGCGGGCAGCCGCGCAGTCCCGGCGGCAGGGATGCCGCCGCTCCGTCGGAAGGGCATCGATTCCGATGCCGCGACGCGCTCGCTCATCTGATGACATCGAGATCGTTGCCGTAGACGATCTCGCCGGCGAACGCCGCGCGGACTTCCTGCAGGATGTCTTCGGGCGCCCAGTTCATCGGCAGTTGATGGTAGAGGACGAGCTTGCGCGGTTTCACCTGCGCGGCGACGCGGCCCACGTCGGGCGCGAGCGTGTGGAAGGCCGCGTGGTAGGCCTTCCACGGCGGCGGGCGTGTCTCCCACGCTTTGCGGCAGTAGACCTCGTGCACGAGAATGTCGCAGCCCTTCGCGCCGGCGATGAGGCTCTCGCTGTAAGTCGTGTCGCCGGAGATCACGATGGTTTTATCCTTCGCCTCGAAGCGGTAGCCGTAGGCGTGTTTCCAGGTGCCGTGGTCGACCTTGATGGCGAGCACGCGCACGGTCTCGTCGCGGTAGATTTCGCCGGGGGCGATGTCGTGCGCGCGGATCTCGTAGGCCTTGGCGGCGGAGGGTTCACCGCCGTGGAGGCGGATGGCGATGTCTTCCTTCCACGCAATGACGAGATTCGTCGTCATCGCCTGCGTGCCCGGCGGGCCGTAGATTTCGATGCCCTCGGTGCGGCCGGTGACGGCGGGCGTGAAAATCAAATCGGGCAGCCCGAGCGTGTGATCGGAATGCAGGTGCGTGATGAACGCGCGCGTGAGCTGCGTCATCTTGAGGCCGGCCTTCGCTGCGCGGCGGACGACTCCGGGGCCGGCATCGACGATGTAAACGCGCTCGCCCGAAACGATGGCGACGGACGGCCCCATGCGCTCGGGGTCGGGATTGGGATTGCCGGTGCCGAGGAGGATGACGCGCGTGTCCTGGGCGAAGCCGCCGACGGCGCACAAGGCGAAGGCAAGGGGCGGGAAAAATATTCTGCGCATCACTGTTTCAACCGCCACGGGCGCCCGGTGTCGAGCCGCGCGCCCCGGCGCGCCGATTCACTCTTTCGGCCTATATCGCGCCGGCGGGGTTGCGTTATACTGGGCGAGACCCAAGCGTTTTCCGTCCCACCCAAACCGACATGAACTCAATCTGCCTCCGCCTTCCTTTGATCCTGCTCGCCGCCGCCAGTCTGCCCGCGCAGGTTCCCGCGATCCCGACCACGCCTGCGGCTAAGCCGACCACTACGCCGGAGACTACCTCCTCCATTCCCGTCACTCCCACCACGCCCGCGCTGAAGATGCAGGAGTTCGAGGTGCTCGGCTCGCGCATCCGCCAGCCGGACGTTGAAGGGCCGTCGCCCGTGCTCAGCTATGGGCTCGACGAGATTCGCGCCAGCGGGGCCATGAACTTGGCGGACTTCCTGCGCGCGATTCCGCAGACTTACAGCGGCGTCGGCGCGGGCCGCAACAGCACGCCCGACGACTTGAACATGGCCGCCGGCCAACGCACGGAGAACGCCCTCCCGGCGATTCCGTTCGTCGGCGCCAGCCCGATTCTGGGGTCCCAAGTGCCGCTGCAATCGGGCGTCTCCGGCGTCAGCCTGCGCGGTCTGGGCTCCGGCTCCACCCTCGTGCTGGTGGACGGCCGCCGGGTGACGCAGGCCGGCGATCGCAACCGCGGCTCGAACACCGGCCAGGGTTTCGTGGACTTGAACACGATCCCACTCGGATTGGTCGAGCGCATCGAAATCATCACCGATGGCGCATCCGCGATCTACGGCGCCGACGCGGTGGCCGGCGTCATCAATATCGTGCTGAAGAAAGCCTGGGTCGGCACGGAAGTGAACGGCTCGGTGAAGCTGACCGAGCACGGCGGCGCGCGCGAGCGGCAGTCCACGGTGACGACGGGCTTCGCCGGCTTGGGGGGCAAGCTGCGCGGCACACTGGCGATCACGTATTACGATCGCGAGCCGCTGTATGCCTCGCAGCGCTCGTTCTCGACGATGAATTATCGCACCCGGATTCAGGGCTACAGCTTGACGACCGGAGCGCCCGTTTTCGGCACCGATCAGCGCATCCAGTGGGGTTATCCAGCGTCGGTGCAGGCTACGGCCACCACGGGCTTTGTCTCGATTCCCGGCATCCGCGTGCTGCTGGCACCGGCGGGTTCCGCTACCACGCCGGCGATCTCGGCGTTTGAGCGGCGCACCACCAACGATCCGGGGCAAACCACCAGCAGCATCATCAGCGCCCAAGGCCAGCGGATCACGAATCCCGGGCCGTGGACCGAGCTGCTGTCGGCCTCGAACCGCCACGGCTTCACGGGCAACGCCACCTACCAGTTCCGCAACAACCTCGAAGGCTACGGCACCTATGGTTTCACCGACTCCCGCAGCAAGGCCGGGACCCTGCCGGCCTATGTGGCAGGTGTCCCGGTGGTAGCGGCCAACAATATCTTCGGCGAAAACATCTCGTTCGGCATGTTGCTCCCGCAGTGGGGTAACGTCTGGCAGCAGACCAAGACCCAGACGCATTCGCTGACCGCCGGACTGCGCGGGAGCCTCGGCGACACTTGGCGCTGGGATACCGGCTACCGCTGGATGGACACAAAATACCGTTCGCTCAGCCGCACGTTCAATGCGACCGCCTTCAATGCGCTCGCCAACAACAACGACCCCGCGCAGCGCTTCAATCCGTTCATCGACGAGCGCGTGGCGGGTGCCGCCAACCAGACGGCGTTGCTCGAACAGACGGCGCTCTACCCGACGACGGACGGCCGCACGGCGATGGACAGTTTCGACCTCACCGCCAACGGCGAACTCTTCAAGATTTGGGGCGGCGCGATCCGGATGGCGCTGGGCGGCTCCTACGACCGCAACAAGAACACAAACACCTCGGTCACCTACGCCGGCTTCCCGGTCGTGGCGACCGTCACGCCCTTCACCACGGCGCGCACGACGCAGGCCGCGTTCGCCGAACTGCAGGTGCCGTTCGTCGGCAAGCCCAACCGGCTGCCGCTCGTTCAGCGTCTCGATCTCAATCTGGCCGGCCGCTTCGAGGAAACCGGCCAGGCCGGCAGCAAGAGCGTGCCGAAATACGGCGCCACCTGGCAGCCCTTCCGCGCCCTGCTCCTCCGCGGCAGTTACTCGGAAGGTTACCGGCCGCCGTCGCTGACTGAAAACCGCCGCCCCATCACCCAGACCACCACGACCGTCGTCGATCCGTTGCGCGGCAACACCTCGACCACCGTCACCTCGATCGTTCGGCCCAATCCCGAACTCAAGCCCGAGACTTCCACGAATGCATTCTATGGCGCGGTGATCGACGCGCCGTGGGTGAAAGGGCTCACCCTGAATGTGAATTACTACCGGACCCAGCAGAAGAACGCGATCCAGTCGATCTCCAGCACCGTGGTGTTGAACAATCCGGCACTGTTTCCCGATTTCGTGATTCGCAATGCGCCGACCGCCGCGGACACCGCCGCCGGCTGGCCGGGCGCCCTCAACACCCTCTACACCCAATACGTGAACTTCGGTGAAATCCGCAACGAGAGCATCGATTTCGGCGCCGACTACCGCGTGCCGTGGGAGAAGATCGGGCGTTGGCGCCTGGGCGTGAACGCCGCCAAGACCATCAAGCAAACCCGGCTGCTCACCGTTGGTGCCGCGCCGGTCAACGACGTCGGCGACACCTATTCGAGCCCGCGCTGGAATATCTCGAGCAACCTAAACTGGAGCAAGGGCCCATGGACCGCCTCGTCGGCGTTCAGCTACATGAGCGGCTTCAGAAGCAACCAAGCGGGCATCGCGCCGACCACCTATCCCACGCCGGCCATGCACCTGATCGACGTGCGCGGCACCTACGAGTTCAAGAACGGCATCTGGCGCAACTACGGCAAGGGCGTGCGCCTCGGCTTCGGCGTCGCCAATATCGAGGACAACAAGCCGCCATTCTTCGGACTCAACATCTACGGGTTCAACGCGGGGCTGCACGGCCGCTGGGCCTTCGGCCGCACCTTCGAGATGTCCTTCGTCGTGCCGCTGGACGCCGGTTCGGGTCCACAAAAAATCTATCGCTGAGCCGGCAACCCGCTGCGCTCAGGCGGGTGCATCAGACCGGATCGCCACTCAAGGGCCGGGGCCAACCGTGCCCCGGCCCAACTTTACCTGTAGCCAAAATTCTCCGCCATGAAACGTATCATTCCGTCCCTCCTCACCTGCGCCAGCCTTACGTTCGGCGCCTCCGCCTTCGCGCAGTCCGGCGCCACGGTGCCGAACGCCGGCACTCCGCGCCCCGCCGCCAGCGACGCGCCGACCTTTATGCCGAGTTTCGGCCTGACCAAATCCGGCGATGCCGTGCAGGATTTCACCGTCATCGCTGCCGACGGCAAGGAATTCAAGTTCTCCAGCCTGCGCGGCAAGCCCGTGGTTGTCGTGCTGTGCTGGCCGCAGGAGAGGCTCGATACGATCAACCAGGAAATCGCCCAGAAGTATGGCGCCAACGGCGTGGTGACGCTGGCCGTTGCTGCCTACACCTCACGAGCGGACTTCGACAAGTGGGTCGCGAAAAACCAAGGCAAAGTCGGCTTCACCATGGCCTGGGATCCGACGGGCCCCGGTCTGCCTCCGAGTGAGAAACCCGATCGGGCGGCGCAGGAGGCTTTGGATGCCAAGACCGTCATGCGCGCGCTCTGGGGTGGCACCTCGCGCACCGGCACTTCGGGCGTTCCCGCCGGCATCGTCGTCGACGCCGAGGGTCGGCTTTCCGGGCGGTTCTTCCCGGGAACCCCCAATCCTGATGGCCTCGCCAACCTGCTCCTCCACGCTGGCGTGAAGCTCGCCGCCGCCAACATGCCCAAGGTGGTGGCCGGCCCTGACGCTTACGTCGTCAAGCCGCCGCCCGCGCCCGTGCAGATGCTCGCCGTCGGCGCCGAGGCGCCGGATTTCGCGATGACCGATCTCCACGGCAAGCCGGTCACGGTCTCCGACTTTCGCGGTAAAGTGGTCATCCTCGATTTCTGGGCCACCTGGTGCGGACCGTGCATCGCCTCGATGCCGCACACCAACGAGGTCGCCGCGCACTACAAGGACCAGGGCGTTGTTGTCCTCGGCTCCTGCACGAGCGATGCACGCGAAAAATTCGACGCGTGGGTGAAGGCCTATCAGGAAAAATATCCCGACTTCGTCTTCGCCCACGACCCGCTCGAGAAGGCCGACGGTCGCGCGTCGCGCAAACTTTACGGCGTCGGCGGCATTCCCGCCCAGTTCATCATCGGTCGCGACGGCAAGATCGCCGCCACCCAGATCGGCTACATGAAGGGCGAGGTGCTGCTCGACGCCGCGCTCGCCAAGGCCGGCATCAAGGTCGACCCGGCCATTCTCGCGCAGGCCGTCGAAGATCAGAAGAAACGCGACGCTCTGTAACCCTCTTCCATCCCGGCCGGAATTCCTCACCCGGATTCCCGGCGATGCCAACGCGCTTCGCCGTGAGCTTCAAAGCTAAACAATATGAACAATATGATCTCAAAACACAGCCGAACCCTTTCCGTTGCGTTGATCGCCGCGGCCGGTTTCGCGTCCACCCTGCTGGCCGCCGACCCGGCCACCGTGCCCGCCACCGGCGCGCCGGCGGCATCCGCCGCTTTCAAGCAACTGAAGCAGGGCGATGTCGCGCCCGAGTTCACCGTCACCGGCCCGAAGGGCGAGACCATCAAGCTCTCCGACTTCAAAGGCAAAATCGTCATCGTCGATGTTTCCGCCACGTGGTGCGGCCCGTGCCAGGCCGCGATGCCGAACAACGACCGCATCTTCAAAAAATACGCCGATCAGGGCGTCGTGCTCCTCGGCATCACCGCCGACGACACGCGCGAGGCCTACGACGGCTGGATCACGCGCAACGCCGACAAATACAAGTTCACGATGGCGTTCGATCTCCCCGGCAAGGCCGACTGGGCCAAATCGGTTTTCAACACCGGCTACCACGTCTCGGGTTTCCCCACGATGTTCGTCGTCGGTCGCGACGGGAAAATCTCCGAGACCGTTTCCGGTGGCGGAGCCGGCGAAGACTACCGGCTGGAATATGCGATTGCGCGCGCCGGCGCGAAGGTCGACCTCGCGAGCATCCCGCCCGAGCCAAAAAAGGATCCCGCCGGGCCCAAATCCATTCCGATGATCGCGAAAACCGCGGCGATGCCGGCCTCCACGGGCATGATCGGCATGGCTTCGCCCGCGCCCGCGGGCGGCGGATTCACGCCGGACAAATTCGGCAGCGTCAGTCGCGACGCCATGGTGCCCGACTTCACCGTGACCGGCACAGACGGAAAGCCGGTCAAACTCTCGTCTTTCCGCGGCAAGCCTCTCCTCGTCCAGTTCTGCACGTCCAACGGCCCGCAGGCGTGGTTCGGCAAGACCGCCGCCACCTACCAGGACCAAGGGCTCGTGGCGCTTGCGGTCTTCTCCGCGACGGAACGCGCCGACTTCGACAAGTGGGTCGCCGCCAATCCCAATCCCGGCTTCGCCGTCGCGTGGGACTCCGCCGGCAAGGCCTGGGCGGAAAATATCACCAACACGATCTTCGGCGTCGGCATGTATCCCGCCACCGCCATCATCAAGGCTGACGGAAAACTCTGGAGCGGCTTCATCGGCATGGGCGACAAGGTCGTTGCGATGACCTATTCGGCGCTGGTGCGCACCGGCATCAAGCTCACCTCGGAACATATTGAAGCGCTCGTCGCCGCCGGTGGCGCGATGCGCGCGGGTGGTGGTGGCGCGGTGGCCGCCGCCGCCATCAAGCCAAGCCCGGCATCCGGCAAACCCGAGGCGCCGCGTCCGGCGTTGCTCGCGACGGGTGCGACCGCGCCCGATTTCGCGATGCGCGATGTCAACGGCAAGGAGGTCCACCTCACGGATTTCAAGGGCAAGGTCGTCATCCTCGATTTTTGGGCCACGTGGTGCGGCCCGTGCATCCGGTCGTTTCCGCATACGCAGAAGATCGCAGCGAAATACAAGGATCAGGACGTGATCGTCCTCGCCTCGGGCACCAGCGACACCATCGCTGCGTTCAAGAAGTGGATTCCGGCCAACCAGCCGAAATATCCCGACATGCGCTTTGTCTTCGATCCAAACGAACGCGACTCGCCCACGTTCGAGAAACGCGCCTCCGCCTCGCTCTACGGCGTGACGGGCATCCCCACGCAATTCGTGATCGGGCGCGACGGCCGGGTCGTCGCCAGCATCGTTGGCAACGACGGTGAGTCCGACCCCCGCACCGAGGGCGCGCTCGCTCTTGCCGGTGTCAAGGTCGACGCCGCCACCGCTGCGGCGGGCAAAACCGCGCTCGCCAAGGCGGCCGACGATGAGAAGCAGCAGGCCGCCGCCGCCGCGATCCCGCGCCCGTCGTTCATGGAGAATTACGCCAAGCTCGTCGCCGGCCAGCCCGTGCCGGATCTCACTCTCCAGAACGCGGAGGGCCAGCCCGTGAAGTTGTCCGACATCATCAAGGGCAAGACCGCCATCTTCTCCATTTCCAGCGGCGGACTGCGGGCCGATGGTTTGGCGGTCCACGAAAATTTCTCGCGCAAGTATGCCGATCAAGGCGTCGTGGTCATTGACCTCATCGCCTACGGCCCGCGCGAGACTTACGACCAGTGGCGCGCCGCCAACGCCGGCAAGTTCAGCTTCACCTCCCTCTTCGATCCCGTGGGCCGCGGGCCCCAGCCGGCCAAGCCGATGGAGGAGATGACGCCCGAGGAGAAAAAAGACTTCGTGACCCGGCAGCGTGAGCACATGGCCAAGGTCGCCCCGCTCGTCTTCACCGGCGGCGCCATGGCGCCCGTGCCACACGCCTACGTCATCGACGCCAAGGGCAACATGGTCGGCATCTGCCTCGGCGGCGGGCCGCATGTCGCCGACGCCGTGGGCAACCTCCTGCTGCGCGCCGGCGTCAAACTCGCGGCCGACGACATGCCGAAGCGCGTCTGGACCGCCGAGGAAACAAAGCCGAAGGCGCCGGAAGCGAAAGTGGAAATGCTCAAGGTCGGCGCGCTCGCGCCCGACTTCCCGGCCACCGACCTCGCCGGCAAACCGGTCAAGGTTTCCGACTACCGCGGCAAGATTGTCATCCTCGACTTCTGGGCCACGTGGTGCGGGCCGTGTATCAATTCGATGCCGCACACCAACGAAGTCGCTGCGCACTACAAGGACCAGGGCGTCGTCGTCCTCGCCTCCTGCACGAGCGACGCGCGCGCGCCCTTCGATGCGTGGGTGAAGAAGAACCAGGCCACCTATCCCGAGATGCTGTTTTCGCACGACCCGCAGGAACGCGGCGTCGATCGCGCCTCGCACAAGCTCTACGGGGTCGGCGGCATTCCGCAGCAGTTCATCATCGGCGGCGACGGCAAGATCGCCGCGCTGTGCACCGGCTACCTCAAGGGCGAAGTGCTCCTCGAGGCCGCGCTCGCGCAGGCCGGCGTGAAAGTCGCCCCCGAAATCCTCACCAAGGCGAAACTCGATCAGGCCAATCGCGACGCGATGCGTTAAACCCAGTCCCTCCGCGCACCGCCAGTCAGGCAAACTTAGCGCCACGCCGCGGCTCCCCCACCGCGTCGTGGCGAATCGGTTTGCGAGGTTTGCGCGTCCCTCAGAATCTCTCACAGTCTCACCCTATGATTACGTTTCGCCGTTGGTTACCCTTCCTTGCGTTGCTGGCCGCCTCGTTCGTCCCGCTCCGCGCGCAGACTCAGGTCAAAGCCTCGCTCGTCGCCGCGGATGCGTCCGTGCAGCCGGGTCACTCGATCACGGTCGCCCTCCGCTTCGTGCATGATCCGCACTGGCACACGTATTGGATCAACCCCGGCACCGGGCTCCCCACCTCGCTCACGTGGAAACTCCCACCGGGCTGGACCGCCAGTGACATTTTGTGGCCCGCCCCCCACGCGATTACCGACAAGACGGGCGCGGTCACCGGCAATGGCTACGAGGGAGAGCTCTTCCTTCCTGTCACGCTGACGCCCCCCGCCACTCTAGCCCCGGGCTCGTCCGCGATGCTTACGGCCAGCGCCGAATGGCTCATGTGCGACGAAGTCTGCATGCCGGGCAGCGCCAACGTTTCACTCACTCTTCCAGTCTCGGCGGACGCGCCCAAGCCAAACCCCACGTGGGGCGAAAAAATCCGCGCCGTCGTCACCGGCCTCCCCCGCGCCGACGCCGCCTGGAAAATCTCCGCGTCGCGCGACGCCCAGAACGTCACCCTCGTCGTCACCTCCGCCGGTAGTGCCTCTGGCGCAGCGCCGTCCGCGCTGCGTTTTTTCGCGGACGACAACCTCGTCGCCTACGAACTCCCCCAAATCGTGAAGCCCGACGGTCACGGCGGCTTCGCGCTCACGCTGCCGATTTCGCCCGACGGCCCGAAGGACGCCAAAAAACTCACTGGCATCCTGACGTCTGAAACCGGCTGGCTCGCCGGTGGCGCACTTCGCGGCCTGCGGATCGAAACCGCCTTCGCCACGGCGGCAGTCGGGCAGGTCTCCGTCCCGACCAAGGGCGGAGCCCCGACCCACCCGGCCCCGGCTGCGGCGACCACCAGTCTGCTGGGCACGCTCCTCCTTGCTCTCGTCGGCGGGCTCATTCTTAATCTGATGCCGTGTGTCTTCCCGGTCCTTGGGATAAAAATCCTCGGCTTCGTCAATCAGTCCGGGCACGACAAAAAGAAAGTCATCGCGCACGGCCTGGTCTTCGCGCTCGGGGTGTTGCTTTCGTTCTGGACGCTCGCTGGCGTGCTCGCCGTGCTGCGCGCGGGCGGCAGCCAGCTCGGCTGGGGCTTCCAACTGCAATCGCCCGCCTTCGTGTTTTCGCTCGCGGCCGTGATGCTCGCGTTTGCGATGAACATGAGCGGCGTGTTCGAATTCGGACTCAGCGCGACCGCCGTCGGCTCGGATCTGCAGATGAAGTCGGGTTTCGCCGGATCGTTCTTCACCGGCGTGCTCGCGACGGTCGTGGCGACGCCGTGCAGCGCACCGTTTCTCGCGCCGGCGCTCGGGGCCGCGCTCGCGCTCTCGACCATCGAATCGTTCGCGATTTTCACCGCGATCGCCATCGGACTCGCGGCGCCGTATTTACTCCTCTCGATTTTCCCCGGCGCGATCAAAGTGCTGCCGCGGCCCGGGGCGTGGATGGAAACCTTCAAGCAGTTCATGGCCTTCCCGCTCTACGCGACCGTCGGCTATCTCGTGTGGGTCCTGACCGGCCAGGTTGAACAAGAGGCCATGCTCAACGCCCTGCTGGGCCTCACCCTGATCGCGATGGCGGTTTGGATTTACGGCCGGTGGACCGCCCCCGGGGCCTCGGCCGGTCGCGTCCGCTTCGGCATCGCGGGGCTCGTGGCGGTCGGCGTGGCGGGCGCGTGGCTCGGCTGGCCGCACACCACCGTGGCGAAGTCCGCCGCCGAAATCGCCGCGGGCTCCACCCCTGACATCGTCTGGGAAAAATGGAGCCCCGAGACCGTCGCGAAGCTGCGCGCCGAGGGCAAAACCATCTACGTCGATTTCACCGCTCTCTGGTGCGCGACGTGCCAGACGAACAAACGCGTCGTCTTCCACAACGACGACGTCCTGAAATATTTTGCCGCCCAGAAAATTGTCACGCTGCGCGCCGACTGGACAAAAAAAGACGCCGTCATCACCGCCGAACTCGCCGCCTATCATCGCAGCGCCGTCCCCTTCAATGTCATCTGGCTTCCCGGCAAAGCCGAACCCGTCTTGCTCCCCGAGCTTCTCACCCCTGGCACCGTGCTCGCCGCGCTGAAGAAAGGTTAGCCCCATTTGGTTTCGCGCTCAACCTTCTGGCCCGCTCCGGCCTTGCTGCGCCTATTCACATGAATTCAACTCCGACCACCGAACAGATTTCCCCTAAGCCCCTTCGCCTGCGGCCCGGCGTGATCATCGTCGTGCTGCAGTGGCTGGCGTGCTCTTGGTCATCCCTCTCGTCGCACCCGAGGTGGCCATGATTGCGGTGCTGGCGGGCCTCGTCGGCGGGCTGGTGGTCTTCGGGTGGTGGCTGTTCTTCAGCCGCGCGCCTTGGTCCGAGCGCCTGGGCGCCATCGGGCTGATCGTCGTCGCCCTGCTCGCGACCAAGCGCCTCGTTCACCCGTCCATTGCAGGCGGGATGATGGGGATGATGCTCTACATTTACGCCATGCCGGTCGTCAGCCTCGCCCTCGTCGCCTGGGCCGGGGCCAGCCGTCGCCTCTCCCCCGGCCTGCAACGCGCATCGCTGTTCGGTGCCATCGTGCTCGCCTGCGGCGTGATGACGCTCGTGCGGACGGGCGGGCTCATGGGCAATGGCACTTCGGATCTTCACTGGCGCTGGGCGCAGACGCCGGAGGAACGTCTGCTGGCGGGGGCCGTCAAAGCGCCGACCCTTCCCGCGGCCAATCCCATCGACGCAAAACCAAACGCCCTATGGCCCGGCTTTCGCGGCCCGCAGCGCGACAGTGTTGTCCGCGGCACCACGATTGCCACCGACTGGGCCCGCTCGGCCCCGGTGGAACTTTGGCGCCAGCCCATCGGGCCGGGCTGGTCGTCCTTCGCGGTCGACGGCAATTTCATCTATACTCAGGAGCAGCGCGGCGACGACGAACTCGTCTCGTGTTACCTCCTGTCCACCGGCGCCTCGGTGTGGCGGCACGGGGACGCCGCCCGATTCTGGGAGTCGAATGCCGGCCCCGGTCCGCGCGGAACGCCGACCCTCGCCAGCGGTCGCGTCTACGCCTTGGGCGCGACCGGCATCCTCAATGCGCTCGACGCCCGCACCGGCTCGGTTGTCTGGTCGCGCAACGCGGCAACCGACACGGGGGCGAAAATTCCCGACTGGGCCTTCGCCGGCTCACCGCTGGTGGTCGGAGATCTGGCGATCATCGCCACCGCCGGTGTGCTCGCCGCCTACGACGTCGGCACCGGCACGCCACGCTGGATCGGGCCGAAGGGTGGCTGGGGCTACAGCTCGCCGCACCTGTCGACCATCGCGGGCGTCGCGCAGATCCTGCTCCTCAACGGCACCGGCGTGATCAGCGTCGCGCCGGCCGACGGTAAACTCTGGTGGGACCACGCGTGGAAAAACGACGGCATTGTGCAGCCGACCCTGCTCGCGGGCGGCGACGTCCTGATCGGCAGCGGCTCCGGCCTGAACGGAAAAGTCGGCGTCCGCCGCGTGGCGGTTACGCACGGAGCTGCTGGCTGGACCACCGACGACCGTTGGACGTCGATCGGACTGAAACCCTACTTTAGCGATTTCGTCGTTCATCAGGATCATGCCTATGGCTTTGATGGCAACGGCCTCGCGTGCATCGAGCTCAAGGAAGGCCAGCGCAAGTGGAAGGGCGGACACTACGGGAGCGGCCAGATGTTTCTGCTGGCCGATCAGGAGCTGTTGCTGGTGCTGTCGGAGAAAGGCGAACTGGCGCTGGTCTCGGCGAAGCCCGGGGAGTTCACCGAACTCGCGCGCTTCAAGGCGCTCGAGGGCAAGACCTGGAACCATCCAGTGCTCGTCGGCGATGTCCTGCTCGTCCGGAACGACCGCGAAATGGTTGCCTTCCGGCTGGCCCTGAGCCCGCCGAAGGGCTGAGCTTCAAAGGAGACTGAACCAAGAATTGAAACTCCCAATTCTCACCCCATGACCGTCGCCCAAGTGATGGCTGAACTCGCCGCGAAAGGCAGCGAATCCGTCAAGCGCATATTCCTCCGGCATGGCGCGAAGGAGCCGTTCTTCGGCGTGAAGGTCGCCGACCTAAAGGTCATCCACAAAAAACTGAAGGGCGATCAGGCGCTCGCGTTGCAGCTCTACGCAACCGGCAACGGCGACGCTCAATACCTCGCGGGCATGGTCGCCGACGGGGCGAAGCTGACGCGCGCGCAACTCCAGCACTGGGCCGACACCGCGGCCTGGGGTATGATCAGCGGCAACACCGTGCCGTGGGTGGCTTCGGAGCATCCCGATGGCTTCGCCCTCGCCCTGAAGTGGATCGATTCGAAGAAGGAGGATGTCGCGCAGGCGGGTTGGAGCACGCTCGGCGCGCTGGCGGCGACCATGCCGGATGAGCGGCTGCCCCTGAAACAATATTCCGCGTTGCTTGATCGCGTGGCCAAAACCATGTCCGCCGCCCCCGACGGCGTGCGCTACGCCATGAACGGATTCTTGATCGCGTGCGGCACCTATGTCGCGGCGCTGGGTAAACCCGCCATCGCCACCGCCCGCCAAGTCGGCCGCGTGGAAATCGACCCGGGCGAGACCGCGTGCAAAGTGCCCGACGCCGAGGCCTATATCCTGAAAGCTCGTCGCGGAGCCCCCGTCGCTCCCAAGCGCAAGACCGTGCGGTGCTGAGTGCGGCCGCCGTTGACGACTGAGAGTCCGATTCCGCCGCGGGGCGTCTGGCTGGCAGGCGCCGCTCCCGAGATCGGCCCCAACGCCCCACCCTGACCGCATCAATGCGGCGGCGCGGGCGCGGCGATTGGTTTCAGGACCTGGGCCTTCGCCACGAGCAACGACCACTGCCCGGGATGCGGCTCGGCTGAGAGACCGACATAAACCTTGAACGGCTGCGCCTTGGGCCACGTCACCGGCACGATCGTGGCGGTCATCTCGATCTCCTTCTCTCCCGCCATCACGGGCCGGTTGGTCACTTGGACAAACTGGGTCGCGGATTTCAGATTGAAGCCGAGGCTCAGGACACCTTTCGGATAATGAACGAGCACGTAGCGCACCCGCACCGTCACCTTGCGGCGCCCGCTGACGTCGGGTTTTTCCTCCGTCACACCCACGATCTCCACCGTGTCCTCCAGGCCGCCGCGCCGGCCGCTGTCAATCTCCGGACCGGTAGGCGCCGAACCCCGGGGCTTGTCCGACAGCGAGGGCGGCTCTTTTCGCGCCGGCGTGGAAAGCAGCACCTCCTTGGTGGCAGCGCCCGCCAGCAGATGGGCGCCGGCGGCGAGCAAGAGTCCGAAAATGATACGAGTGATTTTCATCGGGACCCTTCGTCAGACCGGTTATTGCCCGCGACCACCCGCGAAGTCGCGCCGAAAATCTGCGCCCAGTGAGCGTCGCCTGCAGCCATCCCTTCTCCCCTCCCACGCTGAGGCGATGGCCTCCAGCCTGCGCGCTGGATTCGGGCCAAAAAAATCCCGCCGCACGCGAGGCGCACGGCGGGAGAAAGTGACGGGCGCTGACTCGCCTACTTCTTCACCGCAAAGGCCAGCGAGAACTTCGTGTTTTCCCACGAAATGCTGATCACGCCACCACCGGCGGCGGCGTCATTCGTCACGGCGATCGTCAGTTGATCGACCGACTTTTCCAAGGTCTCCTTCTTCAAATCGACGCGAGCGACATCGTGCGTCTCATCGACGGGGATGCCCCATTTGCCAATGTTCGAGCTGATCGCGAGCTTCGTGGCACCGGTTTCCGAGGGGACGATGTAGAGCGTGTAGGCGCCCGGGGCGAGCGTGGTCTCGCCGATGACCATGGACTGCTGGGTGAGGAGGAGCGTGGCTTCGTCGGAGCCCATGCGGTCGGCCTTGCCCCACGGCACGAGTCCGCCCCAGATCTTGCGGACCTCGGTCGTGCCGGGCTTCGTGCTGAACGGCCGGCCATAGGTGATCGAGACCAGCGCGCCACCGCGCCCGGCGCCGATCCGGGCGAAGACCGACTCATGCGGGCTGGTGCGTTTTTGCTGGGCGGCGAGCGGAGACACGCCGACCAACAGGGCGGCGGCGACAAGAACGAGGGAGGGGAGTTTTCGCATGATGGGGAATTTAGAGCGCGACCGGAATTGGGCGCGACCGAGCTGAAGGTTGCCGCCGCCCGCGCGCACGGCGAGCAAAAATCGGGGACCCGCCGGTCAACAATTCATGTATTTCCAGTTGCGCGCCTTGCCCTCGGCGAGCCACTCGAGCGTGGTCGTGAGACGTTTCTGCCGCGTCTCATCGCGTTTCGCCTCGGTGATCCACTCGACGTATTCCCGGCGATGGCTCGGGCTGAATTTTTCGAAGGTCGCCGCGGCCGCCTGGTTCTTCCGGAGTGCCGCGGTCAGATCGGCGGGCACCGGTAGCGGTTTTTTCGGCTTCGGCGGTGGGCGCGCAGGTGCATCCGAGTCGATCAGCTTCGCTGCCGTCTGGATGTAGCGGATCATCGTCCGGTCGTCCGGCAAATTCGCGAGGCGGGTGATCCGACCCAGCAAGCCCATCGCCTGGTCGGTCTGGCCGAGATTCTGCGCGATGATCTTTTCCATCCCCTGGTGCCAGAAACCAAAAGTGCTATGCGCCTTGAACGCCGCCAGGCCGCAAAAAAGCTTCCCCCGGTAGACGAAGCCCGGATGACCCCACTTGATCGTCTCCTCCGCCTCCGGGCACCCGGTGTGCACCAGCGCACGCAAATGCCAGAGGATCGGCTGGGCAAACTTCGCCGACTTCGCGAGGTAGGCGTCGAAGCGGGGATCGGCTTTCGTTTTCATCCGCTGTTCCTAGAACTTACCGGCCAAGCGTGCCAATCTGATTCTCGTGCCGCCTCGCCTCCCTACCTCACCGCGCACACCCGCCGGTAAAGCTCCTCATAACGCGGCACGATGGCGGCGGCGGAAAACAATTCGCGGGCGCGGGGCTGGGCGGCACGGCCGAGCGCCGCGCGGCGGACGGGATCAAGCACCAACGTCTCGACGGCCCGTGCGATGGCGGCCGTCTCGCCGGCCGGCACGAGCAGGCCGTGCGTGCCCGAGGTCACCACCTCGGGAATGCCGCCGACCACCGTCGCCACGCTCGGCACGCCAAACGCCATCAGCTCCAGCACACTCAGGCAAAAGCTCTCCAAGTCCGACGTGAACAAGCCGAGGTCGGCCGCCTGGAGGTAGTCTTCAATGTCCGTCACGCGTTCGCGCACGATTACGCGCTCCGCCAATCCGAGCCGGCGGACCTCGGCCATAAACGGCGCGAAATCCGCCCCGGCGAGAATCACGAGTTTCCAGGCCTCGCGCGGTCGCACCTGAGCCATCGCCGCGAGCAGGAGATCGATGCGCTTGAGCGGACGGAGATTCGAGGCGTGCAGCACCATCGCCTCGTTTTCGCTCACGCCGAGCTCGCGCCGTAGCTCGGCGCGGGACCGACGCGGTGGGTGCGGCTCGAAAAAATTGTGGATGACGTCGATCGGCCGAGTGAGTGCCAGCACGCGCTGCGTCTCGCGCCGGAGGTAGTCCGAGACGGTCGTGATCGCATCGGAGCACTCAAGCGCGTGACGGATCGCCGGTCCGTAGCCGGGGTCGCGGGCGAGGAGCGTAGTGTCAGTGCCATGCAGCGTCGTGACAACCTTGGGCCGGCGGTCGACGGGCAGCATCGAGCACGCGAGGACCGCCGCGGTCGCGTGCGGCACCGCGTAGTGGACGTGCAGGACGTCGAGCCCACGATCGCGGCTGACCTCGGCCATCTTCACCGACAGCGGCAGGGTGTAGTCGGGATATTTAAAGAGGTCGTAGCTGTTGACCACCACCGGATGGAAAAACACGCGCTCACCCACCGGCATGCGAAACGGCCGCTCGTAGCTGATGAAATGAATTTCGTGCCCGCGCAGCATCAACTCTTCGCCAAGCTCGGAGGCGAGGATGCCGCTGCCGCCGACGGACGGATAACAGGTGATGCCGATCTTGAGCGGGCGCGCCATATTAACAGGTAGGGCGGGTTATCCTTAACCCGCCGCTTCACCGGCGGCGAAAGCGAACGGCGCGTTAGAGGTAACGCGCCCTACCCCGGATCGTCTGCCAGCGATGGCCATGTCAGAACTGACGCGCGGCGCGGTCCAACGTCGCGAGCGAAGAAAATATTAGGGGATCGCCCGACCACAGCGCGATGGCGTGGCCGACACCGGCGCGCAGGCCGTGCACCCGGGCGCGAGCGAGCTGGAGCTCGACGTAATTGCGCGTCTGCTGTTGCGAAGCGTGGGCCGCCATCGACGCGGTCCATGCCGTCATCACCGCGGGCGCGGACACATCGATGAGAATTTTCGCCAGATCAGCGGGCTCGGCCTCGGGCGTCACCGCATAAAACAACACGTGGGCCGTCGCGTGCGACTGGAGCGCGCGGAGTTCTTTCACGCCGCCGTAGCGGGCGAGGCGCGCGCCATCGCGCACCATCCGGCCGAGCTTGGCGTGATCCGGGTGCTGATTTTCCACCAGGCTCGGCGCCAGCACGATGCCCGGCCGCACGCGCCGGATGATCCGCGCCAGCGCGAGCGTGTAGGCGACGCGAATTTCAAAATGTGCGTCGCCGCCGAGTTGCGCGAATTCCAGCGTGGCGCCGAGCAGCGTGGCGGCGCGCCGGGCCTCGCGGGTGCGCACGGCGGGAGTGCCGCGCGTCGCCGATTCGCCGCGCGAGCACACCACGAAGTGCGCCGCGCGACCGGCCTGGGTCTCGCGCGCGATCACCCCACCGCAGCCGAACTCGATGTCGTCGGGATGCGCGCCGAACACCAGCAGCGGCGCGAGGTCAGGCGGGGAGGTCGGTGTAGGCTTCATCGGAGCGGTCGATCGGGTCACGGTTCACGAAAGTAATGTCAGGCGCATCGGCTTTGTTCAAGTATGCCTGTTCGCCCACACCGGCGATGTAGTGCGTGCAGTGGAGGACGGACTGCATCCAGCGGAGCCGCGTGTCGCGCGTCGGCGTGATTTGGTCCTTGCCGAACGGCGTCGCGGGCAGCGTCACGTAGGACTCCCCGCCCTCGTGCAACTTCAGCACGCCGTCGAAGCAGCGAGCGCGCACGATCTCACCGCCACTCGGCACATCCACGAAAAATTCCGTCACTTCGCACGCCGCGCTCCGCACCGCGGGATCGCTGGAGCGCACGACGCGGACCCCCTCGAGCAACCCCATCTGCTGATACATCTCGAGGCAGAAGTCCGCGACGTTGGACGCGGCCGTTTGCTTGAACGCCTCGACCCAGCGCGCGTCGACGTAGGCGGAGAGCTGCCGGGCCGTGTTGTCGCGCCAGCCGGCGGGGAGGCGTTTGAGGTGCAAGGGCGAGAATTTCCGCTGGAGCTTGTTTTCGAAGGCGAAGTTCATCGTCAGCGGCGCGTCCGTCTTGCGGTGACGCAGCGTGGTCTGGGTTTCACGCGGATCGTGGTCGCTGTCGTGGCAGAAGAACACGATCTCGCCACCGAGCTCCGCCTGCAGCTTGCGCGCGGTGAAAAATTTGGCCGCGAGGAACCGCCGGGGGAAAAAACCGCACGGTTGCTGACCGAAGCAGATAACGGGAGCGCTCACGACCGGAGATTTTTCTTAAGCGCGGATGGACGCGGATGGACACGGATAAAAGCCACCGGCCCAATGAGTGGAAGAGCGATCCCGCCCCGATCGAATCCGTGTCTATCCGTGTTCATCCGTGGCTAAACTTGGTTTGCCGCCGAGCGCAGCTTGCAACCCCAGGCTGATCACCACGCAAGCCGCGCAACCGATGAGGTTATACCACAGGTAGGAAATCGTCAGGACGTTGTAGAGCACGATGACCAGCGTCTGCGCCGCAATGGCCGCCCAAAACACCGCGGTGCCGCCGACTTTCTTCAAGAAGAACGCCACGAGAAAAATTCCCAGCACGACGCCGTAGAAGATCGAACCGAGGATGTTGATGGCCTCGATGAGGTTTTCCGAAAATCCCGCAAACAGCGCGAAGACGATCGCGACCGCGCCCCAGAAGGCGGTGAGCCATTTCGCGGCGCGGACATTGCGCACCTCATCGTGCGCGGCGAGCGGGCGAAAATGGCGCCACAGGTCGATGGTCGACGTGGTGCCAAGGGCGTTGAGCTCGCCGGCCTTCGAACCGAGCGCGGCGGCAATCATCACGGCGATGAGCAAGCCGATGACGCCGTGGGGCAGTTGCGCGAGGATGAAGCCGATGAAGACGTAGTCGGAGTCCTTGGTCTTCGCGAGGGGATCGGCGGCGGTGAGCGCCGCCTTCGCCTCCTTGCGCACCACGTCGGTCGCGGCATTGGCGGCGACCATCGCGGCGCGGGCGGCGGGTTCGGCGGCGGAGTCGCCGCGGTCACGGGTGTCGAGCCACGCGCGGATTTTCTCCTGTTTCACCACGTGGAGCGCAGCGTGTTTTTCCTCCAGCGCCCGGAAGGCCGCGCCGCCGGGACCCGCGGCGTGGCGGGACCACTCGACGCGGTTGTAGAAGACCGGCGCGGGCTCGAACTGGTAGAAGACGAAGACGAGCGCACCCAGCAGCAGGATGAAAAACTGCATGGGGATTTTCAGGAGTGCGTTGAACATCAGGCCGAGCCGGCCTTCCCGCAGCGAGGCGCCGCCGATGTAGCGCTGCACCTGCGACTGATCGGTGCCAAAATACGAGAGCGAGAGAAAGAGGCCGCCGAAGATCCCCGTCCAAAGCGTGTAGCGTTTGTCGGGGTCGAACGAGAAATCGACCGCCTGGAGTTTACCCATCGCACCCGCGACGTGCGCCGCGCCACCGAAGCCGAGGCCAGCGGGCAGGCGGGCGAGGAGAATCAGGAACGCCGTGACCATGCCGCCGAAGATCACGCCCATCTGCCATTTCTGGGTTAGGCTCACGGCGGCGCTGCCGCCGGTGACAGTGTAGACGATCACGAGCAGGCCCGTAGCGATGATGGTGAGGTTGAGCGACCAGCCGAGCACACTCGAGAGGATGATGGCGGGCGCGTAGATCGTGACTCCCGCGGCCAGTCCGCGCTGGAGCAGAAACAGCCCGGCACCGAGGAGCCGGGTTTTGCTGTCGAAGCGCTGGCCGAGATATTCGTAGGCCGTGTAAACGCCGAGTTTCCGGTAAATCGGTAGAAACACCGCGCACACGATGATGAGCGCGAGCGGGAGACCAAAATAATTTTGCACAAAGCCGATGCCGCTTTCGAACCCCTGGCCAGGGATGGAGAGGAACGTGATCGCGCTCGCCTGCGTCGCCATCACGGAGATGCCGATGGTCCCCCAGCGCGTGCTTTTACTGCCCTTGAGATAGGTATCGAGGTGGTCCGTGTGACGAGTGCGCCACGCCCCGTAGGCGGCGATGCCCACCATGGTCACGAGCAGCACGATCCAGTCGATGGGGTTCATGCGTAAACGTGCGCAAAGAGCGCCAGCGCGGCCACAACGACGGCAAACGCCACGAAGACGAAAACGTAAACGCCCCGCCAGGTGCGGAAGCCGGGCACGCCGGGCGGGTCATCATCGTCGGGCTTCGGCCTCATTCTTTCCCAAGTGAGACGAGATTCGCGAACAGGCGATACGCCCCTGGCACGCCGGCGGGCAGCTGGCGGAAAAATCCGATGCCGGTGTAAATGTAGTAGCCCTTGCCGTGCTGCGCCACGAGCACGCTGCTGTCGGGCTGTTGCTCGCCGGGGTCGCTCATCGCGAGCAGCGTCTTGAAGTGCTCCTGGTCCCAGGTGCTGGGGAAATACGCGCCGCGCTCCTGCACCCAGCCATCGAAGTCGGCCTTCGTGATTTTGTTCGGGACGTTTAATGCGGGATGATCGGGCGCCAGGATAGTCACCGGGGCGGTCTCATCCGTGACGCGCAGTCCCGGTGCGCCACCGGCGATCGAGAGCGCGTAGGGCGCGAGCGTGCGGATGTTGTTATTCGGCCGGTTGTATTGCGCGACGACGGTGCCGCCGCCCTCGACCCACGCGAAGAGGCCGGGCAGGTTCGCCTCGAGATCGCGGCGCTCGCTGAACGCGCGCACGCCGATCACGACGGCATCGAGCCCGCGGAGTTTTTCCGGCGAGAGATCCGCGCCCGTGAGTTGCTTCACGGTGTAGCCCATCTGCTCCAAATTTTCCGCCACACTGTCGCCGGCGCCGGGCAGGTAGCCGACGGCCTTGCCGCGAATCGCAAAATCGAAGGCCGCGACCTTCAGCCGCGCTGGCGGTTGCAGGAGCTGCACGGGCAGATGCGCGTAGTTGAACACCACGCGACCCGTGCCATAGGTCGCCCCGCCAATTTCCGCGCTCGCGGCGAGCGTGCCGCGCGCCGCTTGGGCCGGTGGCGTGACGGTGAAGGTGACGCGCGCCTTGTCTCCAACCTTGGCGAGTTTGAACGGCTGCGAGGCCGGCGAGATCTTCCAGCCCGCCGGGCCACTCAGCCGCACCGCGCCGTTGCTGTCGGCGCGCGCCGCCGTCACTTCGACGACGGCGGTCTTGGCCGCGCTGGGCGCGAAAAGTTCGACTTCATACGGAAAACCGAGCGACACCGGTGGAATCACCGCGAGCTGGCGCCGTTGCTGTGCCGCCGGCGCACCGGCGACGATCTGCACCGGCTCCGTGGCAACGACAAACGTTTGCCCACCGACGGAGAAGACAAACTCGACGGGAAACGCCGGCGGATTCTCCGGCTGCCCGATCAACTTGGTTTCATCGACCCGGAAGAATCCGGGGGCCGCTTCCTCGCGCAGCCAATAAGGCTGGCTGATGGACGTGCGCGGCGGAAGGGGCGTGGCGGCTTCGCGGACGAACGGCTGGTCGGACCCGAGGACCGTGTCAATTTTCTCCCCTCCTTTCGACAAGGGGTAGCGCACGGTCACCAGTTTCACCGGCTCCTTCGTCTTCACGGTCGCGGTGTGGCGGAGTTTGAGGGTCTCGCCGGGCACGACTTCGGCGTTGGGCAGAGTCGTCTCAACCGTGAGCCCGAGACACGCCTGCAGGATGCGGTCGAACTGCGCGCGTTTGTCGGCGACCACGGGATCGGTGGGAAGTGCGGCGAGCCTTGCGCGAATCGCGAGCAACGCGGGGACGCTGGCCACCGGATTTTCCACGTTGAATTGCGCGATCGCCGCTTCGGTGAGCTTCGCGATCTCCGCTCCACCAGGGAACCGGCCGAAGGTCAGGTCGAGGCCGTCGAGCAGTTCACCGCTCGCCGGGTCGCCGGCAATCACAGCGAAGGATGAGGCGCTCGGGCCGGCGCCGCCGCCAAACCCACCGGCGGCGCCGAGGTTGGGCCCGAACTGGGTTTTGTGCATCGAGCGGCTGCGCGAGGCGATCGTGCCGAGGTCTTCGCCCGTCCCAGGATCGGTGGGCGGAGATTCGAAGCGCACCGCGCCGGCGGCAGGCGCGGCAGGCACGTCACCCCCGCGCCCGCGGCCACCGCGGCCGCCGCCACTGCGGCCGACGATGCGCTTGGGCTGCCACGGCGCGAGGCCGTCGGCGAACTGTTCGGGATATGCTTTCGGATCACCGGCGAGCTTGAAGGCCTCGATGGCGAGCACCGCGGAGGCGACGTGCTGGCCGTGCTGCCCCGGCGTTTGCACCGGGCTCATGCCGGCGATCACCACGTCGGGGCGAAAGAGACGGTAAACGCGCACGACGTCGCCGAGCACTTTGTCGTGCTCCCACAGGCGCATGGCTTCGTTAACATCCTTGGAATATCCGTAGTCGATGGCGCGCGTGAAATACTGCCGGCCGCCATCGGCGCGCCGCGCCGCGAGAAGTTCATGCGTGCGGGCGAGGCCCAGCTTCTCGCCGAACTCGGGGCCGATTTCGTTTTGGCCCCCGTCCCCGCGCGTAGCCGAGAGGTAGGCGGTCCGGAAGCCGCGGCCGCGCGCGAGTTGGGCGAGCAGGCCGTTACTTTCGTCGTCCGGGTGGGCGGCGACGTAGAGCACCGTGGCGACCGTCGCGAAACTCTTGAGCTCCGCCTGAATCGCCTGGGGCGAACTCGGCAGCGTGTCGCCCGCGCGGAGCGGTGAAATCGCGGCGAGGAGCGCCAGGCCCACGAGGTAGGGCGGATTATCCCGGACCCGCTGCTTCAGGGCGTGCGCCAGTCGTGACGACGCGTAAAGGATCACGCGCCCCATCCTCGAGCGGTGTGCGCTCATCACTTGAGGCTCGCGAGGAGCGCTTCGTTGAGCCGCACATATTCGCTCTGGAGCGGGCCGGGCTTGTCGGCCTTTGCGAGCTCGATGGATTTCCTGGCCGTCGCGGCCGCGCCGGCGGTGTCGCCCATCGCGGCCTGGACCTTGGCCTTGCGGTAAATGTAGAAATAGGCCGTCGGGCGTGCGGCAATCGCGGCATCCATCCACGCGAGGGCTTTTTTCAGGTCGAGCTTGTGGTCGAGGTAAAACATCGCGGACTCGACATAGGGTTTCTTCTCTGCGTTCGACGCCATGACCGCCTCGATCTGCGGAACGACGGCGCCGACGACGTCGACCTCGAGGGGCACGGAGACGGCGGAGCTTTCCCAAACAATGTTAAACGCCGCCGAGTCGTCGCGGACATTGTTGAGATCGATCAGCAGGGTTTCAATTTCGAAGCCGAGGTTGGCCACCTTGGTGGTCACGCGCGCGACGTCATCCTTCGGGTTGTAGGCGTAGGCGCCCCATTGCTGGGCCGCGGTGCTGAGAATGATGGTCCACTCGCGTTCGCCGAGCTCGGCGAAGAGCGCGTATTTGCCAGCGGGCACGTCCTTGCCGCCGAACTTTACCGGCGTGCTAAAGCTGATGGTCGTGGCGTTGTTGGCGCCGACCCGCCACACTTCCCCGAACGCTTCGAGGCCGCCGAAGATTTTCCGCCCCTTCATGCTGGGCCGCGAGTAGACAATCTCCACGTCGGTCAGACCGACGCGCTGTTTGAACGTGGCGGTCGGGCTGGGCGCGGGAATCTCAACCTTGGGTGCCGGCGGCGTCTGGGCGAAAAGGCCGGCGGCGAGCAGCAGGCTGCTGGCAACGAAGAGGATTGAACGAGGGGACGGAGTGATCATGGGGAACGTGGGTTGGAGAACAGAGCAGACGGTTGGATTAGCCAAAAGCTGCGAAAGGACAAGGGCGGGCAACGAAAATTGCGGCGAAACGCCTCCGGCGCGCGACCGACGGCGGGCGGGCGGTTTCACGACCCTTGACCAAACCAGCCGGGACCCCGCGGCAAGTCGCAGCCATTCGTCTCACCAGATAGGCCCGCAAGTTCCGCATCGGCCTCCGCCCCGATGCGTCCTGCCTCCCATGGCTCACACTCCTCCCGCCGCCGACTCGCCGTCGATCTTCGACCCGCGCCATAGCCTGCGCGTCCGCGCCTTGGTCCTCGCCGTCGGCGGCGCGATCGTCTTCACGCTGCTGCTCGGCGGGATCGCCCGCTCAATGCTGCATCGCCAGCTGGAGCGTCAGCTCGGCGCGTCCTTCGAGAACCTCGCGTTTCAGGTCGGCGACAAACTCGACCGCGGCGTCGCCGAACGCCTCCGCGGGTTGCAGTTTGCCGCCAGTCTCGCCCCGTTTCACTCGGCCACCACGCCGGCCGCCGAACGCCGCGCGGTGCTCGAATCGCTCCTCGACGCCTCGACGGATTTCGCGTGGCTCGGATTCACCGACGCGACCGGCACGGTCGTCAGCGCGACGCAGGGCTTGTTCGAACGCGACGACGTCTCCGACCTCGGCTGGTTCCGCGGCGCCCGCGAGCAGGCCTTCGCCGGCGACGTGCGGGAACTGCCCGGGCTCACCCGTGCCCGGCCCGACCCGGCGGAAACTCACCCGCGTTTCCTCGCGCTCGCCGTGCCGGTGCGGGACACCCGGGAAAAATTTCTCGGTGTCCTCGCGGCGCAACTCCCCTGGACGTGGACGCGCGGCGTGCAATTCTCCGTCGTGCCCGAAGCCGCCCGCCGGGAGCATCTCGGCGTCACGATCTATGCGGCGACCGGCGAAGTGCTGGCGGATTCCGGCGCGTCCGGCTGGACCGAGCCACCGCCCGCGCCGCCTGGAGCGGCCAGCCAGCGCGCCCGCGGCTTCCTGCAGGAAAATGTGCCCGGCGGTGGCGAATATCTGACCGGCTACGCCCGCAGCCGCGTGTCGCGCAACTTCCGCGGCCTCGGTTGGCTCGTGGTGGTGCGCCAGCCGGTGCGCGAAGCGTTTGCGCCCGGGGCGGATCTGCAACGCTGGATCACTCGCGCCGGTTTTGCCCTCGCCGCCCTGATCGCCATCGTGACGTGGCTCGTCGCCTCGCGGCTCACCCGGCGCCTGACGGCGATCGGCGTCGCCGCGAACCGCATCCGGGCCGGCGACGTTCTCACCTTGATGCCCCGACCGCCCGGCCACGACGAAATGGCCCGGATGTGCGGCGCGCTCGGCCACATGGTGGACGGCCTCCGCGAGCAACAAGCCAAACTCGAAGCCGACCATGCCCGCCTCACCGCGCGTCTGCATCCCCCCACGGACGCCGAGCGCGATCAGGCCCGCCAGCGACCGTTCTGACGCGCCCGGAAATCCTATTTGCCAGGTGCTTGCGGTGATCCCCCGAAATCTGGGCCACTTGCGAGGTTAGTCTGCGGCCCTAAAAGGAGCCCAGACCATGAAAGGAAAACGACACGCGACGGAACAAAAGATCCGCATTTTGCGGGAAGCCGATGGCGGCAAGAGCATCGTGGAAGTGTGCAAGGAGCATAATATCTCCG
>SIBG01000051.1 GCA_009695305.1 Opitutus sp. | reverse complement strand
TGGATCCATCCGACCGACCGCGCGAAAAGCCTCGTCATTGGCACCGACAAGGACACCGACGGCGCGCTCTACGTTTACGACCTCGACGGCAAAATCGTGAACCGCGTGGGCGGTTTGAAACGCCCCAACAACGTCGATCTCGCCTACGGTTTCCTGCTCAATGGCAAGCCCACCGACCTCGCCGTCACCACCGAGCGCGAGATGCAGCGGCTGCGCGTTTTCTCCGTGCCCGACATGAAGGGCGTGGACAAGGGCGACCTCGTCGTCTTCGACGGCGACAAGACCCGCGCCCCCATGGGCATCGCGCTCTACCGGCGCCCGCGCGACGGCGCGCTATTCGCGATCGTGGGCGGCAAGTCCGGCCCCGCCACCGGCTATCTGGCCCAATACCGCCTCGCCGACGACGGCACGGGCCACGTGAAGATGACGCTCGTCCGCCAGTTCGGCGCATACAGCGGAAAAAAAGAAATCGAAGCCATCGCCGTCGATGCCGAGCTCGGCTACGTTTACTACTCCGACGAGACCGTGGGCGTCCGCAAATACGCGGCCGATCCCGATGCGCCCGACGCCGGCAAGGAACTCGCGCTCTTCGGCACCACCGGCTACGCGAGCGATCACGAGGGCATTTCGATCTACAAGATCGACAGCGGCACCGGCTACCTCCTCGTCTCCGATCAACAGGCAAACCAGTTTCGGATCTACAAACGCGAAGGCGAGCCCGGCCGCCCACACGAGCACACGCTCATCAAGACCGTGCCCGTCTCCGCCATTGAAAGCGACGGCAGCGAAGTGACGAGCACCGCTTTGCCCGGTTTCCCCCACGGCCTCTTCATCGCGATGTCCAACGGCAAGGTCTTCCACTTCTATTCGTGGGACGACATCGCCGGCAACGACCTGAAGCGGGCGCCCGACGGCAAGTTCGCTCCGCCGTATTAGCGCTGCGGCGCAATGCGCGCAAAAAGGAGCGGCGCTTTCCAAGCGCCGAATTTCGAGTCGGCGGTTGGAAACCGCCGCTCCACCGTCATCCGCGACACATGCACGAAATTATTTCCCCGCGCTGTCATAAAGCGATTGACGCCGCAGCCACACGTTTTCTCATCGAAATGTAAACGTTCTCACGATTTCAACACCCAACCCTGACAAACCCTATGCACACCCTGCACTCCGGGGCCGGCGGTTTCCGGTCCATGCTCAGCTTCGCGTGTTCGTTGCTCGCGGCCTCCGCGCTGGCGCCCACCGGGCTCGCCCAATCCTTCGCCACCGGCCGCATCGCCGGGCGCGTTTTCAACCCGACAACCCAGCAATACGTCCGTAACGCTGAGATCCGGGTGACCGGCACCGAGACGGTCGCCTATTCGGGTGACGACGGCTCGTATGTGCTCACCGGCGTTGCGCCGGGCGACGTCACGCTCACGGTTACGTTCACCGGTTACGATGTGGCGACCGCCCGGCTGCCGGTGCGCGCCGACCAGACTGCGGCGCAGGACTTCGAGTTGAAAGGCTCCACCTACCAGCCCGCCGCGGGCGCCGCGGCGAAGGCGGGCGAGGTTTTCCGGCTCGACTCGTTCATCGTCTCGACCGAGCGCGAGGGCAACGCCAAGGCCATCATGGACCAGCGCGCGGCGCTCAATTTCAAGAACGTCGTGGCGACGGACAATTTCGGCGAGGTTACCAGCGGCAACATCGGCGAGTTCGTGAAATACATGCCCGGCGTCGTCATCGACTACACCCAGTCCGACGCCCGTGCCGCGCGCATCGGCGGCCTCGATCCAAAATACGTCGGCATCAGCATGGACGGGATGCGCATGGCGAACTCCGCTTCGGCCAGCTTCGGCTCGGCCTCGCGCGGCTTCGAATTCGAGCAGGCCTCCATCAACAGCATCGAGTCGATCGAGATCAGCAAGACGCTAACCGCCAGCATGGACGCGGACGCGGCGGCGGGCAGCATCAACCTGAAGAGCAAAAACGCCTTCGAGCGCAAAGGCCGCGAGTTCGTTGCCGAGGCCACGCTCTCGGCGAACACCTACGCGTTCACGCTGCGCAAGACTCCCGGCCCCGACGACGGCAACCACCTCAAGGCCTTCCCCGGCGTGAAGCTAAACTACGCCCAGTCGTTCGGTGGCCGCTTCGGAGTGCAACTCAGCGCGCTCACCAACAGCGTCTTTACCGAGCAGGAAAACGGCTCGACCGGCTACGATTTCAGCAGCCTCACCCGCGGCCCGGTCATCACGAGCCTGAGCTTCCGCCACGGCCCCAAAATCACGCGGCGCGATTCCTTCGGCGCGAACTTCGACTACAAGATCTCCGACAGTCTCGTGTTGTCGCTGCGCACGGCGGGCTCCCACCTCAACGATCAATACATCAACCGCGCCATCAGCTTCTCCGCGAACGCCGCCCAGGTCGACCCCGCCTCCACGCTCACCAAGGTCACCACGCAGCCCACCGCCAACGCCAACACGCGCATGGAGCAGTCGCAGGGCCACCGCAACCGGCTCAACGACACCGTCACCTACACGCCGAAGCTCGTCTACAAACGCGGCGATCTCACGCTCACCGCGGGCGGCGGCTATTCGCGCAGCCGCACGCATTACGCCGATGTCAGCACCGGTTTTTTCAACAACGTCATCGCGCGACTCACGCGCATGAGCTGGGCGGCCGAGCGCGACGGCACCAACCAGCCCGGCTGGCGCATGACCCAGCTCACCGGCCGCCCGTGGAACGACGCGGCGAATTTCGGCCGCGACGACGCCAACGCGAACAACATCCGCAGCCGCGAGTTTTCGGGCCAGAACCAGGTCTTCATGGCCTATCTCGATGGGAAAAAGACGTTCGACGTTGGGGGCCTGCCGGTGGTCCTGCAGGCCGGTTGGAAGACCCGGCTCACGACTCACGACGTCACGTGGGACAAGTCCGCCAGTTGGACATATGTCGGTGCAGCCAATTCGCAGACCGCCGCGACGACCGTGTTCCCCATCTACAAGAACCGGGGCTTCGATCCGAAGATCGGCGGCAACATGACGGCGCTCAACCTGCCCTACGTGGACAACACCGCGATGCACGGCCTCTACCTGGCGAATCCCTCGCATTTCGTGCCTGACGCGGTGGCCAATTTTCGCACGTCCTTCATCGCGCCGCGCGGCGTGAAGGAGCAGGTCGATTCCGGCTTCGTCGAAACCTCCACCCGCTGGGGCCGCCTGCGGCTCAACCTCGGCGCGCGCCGCGAGCGCACCCGCAACGTCGGCCGTATTTTCGACCTCGTGCCGGCCTCCGTCCTAACGGCCCGCGGCCTCACGCCGAACACGATCCCCTACATCGCAGCCCAATACAACAACGGCGAGCGCTCCAACACCCACGGCGGCTACGCCAGTTGGTTCCTCAGCGGCGGCGCCAAGTATGAGTTCACGCGCAACTTTGTCCTCCAGGTCTCCGGCAACCAGTCGATCCTGCGCCCCGGCTACGACTCGCTGGCCGGCCTCGTGGCCATCGACGATATCAACCGCATCGTCACCGTGCCCAACCCGAAGATGAAGCCGGAGTATGCCAACAAATACTTCGCGAGCGTGCAGTATTACCTCGAGCCCGCCGGCACGATCGCGCTCTCGACCTACCAGCTCGACATCAAAAACATGGGCGCGGTCAACACGCGCATCACGGCCGACGAGGCCGGCTACGGCGGCGACGCCGCCTACACCGGTTACGCCTTTCAGCAGCCCACCAACCTCAGCGGCACGCGCAAAATGAAGGGCGTGGATTTCGAATACAGCCAGCAACTCGTGTTCCTGCCCGGCTACTGGCGGGGCTTCAGCGTGTTTGGCTCCATCTCGCGCACCATTGCCGATGCGCAGTTGGTCAGTGTGGTGCCAAAGTCGGCCAATGGTGGCATCCGGTTCAGCAACCACAAATTCAATGCCCAACTGCGCGCCACGTGGATGGCCGCCCGCGTCGAGGGCTCGGGCGCCAACTTCGTCAACTGGGCCGCCGAGCGGCTGCTCGCCGACCTGAGCGCCGGCTACAAAGTCAACCGCACCTACGAACTCACGCTCAGCGGCCGCAACATCAACAACGCGTTTCAGGATTCCTTCGTGAACTCGCCCGGCCTCCTCCGCTCCCGCGAAATCCTCGGCCCGATCTGGACACTCGGCGTGCGCGGTCGCTTCTGAAAAGTAGGTCCGGTCTCTGACCGGACCGGGGCCAGTCGAAGACTGGCCCTACCGACGCGCTCCACGACCGCACATTTTTCCATGGCCAGCCTTCAAGAAGTCGCCCGTCGCGCCAAAGTCTCCATCGCCACCGTTTCGCGCGTCCTCAACCACTCCGACAAAGTCGTGCCCGACACGCGCGCCGCGGTCGAGCAGGCGCTGCGCGAACTCGACTACCGCCCCAGCCGCGTCGCGCGCCGGCTGCGCATGAACAGCGGCCACGCCCACCTGGTTGGCCTGATCATTCCCGACATCCAGAATCCGTTTTACGCGGAGATCGCGCGCGGGGTCGAAGACGCCGCCTACGCCGCCAAATATGCCTTGCTGCTGTGCAATTCCGACGAGAGTCCAGAGAAAGAACGGTTTTATCTCGATGTAATGCGCGACGAATCCGTCGACGGCATCGTGCTGCCGCCCTTCGACGAAACCGACGTGGCCGTGATCGAGTTTTTGAAAACCGGCATCCCCGTCGTGTGCGTGGACCGCAGCCTGTCGAAGGCCAAGACGGATTTGGTCGAGGTGGACAACTACCGCGGCGCGCTCGACGCGATGGCCCATCTCATCGCGAAAGGCCACAAACACATCGGCCTCATCGAGGGCCGCGCGCAAGTCTCGACGAGTCGCGAGCGCCGCCGCGGCTACCTCGATGCCCTCGCCGAAAACGGCCTCGCCGTCCGGAAGGACCTGATGCGCGCCGGCGACTTCAAGCAGGAGAGCGGCCGCGTGCTCGCCAACGAACTCCTCGATCTGCGCAAGCCGCCCACCGCGCTGTTCGTCTGCAACAACCTCATGACGGTCGGGGCGCTCTCCGCGATTCACCAGCGCGGCCGGCGCGTGCCGCAGGATGTCGCCGTGGTCGGCTTCGACGATCTGCCGTGGGCCGAGGTGCTCGATCCGCCGCCCACCGTCGTGCGCCAGCCGGCTTACGATGTCGGCCGCCAGGCGATGGAGCTCCTGCTGAAACGCATCATCGAGCCCGCCCGCCCGCCCGTCACGGTGCGCCTCCTGCCCGAACTCGTCGTGCGGCGTTCGACGTAGCGGCGAACCACTCAGAGTCTGCGTCGGCAAAAGGTAGGAGCCTGCTTGCAGGCGATTCGAGTGGCTGCGGCTTCCAGCCGCAGAATCATTCTGCTGGCCAGCAGAATGCCACTTCAAACAATCGCCTGCAAGCAGGCTCCTACCTCTTGGCTTTCGCCGCCACTTTTGCCTTGAACCGCACCGGCAATGTAAACGTTATCATTTCCTTTCATCCCCGCTCCCCGCCGCCTTGTGAGTTCTCCTCCATTCCCCCGTTTTGCGCCGCGCGGCATCCGCCGGGCGATCCTCTTTGCACTGGTTGCCGGCCTCATTGGCCGCTGCGCGGCCGCCGCCGCGCCGTCGCTTGTCGTCGTCGTCGTCATCGATCAGTTGCGCGCCGATTACCTCGTCCGGTTCCGCGAGCACTTCGTGCCGGGCGGTTTCAACCTGCTGCTCACGCAGGGCGCCGTCTTCACCGACTGCCACTTCCGCCACTCCATCACCAAGACCGCCTCGGGCCACGCGACCATGCTCACGGGCGTGCATGCCAACGTTCACGGCATCATGGCGAACGACTGGATTGACCGGACCACCCTGATGCGCGTGAACGCGGTCGACGACCGGAGCGTCCAACTCGTCGGCGCCGTGCCGCCGCGCGGCGGTTCCCGGATGCCCAGCATCAAGGCCCCGGTGCCATCGTCGCCGCGCGGATTGCTCGCGCCGACGGTCATCGACGAATTCAAACTCGCGCGCGGCGGCCGGCCGCGGGTGATCGCGATCGCGAGCAAGGACCGCTCGGCCATCTTGCTCGGCGGAAAACGCGGCGACGCGGCCTACTGGATGGACGAGGGCCGGCTCATCACGTCGAGCTACTACATGCGGGAGCTGCCCGCGTGGGTGCGCGCCTTCAACGACCGCGGCCAGGTCGATGCGTATTTCGGCCGGACGTGGGACCGCCTGCTGCCCGGGGCGGCGTATGATAGCCTGCAAGGCCCCGACGACGTGGAGGGCGAGTCGCCCGAATTCGGGTTGGGGCGCATCTTCCCGAAGAAGATGGACGGCGGCGCCGCCACGATCGGCCCGGCCTTCTACGAGGCGTTTGAAAACACGCCGTTCAAAAGCGAGGTGCTCGTCGACTTCGCGCGCGCCGTGGTGGAAAACGAAAACCTCGGGAAACGCGGGGTGACGGACGTGCTCGGCGTGAGTTTCTCGGCCAACGACTCGGTCGGCCACAACCACGGACCGGACAGCCACGAGGTGATGGACATCACGCTGCGCACCGACCGGATGCTCGCGGATTTCTTCAAGTTCCTGGACGCGCGCGTGGGCCTGAAGAACTGCACGATCGTGCTCACGGCGGACCACGGTATCGCGCCGGTGCCGGAGCGGCTCCAGCGAATGCACCCCGGGGTCTCTGCGGGCCGCGTGGACAACGTCCGCATCCTGAAGACGTGCGAGGCCGCGCTCGACCGCGCGTTCGGCCCGCTGGGCGAGGGGCGGCACTGGATCGTGGCCGACGTCAACTGGCTGCTCTTCCAGCGCGATGTGCTCGCCGAAAAAAAGGTGTCGCAGGCTGCCGCGGAAAAAGTCGTGCGCGACGCGCTGCTCACGATCGACTTCATCGAATTGTCGTTCACGCGGACGGAGCTCGAGGCGGGCGACGTGAAGGGCGACTATGGCGCCGCCGCACTGCTCAGCTTCAATCGCGCGCTCAGCGGCGATGTGTTTTATCAATTGAAACCCAACTGGGTCGACCGGAAGACCGGCACCAACCACGGCACGCCCTATCCCTACGATACGCACGTGCCGTTGATGTGGTTTGGCGTTGGCGTGAAACCCGGGACCTACCCGCAGCGCGTCGGCGTCGACGACCTCGCGCCGACGCTCGCGCAGCTGCTCGGAATTCCTGCGCCGCCGCTGAGCCGGGGGCGCGTCCTGTTTTGAGATGAACCCGGCGTTGACCGTCCCCGCGCTCGCGCTCCGCGGCATCCGCAAGGAGTTTCCCGGCGTGGTCGCGCTCGACGGCGTCGACCTCGATTTGTGGGCCGGCGAGGTGCATGTGCTGCTCGGCGAAAACGGCGCGGGCAAATCCACGTTGATGAAAATCATCAGCGGCGCCGTCGCGCGCGATGCCGGGGAGGTGCTCCTCGATGGCGTGCCCATCGAGATTCGCGGGCCGCGGCACGCGCAGGCGCTGGGGCTCGGGATCATCTATCAGGAATTCAACCTCATCCCGCACCTCACCGCGGGAGAAAATATTTTCCTGGGCCGCGAACCGCGCCTGCTGGCGGGCGTGATCGATCAACGGGCGTTGGTGCGCGCCGCGCAAAAAATCCTCGACGAGCTGGGCGTGGCCATCGATGCGCGGTCGGTCGTCAGCCGCCTGAGCGTCGCGCAACAGCAGATGGTCGAGGTGGCAAAAGCCCTTTCGCTCAATGCCCGCGTGCTCATGATGGACGAACCGACTTCGGCGCTGACCGAGCAGGAGATTCGTGAACTCTTCGCCACCATCGCTCGACTCAAGGCGAGGGGCGTCGCCCTCGTCTATATTTCGCATCGCATGGAAGAGCTCTTCGTGATCGGCGACCGCGTGACGGTCTTGCGTGACGGTCGTCATGTCGGCACGCGTCCGATCGGCGAAACGACGATGCCCGAACTCGTCCGGCTGATGGTGGGGCGGGACCTCAAAGACCAGTTCCCCAAACAAACCGCACCCGTCGGGGACGAAGCTCTCCGCGTCGAGGGGCTGCGGCGCCACGGTGTGCTGCACGACATCAATTTCACGCTCCGGCGGGGGGAAGTCGTCGGCCTCGCGGGCCTCATGGGGTCGGGCCGGACCGAACTGGCGCGGGCCGTTTTCGGTGCCGATCCAGTCGACGGTGGGCGAATTTTTGTGGGTGGGCACGAACGGCAGATCGGATCTCCGCGCGCCGCCATTGACCTCGGTCTGGGATTTCTCACGGAAGACCGGAAGCATCAAGGGCTCGTCCTTGGGCTCTCGGTGCAGGAAAATACGTGCCTGCCCAGCGTCGGCGCGTTTTCCCGATTTGGCGTGATGCAGGTCGCGCAAGAGTCTGCGGCGACCGCCGCCCGCATCGCTGAGCTGCGGATCAAGACGCCCGGTCCGCACCAGCGCGTCGGCACGCTCAGCGGCGGCAACCAGCAGAAAGTTGTGCTCGGCAAATGGCTCACGACCGAGGCCGATGTGTTCATCTTTGACGAGCCGACGCGAGGGATCGACGTCGGCGCGAAGGTTGAGATTTACCAGCTGATCAACCAACTCGCGGCGCGCGGAGCGGCGGTTCTCATGATCTCGTCCGAATTGCCGGAAATCCTCGGCATGAGCGACCGCATCTTGGTGATGCACGCGGGCCGCATCGCCGGTGAATTCACCGCCGCCGAGGCCACGCAGGAAAAACTTCTCGCCGCCGCGCTCGGCCGCGCCGGGCGCCACGCCGCATGAAACCGCGTGAATTTCTCGCCCACTCGGGCCGCCAGTTTGGCACGCTCGTCGGACTGTTCGCGCTCTGTGCCGTGCTGTGGGCGCTCACGCCGCATTTTCTGACGGTCTCTAATCTGCTCAACGTGGCGCAGCAGACGTCCATCAACGCCGTCATCGCGGTCGGTCTCACGTTTGTCATCATCAGTGGCGGGATCGATCTTTCCGTGGGTTCGCTCGTCGCGTTTTCCGGTGTCGTCACCGCGAGTTTGTTGCAACGCACCGTGCCGGTCCCGCTCGCGTTGCTCGCCGGCCTCATGACGGGCCTCGCGTGTGGCCTCGTGAACGGCCTGCTCATCACCTTTGGCCGGCTGCCTCCCTTCATCGCGACGCTGGGGATCATGAGTGTGGCCCGGGGCGGCTCGCTGCTTTACACGAATGGCCGTCCCGTGTCCGGTTTCGGCGAAGATTTTCGTTGGATCGCCACCGGTGAAATTCTCCGGGTGCCCGTGCCCGTCGTGATCATGATCGTGGTCTACGCGATCGCGCATTTCGTGCTGCGACGCACCCCGTTTGGCCGCTATCTTTTCGCGATGGGCGGCAACGAGGAGGCCGCGCTGCTTTCCGGTGTCCGCGTGCGGCTGCACAAGACCCTCGTCTATGGTGTCTGCGGTCTCTTGAGCGCGCTCGCCGCCGTGATGCTCACCGCTCGCCTCAACTCGGCGCAGCCCATCGCCGGCATCAACTATGAGTTGGATGCGATTGCCGCGACGGTGATCGGCGGCGCGAGTCTGCTGGGTGGGCAGGGGAGTGTCGTCGGCACGCTCATCGGTGCGCTCATCATGGGCGTCCTCCGCAACGGCCTGAACCTGCTCGGGGTGTCCTCGTTCATCCAACAGGTCGTGATCGGCGCGGTCATCATCCTCGCCGTGCTGCTCGACACCGCCTTCAAGCGCCCGAAGCGCTAAGATTTTCCCCCCATGAAAACCCACCGCTTCTTCACCCTGAGTCTCATCGCCGGCGGTCTGGCCCTTCTCGCCGGCTGCAACCGCACTGAACCAACGTCCGCTGCCGCTACTGCGGGCGCGCCCGGTGGCAAACCCACAATCGCGCTCGTCGTGAAAACGCTGAACAACCCGTTTTTCATCGATATGCAAAAAGGCGCCGAAGAGGCGGCGAAGCGACTCGGCGTAAATCTGGTCGTGCAAGCCGCCGACCGGGAAATCGATGTCGAGCGGCAGATGCAGATCATCGAAAATCTCATCGAGCGAAAGGTCGCCGCCTTGTGCATCACGCCCAGCGGCTCGCGCGAGATCGTCCCGGTGATTGTGAAAGCCAACAAAGCGGGCATTCCCGTGGTGATCGTCGATACCCGCGCCGACGAAAAGGCGCTCGCCGCAGCCGGAGGAAAGATCGCGACGTTTATCGGCTCCGACAACTATGACGGCGGAAAGCTGGCCGGTGAATTCATCGGCGCCGCGTTGGGCGGCAAGGGCGCAATCGCCGTGCTCGAAGGTATTCCTGGCCACGAAACGGGCGACTCGCGCCTCCGCGGGTTCCGCGAGGCCGTCGCGAAGTATCCCGGGCTCAAGATTGTCGCGTCGCAACCGGCCAATTGGGAACGCGACCAAGGCTTTAATGTTTTTCAAAACATCCTGCAGGCCCATCCGCAGGTGAGCGGAGTCTTTGCGTGCAGCGATCTGATGGCGCTCGGCGCGGTCGAGGCGATCGCGGCTGCGGGCAAGACGGGGAAAATCGTCGTGGTCGGTTTCGATGCGCAGCCCGAAGCGCGCGCGGCGATCACGAAAGGCACGATGGGCGCCACCGTGGCCCAGTTTGCCGCGCGGATGGGCAGCACCGCGGTGGAAAATGCCGTGAAGCTCCTCGCGGGCGAAAAGATCGCCGAGTTCACACCCGTGCCGATCGAATTGATCAAGTAGAGCGGAGTTCAGTCAGCCTCACTTGCAAGCCGCTCATTCCTCGCTTTCTCCCATGAAACCCAAACTGAATCTCGCCCTCGTCGGCGCCGGCCGCATGGGCATCGCCTATGCCCGCTACCTCGCGAATCGCGTGCCCGGTGCGGCGCTCTACGCGGTCGCCGACGTGCGGGCCGACGTCGCGGAGTCAGTGCGCGCCGAGTTCGGCGCCACGCGCGCCTGCGCCGACTACCGGGACCTGCTCGCGGACAAAAACGTCGATGCCATCGTCGTGATGACGCCCACCAAGCTCCACCGCGATGTCGTCATCGACGCGGCGCGCGCGGGTAAGGCGATCTTTTGTGAAAAGCCGTTGGCACTCGCGCTCGAAGACGCGATCGCGATGAAGGACACCGTCGCCCAGAGCGGCGTGTTCTTCCAGCTTGGGTTTATGCGCCGCTTCGATGCGGGCTACGCGGCGGCCAAGAAAAAAATCGCTGAGGGCGCGATCGGAAAACCCTGCGTCTTCAAGTCGACCTCCAAGGACAAGGCGCGTCCGCCGCTCGACTACCTGAGGCCGGAGAACAGTGGCGGGCTGTTCCTCGACATGGGCATCCACGATTTCGATCTCGCGCGGTGGTTCATCGGCGAGGTGGCGAGTGTCTACAGCACCGCCGGCGTGCTCGCCTATCCCGAGATGGCGCCCATCGGCGACTGGGACAACGCGATCACAAACCTGCGTTTTGCGAATGGCTGCATCGGTGTGGTGAGCCTCAGCCGCAGCGGCGTTTACGGCTACGGCATCCACACGGAAATTGTCGGCACCGAGGGCACGATCCAGATCGGCTACGATCGGGAGACGCCGGTGCTCCTGATGAAAGACGGCGCGATCTCGCACGATACGATCCCGGGATTCTACGAGCGCTTCGAGGAAGCCTACATCATACAGCTCCAGAATTTCGTGCAAAACCTGCTGCACCACCGCCCGCCACTCATCACCTGCGAGGATGGCATCGCGGCCCAAAAAATTGCGATCGCGGCCACCCGCTCCGCGCAGGATAACTGCGTCGTGGAATTGTGACGGCCCGTCCCAGCCCCACGCCCTCCCGCCGCGCCACCTTATTTTCGCCATGAAATTCCTCCGCTCGGTTATCCCGCTCAGCTGGTCGGTCCTGTTGCTCTCGTCCGCGCTTCACGCGGCGAACGCCGACCGCCACGTCGTCCTCATCACCATCGACGGCTTCCCCGCCTACCTTTGGCGCGACGAGTCGATTCCGCTGCCCAATCTCCGCCGGCTCGCCGCCGACGGCGCGGTCGCCGCGGCGATGACGATCGCAAATCCCGCCATCACCTGGCCCAACCACACGACCTTGGTAACCGGCGTGTCGCCGCGGAAACACGGCGTGCTCTTCAACGGCCTCGTCACTCGCCAGGGCCCTGGCAAGCCGACGAAAATCGAGCAGTGGGCCGACAAGACCGTGCTCGTGCGCGTGCCCACGGTCTACGATGCCGCGCACGCCGCCGGCCTGACGACCGCCGAGGTCGATTGGGTCGCCGTCACGCGCGCCAAAACGATCACCTGGAGCTTTGCCGAACTCCCCTCCACGACCGATCCCCTCCCGCGCGAGATGGTCGCCGCGGGTGTCATCACCGCTGCCGAGCTCGACGCGGCCGCGCTGCGCGCCAACGGCCGCAACATCGTCTGGCGCGACGAAATGTGGTCGCGCGCCGCCAACTTCATTTTCGAGCGCCACCGCCCGAACCTCCTGCTCTATCACCCGCTCGCCACCGACTCCACCCACCACCGCTACGGTCCCGGTTCGCTGGCGGGCACTGTTGCGCTTGCCCTCGCCGACCGCCGTGTCGGCGATCTCCTGCGCACGATCGATGCCACCGGCCGCCGCGCACAAACGACCATCATCGTCACCACCGATCACGGATTCAAAAAGGTCGAAAAATACTGCTACGCGAATGTCGTCCTCAAGCAGGCCGGCCTCTTGCGCACGGCGGGCGCGACCATCGCGCAGTGCGATGCCTACGTGGGCGCGCAAGGGGGCGCCGCGTTCGTTTACGTAACCGATCCCGCGCGCCGCGCCGAACTGGTCCCGCAACTCAAGGAACTCTTCGCGCGCGCCGAGGGAGTGGCGCAAGTCCTCGACGCCACCACCGCCGCCCACGGTCTCGGCATGCCGACGCCCGCCGAAAATGAAGCGATGGGCGAACTCATCCTCTACGCGAAGGACGGCTATGCCTTTTCTGGTGCCGCCATCGGCGACCTTGCCGCCGGCCCCGCCGAGAATTACGGCGGCACGCACGGCTACCTCAACACCGACCCGCAGCTCGACGGGATTTTTCTCGCCCAAGGCGCCGGCATAAAGAGAGGCGTGAAGCTCGATCGCGTGCGCAACCTCGACGTCGCCCCCACCATCGCGCACCTCCTCGGTGTCGCGCTCCCCACCGCCGACGGTAATGTGATGAAAGCGATCCTCGCCGATGCGCAATGACCAGTGCGTTCCAATGTAGGGCGTCTGTCTTGCAGACGCCATTCGGCGAATCTCCCCGAGCGGCGTCTGCAAGACAGACGCCCTACCTAAAACCACTCTAACGTTTCGCCGCCGCCATCCTTGGCAGCGCCGCCTTCTCCTCTCACTCTCCCTTTCACTCTTCCCATGTTAACCTTCGCTCAATTCGGTGCCGGCCGCATCGGTGCCATCCACGCCGCCAATCTCGCCGCCACCGGCGCCACGTCGCTCCGCTACGTGATCGACGTCAACGCCGCGGCCGCGACGGCGCTGGCCGCCAAATACGGCGCACGCGTGGTTGATCAGTCCACCGCCCTGAACGATGCCGCCGTCGATGCGGTCATCGTCGCGTCGTCGACCGACACGCACGCCGCGCTCGTGATCGCGGCGGCGCGGGCGGGCAAGGCGATCTTCTGCGAAAAACCCATCGACCTCTCGTTGCGGCGGGTGGACCAATGCCTCGCGGCGGTGAAGCAGGCGCGCGTGCCGATGTTCGTCGGCTTCAACCGCCGCTTCGACCCGAGCTTCGCGGCGCTGCAGGCCCGCATCGCGCAGGGCGAGATCGGCCGGGTCGAGCAGGTCATCATCTCAAGCCGCGACCCCGGCCTGCCGCCGCTCGCCTACTTGAAAGTTTCCGGTGGTCAGCTGCGCGACATGACGATTCACGATTTCGACATGGCGCGCTGGCTCCTCGGTGAAGAGCCCGTCGAGGTCTTTGCCTACGGCAGTTGCCTGGTCGATCCCGCGGTCGGCCAGATCGGCGACACGGACTCGGTGATGGTGCTCCTGAAAACGGCGTCGGGCCGGCTGGCCCACATCAACAACAGCCGCCGGGCGACTTACGGCTACGATCAGCGCATCGAAGTGCACGGGTCGAAGGGGCGCTTGATGGCCGGCAATCGAGTCGCGACCACCGTGGAGTTGGCCAATAGCGCGGCGGTCTCGACCGACCAGCCGCTCTATTTCTTCCTTGAGCGTTATGCCGAGGCGTATCGCGCCGAGCTGGCAACGTTCGTCGAGGCGGTGGTGAAACGGAAACCGATGCCCGTGACCGCTGGCGACGGCCGTCAGGCCATCGTGCTCGCCGAAGCGGCGGTGAAGTCGCTGCGCACCGGCCGGCCGGTGCGACTGGGGAAATAGGTGGCGCCCGCCCGCTGCTGGGCGCGACGACCTCGCGTCGCTCCAGCCTGGCAGGCCCTCCATCGTAACGAAAACTGGCGGAGGAGGCGCGATTTCAACGCGAACCAAAGTGGCGCTAATACCTGTTTTTCAGAGGGTGATTCCGTAAGAATCCTGACGATTTTTGCTCTCAAAGGCAGTGAGTTATTTACTACTAACATATTGTTTGAATTAAGCCTAATTGGCATTTTACTACCATAATGTTAGCATTAAAAACCGAGATAGAGGTAGCCTTGGAACTGGCTGTCAGAGTGCGAACGACGCGGCTCCAACTGGGCTGGTCGCAGGATGAACTCGCGCGCCGGTCCGGGCTGAGACCGTCCACCTACCGCCTGTTCGAGCAAACTGGCCGGATCGCGCTCTTGCGCCTCTTGCGCGTGCTCTCGGTCTTGGATCACTTGCGGGACGTCGACCAAGTGTGCGCACTCCCCGATGCGCCGCGTTCCCTTGATGAACTGCTGGTGCCCAAGCGGCTGCGTGGACGGAGGGTCAAACATGCTTAACGTCGCCTATCACGGACAGCCGGTCGGTCGCTTGGTCGAAGGCAGTGGCCGAATTTTCTTCGAATACGACTCCGCTTGGCTCGCACAGGGGCATGACCTGTCGCCGTTGCATTTGCCGCGGAAGCCGGGGGTGCAGTATTACCACGCCAAGAGTTTCGACGGCCTGCCGGGGCTGTTTCACGATTCGCTCCCGGACTCGTGGGGAGCGAAGCTCATGGACATGCGTTTTGCGGAAAAAGGCATCAAGCCGAACAAGGTGACGCCGTTGATGCGGCTCGCGTATGTCGGCCAGCGCGGGATGGGGGCGTTGACGTATGAGCCGGCGTGGCCGGAGCCCGGCTTGCTGCCTAAATTCCAGCAGACAAAACTTGTCGTGCTGGAGCGCGAAGCCCGTGCGGTTGTGGCCGGATCGGCCGGGAAGGTGCTCTCACATTTGGTCGAAGCCGGCGGCACCGCCGGTGGCGCATACCCCAAAGTCGTGATCGCGGTGAACGATCGCGTGCCCGACGAGGTGCTTTACGGCGGCGGCGAGTATCCGGCCGGCTATAGGCCGTGGCTCGTGAAATTTGACCTGAGCACCCACAATACGATCGGGCCGATGGAGCATGCTTACGCCGCGATGGCTCGCGCGGCGGGCATCGCGATGCCGGAAACGCGGCTGTTTGCCGTGGCCGATCAATCAGGCAAGGTGCGCCGGCATTTTGGGGTGAAGCGTTTCGACCGCGACGCCAGTGAACGCATCCACGTGCATTCGTTTGCAGGAATTGCGCACAAGGATCCGGACAAGTGCGACTATCGCGATCTCCTGCTGGTCGCGAAGGCGTTGACGCGCGACATGACGCAGGTCCTGGAGGGTATCAGGCGCATGATCTTCAATGTCGCGGCCAGCAATCGTGACGACCACGGCAAGAACCACGCCTTCGTTTACCGGCGAGGCGAGTGGGCGTTTTCGCCCGCGTTCGACTTGGTGTTCGTGTCGCCGAGTGTGCAGTCGATGCGGGGTATGGGGATCGGCGGGGAATGGCGCGCGCCGACGGCGGCGCAGGTTTCTGCTCTGGCGCGGGACGCTGGCGCCGAACCAAAGGCGATCCAGGCCATCACGGATCAAGTGGCGGCGTCCGTCCAACGCTGGCCGCAGTTTGCCAAAAAAGCTGCGGTCCCGGCGGAGGAGATCGAGCGTATTGCTCGAGTGATCAGCGACCAGCGCGAATCCCTCGTGTCGCGAAATGTGATCGCGACCGCCCCGACGGTGGCCGCCCGTCCGTCCGGCTCACGTGGTCAACGGCGGTCGCGGGGAATTTCTGCGAAGTGAGGTGGCACTACCTGAACGCGGCGAATCGCCGAAACTGCTCACCGTGGGAAGGTCGGCGAGGGCATTCATCCGATCGAGCCAATAGATGACGCACGGCATCGGCTTTTGTCAGATCCAAGAGCTTTACTTGGTGGTCGTTGGCGAGTTGTAGTGACCTCAAGAAGTTCTTGATCCGGGGAAAGTGGCGGAGAGAGAGGGATTCGAACCCCCGGTAGCCTTGCGGCTACACGTGCTTTCCAAGCACGCGCATTCGACCACTCTGCCATCTCTCCGGGTGCCCAGCCGGCCGCTCGAACAGCGGTCTTCCGACAGGCGAAGGGCCAAAGAAGGGCGAAGCGCCAGTGCCGGTCAACGGAAAATCCTCCCGGCCGCAAATCCTCCCCGCCGCAGTGCCGGCGCAAGGACGGCTGTCGTTCCATCGCGTCGCTCCTTCTACCTGCCAGGGCGGGGGGAAGTTTTCCTAAAACCGTCTTGCGCGGCGGGGTAGGGGACTCAACTCTGCGGGCGATTTTCATCCTAATCGCTCCCGCTCACCATGGTCTCGTCGAACACTGAACTGGCCTACAACAGCAAGATCGAGGGCGAGGTCGTGGTCTCCCGGGCCGATGCGGTCATCAACTGGATCCGTTCGAATTCCATGTGGCCGATGCCCATGGGCCTCGCGTGCTGCGCCATCGAGTTGATGGGCACGGCGGCGTCGCGGTTCGACATCGCGCGCTTCGGCGCGGAGGTGATGCGTTTCTCGCCCCGGCAGTCGGACTGCATGATCGTGGCCGGCACGGTGACCTACAAGATGGCGACCGCCGTCCGCCGCATCTATGATCAGATGGCGGCGCCGAAGTGGGTCATCGCCATGGGCGCCTGCGCCAGCACCGGCGGCATGTATCGCAGTTATTCGGTGTTGCAGGGGGTGGACCGGATCGTGCCCGTGGACGTCTATATCAGCGGCTGCCCGCCCCGCCCGGAGGCACTGCTCGATGCGCTCATGAAACTCCAGGCGAAGGTCAAACGCGAGCCGTCGGCCAAGAACCTGCTTTCAGCCTGAGCCTGAAACGACTTCCCGTTGCACCGATGTCCGCTCCCGCCGACGCCACGTCCGCGCTCCAGGAAAGATTTCCGCAGGTGACCGAGCGCGCGAGCCTCGATCACCCCGCGGTCAACGTGCCCGTCGCCGAGGTGCTCGCGGTGCTCAAATACCTGCGCGACGAGTTCGCGTTCGACATGCTGGTCGATTTGACGGCGGTCGACTGGGCCGAGGGCGTGTTGCCGCGTTTCACGGTGGTTTATCACCTGCTGTCGACGACGCGGCACGTTTACATCCGCGTGGCAGCGAATTGCAGCGGCGATGACGCCGCGCCCATCGCGCCGAGCGTTGTCAGCCTCTGGCCCGGCGCGAACTGGCACGAACGCGAGTGCTTCGACATGTTTGGGATCAAGTTTGAGGGCCATCCCGACTTGCGCCGCATTTTGATGTGGGATGGCTATCCCTACCACCCGCTGCGGAAGGAATTTCCGCTCGCCGGTATCGAGACGGTGCTGCCCGACCCGGAGATTGCCGAGGAGACGAAGACCAAGGTGATCGCATCGCCGATGGCCGGCGGGCCGTTCGTGGCAACGGCGGGCGAGATGAATCTCACCGAAGCCGAGCCGCGGGCGAAGGACGAGAGCTGGAGCGAGCAACGGGAGAAGCCCGAATAAACATGGCGACCGAAATTGCTTTTTCTGACAGCGCTGCGAAATCCGCTCGCGTCCGCCCGGCGCCCGGCGCCGGGCAGGAATTCGAGACGGAGAAGATGTCGCTCTCGATGGGCCCGTCACATCCGTCCACGCATGGCGTGCTCCGGCTCCAGATGGAACTCGATGGGGAGATTTTGACCAAGTGCGACCCGGTCATCGGCTACCTGCACCGCGGTGACGAAAAGATCGCGGAAAACATGACCTACAACCAGTTCGTGCCCTACACGGACCGGCTGGATTACATCGCGCCGCTGGCGAACAACATGGCCTACGCCATCGCCGTGGAAAAACTCGCGAAGCTCGAGGTGCCCGCCCGCTGCCAGGCGATCCGCGTGCTCACGGCGGAGCTGGCGCGCGTCTCGTCGCACCTGCTCGGGCTCGGCGCGTTCGGCATCGATGTCGGGGCGTGGACGGTGTTCATGTATGCGTTCGAGGAGCGCGAGAAACTCTACAAGCTGTTCGAGGAGCTGACCGGCGCGCGCTTCACGACGAGCTACAGCCGCATCGGCGGATTGCAGCGCGATGTGCCGGAGGGCTGGACCGGGCGCGTGGGCGCGTTCTGCGATCAGTTTCTGCCGATTCTCGAGGAGACGCTCGCCCTGCTGACGCGCAACAAGATCTTCATGGATCGCACGGTCGGCGTCGGCGTGATCTCGCCGGCGGATGCCATCGCCTACGGCCTCACCGGTCCGAATCTCCGGGGCTCCGGCGTCGGCCTCGATCTGCGCAAGGACAAGCCCTACTCCGGCTACGAGCAGTATCGGTTCGACGTGCCCGTCGGCACGAAGGGCGACTGCTACGACCGCTATCTCGTCCGCGGCGAGGAGATGCGCCAGTCGATCCGGATCATCCGGCAGGTGCTCGCGAATTTTCCGGGTGGCGACTGGTATGCGAAGGATGCGCGGAAAATCTTCGCGCCGCCGAAGGACAAAATTCTCACGAGCATGGAGGAGTTGATTCAGAATTTCATGATCGTGACCGAGGGGCCGCAGCTGCCCGCCGGCGAGGTCTACTTCGAAGCGGAAAACCCGAAGGGCGCGCTCGGCTTCTACATCGTGAGCAAGGGTGGCGGGGTCCCGTGGCGGCTGAAGATCCGCGCGCCGTCGTTCGCCAACCTTTCCATTTTGCCGAAAGTCTGTGTCGGCTGTCTCGTCTCCGATGTCGTCGCCATCCTTGGCTCGTTCGACTTCGTCATGGGCGAGTGTGATCGCTGAAAATTGCGCCTGATGAATCTCAAGCCCGCCACGCTCTCCAAGATCGCCGAGGTCATTCCGCATTATCCGACCAAGCGGAGCGCCACGTTGCCGCTGCTGCACTTGGTGCAGGAGGACCTCGGCTTCATCTCGCCGGAAGCCATCGAGTGGGTCGCCGCGAAACTCGAGCTCCAGCCGATCAACGTCTACGAAGTCGTGACGTTCTATCCGATGTTCCGGCAGAAACCGATCGGCCGCCGCCACATCAAGGTCTGCCGCACGCTCTCCTGTGCGCTGCTGGGTGGCTACAAGACGTGCGCGGCGTTTGAGCAGGAATTCAACACGTCCACCGGCATCGGCGAAATTTCACCGGACGGCGAGGTCACCATCGAATTCGTCGAATGCCTCGCGAGCTGCGGCACCGCGCCCGTCGTGATGATCGACGACGAACTCCACGAGAAGGTCGACGGCGCCAAGGCGAAGGCGCTGAGCGCCGAAATCAAACGGGCCGCCGCGCAGCGGCGCTGACGGGCCAGCGCAAATCGCCCAGCCAAAATTGTCCATCCCGCCATGTCCGCCCCCGCTCAACGCCGCATCATTTTCCAGCACATCGACGAGCCTGGTTACTCGAACGATCTCGCGTGCTATGTGAAGCACGGCGGCTACGCGGTCTTGAAGAAGGCGGTGACGATGAAGCCGGAGGCGATTGTCGACGAGGTGAAGCAGTCCGGCCTGCGCGGCCGCGGCGGCGCGGGCTTCCCGTGCGGTTTCAAATGGACGCTCCTCGACAAGAAGAGCGGCAAGCCGATCTACCTCGTCGTGAATGCCGACGAGTCCGAGCCGGGCACGTTCAAGGATCGCTATATCCTGCACCAGGATCCGCACCAGCTGATCGAGGGCATCATGATCACGTGCTTCGCGAACAACGTGAAGCAGGCCTACATTTACATCCGGGGCGAGTTTCCGCATGGCGCGCGGATTCTGGAGCAGGCGATCGCCGAGGCGCGCGCGGCGAATTTCTGCGGGCCGAACCTCCTCGGCACCAGCTACAGCTGCGAAATCTACGTTCACCGCGGCGCGGGCGCTTACATTTGCGGCGAGGAGACCGGGCTCATCGAATCGCTCGAGGGCAAGCGCCCGTATCCGCGCATCAAGCCGCCGTATTTCCCCGCGGTGCTCGGGCTCTACCAGTGCCCGACCATCGTCAACAACGTCGAGACGCTCTGCCACGTGAAATACATTTTGGACGTCGGCGGTGACGCTTACGCGAAGATCGGGACGCCCAACAACACCGGCACGCGCATCCTCTGCGTCTCCGGCCACGTCCAGAAACCCGGCTACTACGAATACGAGGTCGGCCAGATCACTCTGGGGCAACTGCTCAACGAAGTCTGCGGCGGCCCGCTCCCCGGCCGGAAATTCAAGGCGGTCATTCCCGGTGGTTCGTCCGCCAAGGTTTTGAAATTCGGCGAGACGTTCACACTGAAAAACAAGGATGGCACTTCGCGCACGCTTACGGTCGAGGACCTCCCGATGGATTTTGATACGCTCGCCGCCTGCGGCACGATGGGCGGCTCCGGCGGCGTGATCGTGATGGACGACTCGACCGACATGGTCGCCGCCCTCGCCAACCTCAACGCCTTCTACGCCCACGAAAGCTGTGGCCAGTGCACCCCGTGCCGCGAGGGTTCGCTGTGGATGAAAAAAATCACCACGCGGATGGTGCACGACCACGCACGGGTCGAGGATGGCGCCCTGCTCAAGAACGTCGCCGATCAAATCGCCGGCCGCACGATCTGCGCCTTTGGCGAGGCTTGCTCCTGGCCGACCCAGAGCTTCATCGCGAAGTTCGGCGATGAATTCAAAGCCTACCCGGAGACCAAGAAAACCGCGCCGCCCGCCGGCGCACTCGAACTCGTCTAATAATTTCCGCTCTGATGATCGCACCGCTCAAACCCGACCTCGTCACCGTCAATGTCGACGGCCAGGAGATTGCCGTGCCCAAGGGCACGAACGTCATCGAGGCCGCGCGTCAGCTCGGCGTGGATATCCCACACTATTGCTACCACCCGAAGCTTACGATCGTCGGCAATTGCCGGATGTGCCTCATCGAAATGGGCCTGCCCGCCGTCTATCCCGCGACGAAAACGCCGATTCTGGATCCGGCGACGGGCAAGCAGCGGATCAACTGGATGCCGCGCCCGCAGATCGGCTGCGCGACCAACGCTTCGCCCGGCCTCCACATCCGCACCAACTCGCCGCAGGTGAAGGACTGCCGCGAGGGCGTGATGGAGTTTCTCCTCCTCAACCATCCCCTCGACTGTCCGATTTGCGATCAGGCCGGCGAATGCAAACTCCAGGAACAAGCCACCGGCTACGGCCGCGGCTACTCGCGTTTCATCGAGCAGAAAAATGTGAAGCCGAAGCGCACGCTGCTCGGACCGCGCGTGATGCTCGACGACGAACGCTGCATCCTCTGCTCGCGCTGCATCCGCTTTTCGAAGGAGATCGCGAAAGACGACGTCCTCGGCTTCATCGATCGTGGCAGTCACTCAACGCTCACGTGCTTTCCGGGGAAGAAGCTCGAGAATAACTACTCGCTCAACACCGTCGACATCTGCCCGGTGGGTGCCCTCACGAGCACGGATTTTCGTTTCAAGATGCGCGTCTGGTTCCTCAAGCAGACGAACAGCCTCGACACCGAGTCGAGCGTCGGCGCGAACACCGTCGTCTGGTCGCGCGAGGGTGCCATCTACCGAATTACGCCGCGCCGCAACGACGAGGTGAACGATACGTGGATGGCCGACTCCGGTCGCGAACTCTACAAGCTGGTCCGCGCCGACAACCGGCTCACCGCGATCAAAGTCAACGGCACCGATAGCGGCCTCGACCTCGCCGTCTACGCGGCCGCCCAGATTTTCAAGGCCTCCGCCGGCGCCATCGCCGTGGTTGGTTCCGGGCGCAGCTCGGTTGAGGAGCAGTTCCTCACGCAGAAACTTGCGGCGGTGCTGAGCGCTTCCGTCTCGCTCGTCAGCCGGGTGGGGGCGGGCGACCGGATCCTCGTCTCCGCCGACCGCAACCCGAACATCCGCGGCGCGCTCGTCACCGGTCTCATCGCCTCGCTCCCGGCGCAAAAACTCACCGGCCTCGCCGCGCAGATCGACGCCGGTCAGGTCAAGACCGTCATCTCCATCGGCGAGGACCTCGTCGCCGCCGGCCTCACCGCCGCGCAACTCGCGAAAGTGACCGTCGTCTATCTGGGCACCGAGACCAACGCCACGAGCGCGGCCGCACTCGTGGTGCTCCCGACGCTCACCGTTTTCGAGAAGAGCGGCACGTTTGTGAACCAGCAGTTCCGCCTCCAAAAATTCGCGAAGGCCGTGCCCGCTTTCGCCGGCGCGACCGATGACCTCGTCGTCCTCGCCAAGCTCGCCGTGGCGGCGGGCGCGAACGTTCCGGCGCCCGATCTGGCGTCGGTTTGGCGAACCCTCGCGGCCGAAGTCGCTGGGCTCGGCCCGATGGCCTACGCGAATATTCCCGACACCGGCCTTCTCCTCGACGCCACGCCGTGGTCGGCATTGCCCTTCATCGAGGCCGAGGCTCTCCACTATCAACCCACTAAACCGTCCGCCGCCGTGACCGCCTGATCATTATGCACTCCGCTCCCATTTTCGCCCTCGGTGTTTTCTTCGCCCTCGCCGGCGTCGCCCTCTTTGCGTTGACCATGCGCAAGCCCAAGTCGGCCCCCGAGGCGCCGAAAAAGTCCGAGCTGCGCGATCTCGCCATCGACCACAAGAACACCGTCAAGCAGCGCCTGGCCGGCGCGATCCTCACCGTCTTTGGCGCGGTGATCATGCTGATCTCCTGAGATGTTCGATTTCTTTTTCCAGCTTCATCCGGTCATCCAGGGCACCGCGAAAGGTCTCGCGGTCATTCTCGTGATTTTTCCGTTTGCTGGTGCGTGTTCGCTCGCCGAGCGCAAGGTCTCGGCGTGGATGCAGGGCCGTCCCGGGCCCAACCGCGCCATCGTGCCGTGGATCGCGTGGGTGCCGTTTCTTGGCAAATTTCTCCAACGGCTCGGCGTGTTCCATCTGATGGCGGACGGCGCGAAATTTCTTTTCAAGGAGGAGCCGCTCCCCGGCCACGTCAACAAACTCTATTTCGTTCTCGCCCCCGTCGTCGCGATGATGCCCGCCTTCACCACCGTCGCCGTCGTGCCGTTCGGCGCCTACTTCGATCCCGCCGGCCGGCTCATCCCGCTCGCGCTCGCCAACGTCGATGTCGGTCTGCTCGCGGTCTTCGCGGTTTCGTCGCTCGGTGTTTATTCGCTCATCCTCGCGGGCTGGGCCTCGAATTCGAAGTATCCTTTCCTCGGCGGCGTGCGCGCCTCGGCGCAGCTTATCTCCTACGAACTCTCGATGACGCTCTCGGTCCTCCCGGTGTTTCTCTGGATCAACGCCCCCGGCCAGCCCGGCACCATGAGCCTCGTGAAGGCCGTCGAGTTTCAGAGCGGCGCGGGGCTCCACTGGAGCGGCGTGTGGTTCGGCTTCCTCATGCCGTTGTCGGCTTTGATCTTCCTCGTGTCGCTTTACGCCGAGACCAACCGCCACCCCTTTGACATGGCGGAGTCCGAGTCTGACCTCGTCGGTGGGTTCCACACGGAATACGGCGCCTTCAAGTGGTCGCTCTTCTTCGTCGCCGAGTATTCGCACATGATCATTGGCTCGGGTGTGTTCACGCTGCTGTTCCTCGGCGGCTGGAATCCGCTGCCGGGGCTGCCGCTGGCGACGGTCGCCGGCTGGCTCGGCCTCGCCGGCACGCCCCTGCTCGTGGCACTGCTGTCCCTGGCCGTATTCCTCGGCAAGATCGTCTTCCTCCTGTTCCTGTTCATGTGGGTGCGCTGGACCGTGCCGCGTTTCCGCTACGACCAGGTGATGAAACTCGGCTGGCAAAAACTCCTCCCGCTCTCCATCGCGAACCTCGTTTTCTACGCCCTGGGGATCGCGTTCCTCGAACGCGGCTGACCTAATCGAAAATCCCGATGGCTGTCATCCCTCTCGTCCGCCCCACGCTCACCTTGCTCGAGCGCACCTACCTCCCGCAGATCGCGAGCGGCCTGAAAACCACGCTCAAACACATCTTCTCGCCCAACGTCACGCTCGAGTATCCGGAGCAGCGCCCCGCCATCCCGCCCGGCTACCGCGGCGTGCCCACGCTCGTGATGGATCCGAATGGCCGCGAGAAATGCGTTTCCTGCCAGCTCTGCGAGTTCGTCTGCCCGCCGAAGGCCATCCGCATCACGCCCGGCGAAATTCCCGCCGACGCCCCGACGGGTCACGTCGAGAAGGCGCCGCAGGCCTTCGACATCGACATGCTCCGCTGCATCTACTGCGGCCTTTGTCAGGAGGTCTGCCCCGAGGAGGCGATCTTCCTGCAGAACCAATATTCGATGTCCGGCTACACCCGCGCGGAGATGGTCAACCACAAGGACCGGCTCTACGAACTTGGCGGCACACTCCCTGACTCGCATCACAAGTGGGATAAGAAACTCGCCGCCGAGAAATCCGGCCCCGCGCACTGAGGAACATCCATGTGCATGAATCTGAATCCTTGTAGGGCGTCTGTCTTGCAGACGCCGCGTTGCGCCCCATCGGCGGCGTCTGCAAGACAGACGCCCTACGCCTGATGACCATGGCTCAAATCCTGTTCTACCTCTTCGCCGCTTTCACGATCGCCAGCGCCGCTGGCGTCGTGGCGAACAAGAACGCCGTGAACGCCGCGATGTGCCTCCTGCTCTCGCTGGTCGGCGTCGCGGGGCTGTTCGTCCAACTCGATGCCTACCTCCTGGCCTTCCTGCTGCTGCTCGTCTACGCGGGCGCGGTCGTCGCGTTGTTCTTGTTCATCGTGATGCTGCTCGACACCAAGAGCCGCGCGTCCGCGAGTTTCAAGAAACTCCCGATGTTCGCGAGCCTCGTCGCGTTCGGCCTGCTCCTGGCGGGGCTCGGGACGTTCGTGACGCGCGGGCAGCTCGAGTCGCGGCCCCTCCACGCCGTCCCCGCGCTCGGCGCGAACCTCAAGCTCTACGCCTACCAGCTCTTCACCACCTATCTGCTGCCGGTGCAGGTGATCGGCTTCCTGCTGCTCATCGCGATGCTCGGCGTGATCGTGCTCAGCAAGAAATACGACGGCCCGGAGGACGCCTGATGATCACCGCCAGCCTCAACGAATACCTCGTCATCAGCGGCGTGCTGTTTGCCCTCGGCTTCTTCGGCGTGCTCCTGCGGCGCAACACGCTCGTCGTTTTCATGTGCCTCGAGCTCATGCTCGTCGCCTCGACCCTCGCGCTGGTCGCCTTCTCCCGCTTCAACGGCACCATGGACGGCAACGTCTTCGTCTTTTTCATCCTCACCGTCGCCGCCGCCGAGGTTGCGGTCGGCCTCGCCATCATCGTCGCGCTCTTCCGCCTGCGCCAGACGATCCAGCTGGACGAACTCAACTCGCTGAAGAACTGACGCCGATGCCCACGACGACCGTCATTTACTTTCCCACCATCCTGTTGGTGCCCCTGATTTCGGCCGCCGTGATCGCGCTCTTCCTGCGCCGCAAGGGCAACGCCGCCGCCACCGTCGCGGTGGTCGCCGCCGCTTTTGTCGCCATTGACGCCATCCGCATGGCGCTGCGCGGCCTGCGTTTCGAGTCCAGCACCGAGTGGCTCCGCCTCGGCGACCTCGCGATCTCCATCGGCTTTAAATTCGACGATCTCGCCTCGCTGATGCTCTGCATCGTTGGCGTGGTCGGCCTCTGCGTGCACGTTTTCTCGCTGGGCTACATGAGCGACGATGCGGCGAAAGCCCGCTACTTCGGCGGCCTCTCCCTCTTCATGTTTTCGATGATCGGCATCGTCCTCGCCGACAATCTTTTCATGATGTTCATTTTCTGGGAGCTGGTCGGTTTCAGCTCCTACGTGCTCATCAACCACTGGCACGAAAAGACCTCCGCCAGCGACGCCGCGAAAAAAGCCTTCATCGTGAATCGCGTGGGCGACTTCGGCTTTCTCCTCGGCCTCATCTTGTGCTACTGGACGAATCACACGGTCAACCTCACCGCCCTCGCCGAGCAGTCCGAGTCCGGTCACCTCGTGTTCAGCACCTTGATTCCGCTGCTCCTCTTCTGCGGTGCCGTCGGCAAATCCGCCCAGCTCCCGCTGCAAGTCTGGCTCCCGGACGCGATGGAAGGCCCGACACCCGTCTCCGCCCTCATCCATGCCGCCACGATGGTTGCCGCCGGCATCTACATGCTCTGCCGCATCAATGTCCTCATGGTGCCCGACGCCCTCACCGTCATCATGTGGACCGGGACCGCCACCGCGCTCTACGCCGCGCTCTGCGCGATCACGCAGCGCGACATCAAAAAAATTCTCGCATACTCCACCCTCTCGCAGCTCGGCTTTATGGTTGCGGCGTTCGGTCTCGGCTCGCTGAGCGACACGCACCTGCACGACGGCCAGCCGCACACCGTATTTTACGCCGTGGGTGTGGGCGCAGCGATGTTTCACCTCACGACCCACGCCGCGTTCAAGGCCCTCCTCTTCCTCGGCTCCGGCTCCGTCATCCACGGCTGCCACCACGAGCAGGACATCTTCAAGCTTGGCGGCCTCGCGAAGAAGATGCCGCTCACCTTCGCCACGTTCACGATCGGCGTCGGGGCAATCATCGGCCTCCCGTTCCTGGCGGGCTTCTTCTCGAAGGACGCTATTCTGTTCCTGGCCTTTACGAAAAACCGGGCGGTCTTCGGCCTCCTCGCCTTCACCGCCGTCCTCACTTCGCTCTACATGGTCCGCCTCTGGAAACTCACCTTCCTCGGCGCGCCGCGCAGCGATCACGCCGCCCAGGCGCACGAAGGCGGTGTCACCCTCACCGCGCCACTGGTCGTTCTCGCCGCGCTGTCGATCGGCGGCGGCTACACCGGTCTTTATGCCGGGCTGTTCGACGGCGTCCTCGACCTCATCCCCGAGGCTCAGGGCCCCGACCACACGATCATCCTCGTCACGAGCCTCGTCGTCATGCTCCTCGGTGCCAGCACCGCACTCGCGCTCTACTCGTCCGCGCCGACCGATGCTCTGGCGCAGAAATCTCCCGGCCTTTTCGGCGCGCTCGGGGCACTGAAGAACTCCTTCGACGCGGCCTACGATTATTACGTCGCGAAGATCCAGCAGCGCTTCGCGATGCTCCTCAATTTCCTCGAGCAGATCTTCCTCGCCGGCCTGATTGTCCGCGGTCTCGCCGGCTTCGTCGGCCTCTTCGGCATGGGCGCCCGCGCGCTGCACACCGGCAACCTCAACGCCTACGTTTACTGGTTTCTCGGCGGCGTCGTCGCGCTGTGGGCTTTCGCGACCGGCGCCCTCTGAAGTCAACCTGCCCCTGTAATTTCCCTGAATCAAATGGCCGCAAAACGTTTTAACCACGGATCACACGGATCGACCCGGATTCGGAACGGATTGATCCGTGTTCATCCGTGTAATCCGTGGTTAAACTCCGATTCTGCCGTTCAGTTTTTGCGATGAGCCAATTGCCTTTCGATCCTCTGCTCCTCTCCCTCGCGGCTCCGCTCGCGCTGGCCCTTGCCATCGCGCTCGGCCTGCCGAAGCGCTGGTCGGTCCGGCTCGCCTACGTGGCGTTCGCGATTCCCGCGTTGCTGGCGTTGCACGTCTGGTGGCATTTTTCCGACACCCCGCTCCCGGTGCACGGCTACGCGTTCCTCACGCATTACTCCACCGGTCTCGACGGCCTCGGCATCGGCCTGACGCTCGGGCTCAACGGTATTTCGCTCCCGCTCTTCGTGCTCGCCGGCCTCGTCGGTTTCGCCGCCGGCCTCTACGCGCTGCAGTCGGGCGCCGAGCGCCTGAAAATTTATCTGATGCTCCTGCTCATTATGCAGGCCGGATTGATGGGCGTGTTCGCGAGCGTGGACGTTTTCTTTTTCTATTTCTTCCACGAACTCGCGCTCATCCCGACTTTCATCATGGTCGGCGTGTGGGGCGGACGCGACCGCAGCTACGCCGCGATGAAGCTGACGATCTACCTCACACTCGGCGCGATGATTTCGCTCGTCGGCCTCATCGCCCTCTACGTGAAGAGCGGCGCGAACTCTTTCGACCTCATCGCGCTTCGCGCTCACCTCGCCGCGCATCCGCTCGCCGAGACGGTGCAGTCCAACATCGCCGGCCTCCTCCTCTTTGGCCTCGGCATCTTGGTTTCGCTCTGGCCGCTGCACACGTGGGCGCCTCTCGGCTACGGTGCCGCGCCGAGCTCCGCCGCGATGCTTCACGCCGGCGTGCTGAAAAAATTCGGCCTCTACGGCCTCGTCCAGATTGCGCTCCCGCTCCTGCCTGCCGGCCTCGCGCACTGGTCGCATCCGCTCGCGTGGCTCGCCGTCATTGGCAACATCCTTGTCATCGGCCTCATCACCATCGCGCAACGCGACCTCAAGCAGATGATCGGTTACAGCTCGGTCATGCACATGGGCTACGCGTTTCTCGGCATTGCCGCCGGCTCCGTGCTCGGCGCCGGTGGCGTCGTGCTGCTGATGGTCGCGCACGGCCTTTCGGTCGCGCTGCTCTTTCTGCTCGCCACCGCTGTCCACCATCGCACGCACACCTTCGCGATGGATGAGATGGGCGGCCTCGCGCAGCAAGCGCCGGTCCTCGCCGCGTTCTTCGTCGCCGCGACCTTCGCCAGCATCGGCCTGCCCGGCTTCGCGAACTTCTGGGGCGAACTCACGATCTTCGTCGCCCTCTGGCAATTCTCCCCGCTCATCACCGCGCTCGCCGTGGCCGGCGTCGTCCTCTCCGCGATCTACGGCCTGCGCTCCGCCGCCCGCGTATTCTTCGGCCCGCCCACCGAGCAACTGACGCGGGTCACAAACCTGCACCCGGTTGCCGACCTGCGTTGGGCCGAAAAAATTCCCGCGCTGATCCTCCTCGCCGCCCTCCTCTTCATCGGCTTCTGGCCGAAGTCTCTCACCGCGCCGCTCGACGCCGCGCTTTCAACCAAGCCGGTCATTGCGAGGAGCGATGTGACGAAGCAATCCAGCTCGATTTCAGATGGATCGCCACGTTCCGCTCCGGCGGGCCTCGCGATGACAAAATGATCCCGCGATGAATCTCGAAGTCGTCAAAGCCACCGCCGAGCTCAACGAGTGGAGCGCCGTCTTCCCCGAGCTGATGCTCGCGTGTCTCGCGCTGGCGCTGCTTGTCTTGGAAATCGTCCTGCCAAAAAAATACCACGCGCACCTCCCTGCCATCGCCCTGGTCGGGCTCGTCAGCACGTTGGGTGGCCTCCTCCTTAATTTTGATTCCGTTACGGTGGGCACGGATTCCTTCGGCGGCCTCCTTCATCACAGTGAGTCCGGCCAGGTGTTACGCGCATTTTTCCTGCTTACCGCGATTCTCGTCTGCGTGCTCGCGCGGGTGAGCCTCGCCCGCCACGCTGTGCCGCGCACCGAGTTTTGTCATCTCGTGCTCGTGGTCACGGCCTCACTCATGCTCCTCGCGCAGTCGAATCACTTCGTGATGTTCTTCGTCGCGCTCGAGACCGTCACGGTTGGCTTCTACATCCTCGTCGCCTATTTCCGCACGAGCGCCGCCTCGCTCGAGGCCGGTTTGAAATATCTCGTGATGGGCGCTCTCAGCTCCGCCCTGCTGCTCTTCGGTATCGTCCTGCTCTACGGCGTCGCCGGCAATTCCGCGCTCCCCGGTCACACCGACAACGCCTTCCACTACGCCCGGCTCGCCGCTTTCCTCGCCGCCAACCCACACCACTTTCTCGCGAGCCTCGGCATCGTCCTCGTGCTCTCCGGCGTGGCGTTTAAGATCGGCGCGTTTCCGTTTCAGATCTGGATCCCCGACGTCTACCAAGGCGCGCCCACGCCCGTGACCGCCTTCCTCGCCGTCGGCTCGAAGGCCGCCGGTTTCGCCGTGCTGCTCGTCCTCGCGCGCGATGTCTTCGCTTCCTATGCGTGGCTCGTCACGCCCGTCCTCACGCTCATGGCCGCGGCGACGATTCTCTTCGGCAACCTCGCCGCGCTTACCCAGCACAACGTGAAGCGCCTCATCGGCCTCTCCGGCGTTTCGCACGCTGGCTTCCTGCTCCTCGGCGTCGTCGCCGCGCGCACCGTGCCGATGGCCGCGGGCGCGGTTTATTTTTATCTCTTCGCCTACCTGATCGCTTCGTTCGCCGTCTTTGGCGTGATGACGCACCTCGCTGGCGCCGACGA
>SIBG01000050.1 GCA_009695305.1 Opitutus sp. | reverse complement strand
CAAAAGATCCGCATTTTGCGGGAAGCCGACGGCGGCAAGAGCATCGTGGAAGTGTGCAAGGAGCATAATATCTCCGAGGTCACATTCCACCGTTGGAAGCGGCAGTTCGGACAACTCGACGTCAACGAGGCCAAACGCATGAAGGAATTGGGAAGAATCCTACGGGGTCCCTAATTTCTGCGGTGGGCGACAACGAAATAACCGGAGGATTGTGCGGTGTTTGCGGGTGAGCTGCACGGATTTCGGCAGGGTTCAACCCCGCGGCGCCACGGATAGATCACCTAGCCAGAATTTCATCTAGCCCGAGCCATGATCGAGGTGAACGCGGGGAGGCTCGTAGCCCTCCAGCGCATACGCGTAGAAACGATCACCGCTAATGCGCAGGAAGATGGGCAGGAGGAGGACGCGGCGCGTTAAGGATAACGCGCCCTACCTACTGACAGGCCTCGCACTCGCCGCCGTTGCGCATGGCCTCAATCGAACACGCGGTCTTTTCGGCGGCGGTGAATTCTTTCTTAGGTGACGCGGCCCTCATCGACATCGGGGGCGCGGTGACGTCGGCTCCGCTCAGCGCAGAAGGGAAGCACGCGGGCGTATCGAAGCTGGCGGAGGACTGGACACTGTCGGCTTTTAACTGGGCAACCGAATGCGTGCCACCGCTGTCACCGGAATTCTGGCCACCGTCGGCGCCTTCTTTAATGGCACCGCGCGTCTCTTTTTTCACGGCGATGGTTGCTTTCTCGATGTTCGAGGCGCCGAGGCTTCGGAGATAATACGTCGTCTTGAGGCCGGCGTGCCAGGCGCTGCGATACATGTGGCTCAGCGTCTTCAGGTCGGGCGTCTTGATCCAGAGGTTTACGGACTGGCTCTGGTCGATCCATTTCTGGCGGCGCGCGGCGGCCTCGATGATCCACTTCGCGTCGATGTCGAAGGCGGTCAGGTAGCGGGCCTTCAGGTCGGCGGGGATGCGGTCGATGTCCTTCAGCTCGCCGTCGAAATACTTCAGGTTGTCGATCATGTCCTGGTCCCAAAGGCCGCGGGCCTTGAGGTCCTTCACGAGGAAGGGATTCAGGACGATAAACTCGCCGGAGAGGTTCGATTTGACGAAGAGGTTTTTATACGTGGGCTCGATGCAGGGCGAGGTGGCCGTGATGTTCGAAATCGTGGCGGTGGGCGCGATGGCGAGGACGTTGCTGTTGCGCATGCCATGCTGGGCGATCTTCGCGCGGACGGACGTCCAGTCCATGCGGCCGCCGCGGGGGACTTCGACGGGGATGCCGCGTTCCTGTTCGAGGAGGTCGAGGGTATCCTGCGGGAGGAGGCCGCGGTCCCACTTCGAGCCTTTGTAGGTGGAGTAGGTGCCGCGCTCGGCGGCGAGATCGCTGCTGGCTTCGTAGGCGTAGTAGGCGATGGCTTCCATGGCCTCGTCGTTGAACTCGACGGCCTCGGGCGAGGCGAAGGCGTGGCCGCGCTGGTAGAGGGCGTGAGCGAGGCCCATCACGCCGAGGCCGATGGGGCGGTGACGGCTGTTCGAGAGTTTGGCAGCGGCGGTCGGGTAAAAATTGATGTCGATGACATTGTCGAGCGCACGGACGGCGGTGCGGATGGTCTCCTGGAGTCTCTTGTGATCGATTTCGCCGGTGGGAAGGAGGTGCGCGTCGAGGATGACGGAGCCGAGATTGCAGACGGCGGTTTCGTCGTTCGAGGTGTTGAGGGTGATCTCGGTGCAGAGATTGGACGAGTGGATGACGCCGATGTGGTCCTGCGGGGAGCGAACGTTGCAGGGGTCCTTAAACGTGATCCACGGGTGGCCGGTCTCGAAGAGCATCGAGAGCATTTTCTTCCACAGCTCGAGGGCCTCGATCTTGTGGCCATGGATCTTGCCCTGCTCGGCGAGCTGCTCGTAGTGGACGTAGCGCTCCTCGAATTTTTTGCCGTAGAGCTCGTGGAGGTCGGGAGTCTCGTTGGAACGGAAGAGGGTCCAGGAGGCGCGGGCCTCCATGCGCTTCATGAAGAGATCGGGAATCCAGTTCGCCGTGTTCATGTCGTGCGTGCGACGACGGTCGTCGCCGGTGTTCTTGCGCAGCTCGAGGAATTCGAGGACGTCGTTGTGCCAGGTCTCGAGGTAGGCGCAGCCGGAGCCCTTGCGTTTGCCGCCCTGATTAACGGCGACGAGCTGGTCGTTGTGGAGCTTCAGGAACGGGATGACGCCCTGCGACTCGCCGTTGGTGCCGCCGATGTAGGCGCCGGTGCCGCGAACAGCGGTCCAGGAGCCACCGAGGCCGCCGGCCCACTTGGAGAGGAAGGCGTTTTCGGCGATGCCGCGGAGCATGATGCCCTCAATGGAATCGTCGACGTAGTAGAGGTAGCAGGAGCTGAGCTGGGAGTGGAGCGTGCCGGAGTTGAAGAGGGTCGGCGTGCTGGAGCAGAAGCGGCGGGACTTGTAGAGCTCGTAAAGGGCGGCGGCCTTGCCTTCGCGATCGGTGGGTTCGTCGAGGAAGAGTCCCATGGCGACGCGCATCCAGAAGAACTGCGGCGTCTCGAGCCGGCGCGACGGCTTCTGGGTTTTGTCGATGATCAGGTAGCGGTCATAGAGGGTCTGGATGCCGAGGAAGTCGAACTCGAGGTCGGAGGACGGATCAAGAACGCCGACGAGGCGGGCGAGGTCGAATTCGAGGAGGCGGGGGTTGAGGCGCTTGATGGCGACGCCGTGCTCCAGGTATTTCTTGAAGGCGCGCTGGTGGGCGGTCTTGAGGGCGCCGATGCCGTCGCGGGTGATGTCCCAGCCCAGCACCTCTTCATAGATATAGGTGAGCTGGATGCGGCCGGCGAACTTCGCGAAATCGGCGTCGCGCTCGATCAGGGTCTTCGAGTTGAGGATGATGGTGGCGTCGAGGTCCTTTTGAGAAATCTGATCGTAGACGGAGCGGCGGAGCTCGGACTCGATCTCGTCGTTGGAGAGGCAGAGGTCGAGGCCGATGCGGGCGAACTCGATGCGCTCGCGGAGGTCGGCGCCGTCCCAGAAACTGTTTTCGCCGCTGGGGCGCTTGACCAGAATCATCGTGGCCTGCGCGGAGGCGTCGGACGCGGTGGCGGTGAAGGGCGCCTCGGCGCCGGAGTCGATGCCGGTGTCGCGGGCGACGGCCCGCTGGGCGCGGAAAAGGATGTAGGCCTCGGCGACCTTGTAGTGGCCGGTCTTCATGAGCTCCTCCTGCACCATGTCCTGGATTTCCTCGATGTGGACGAAGGATTGCTTCGAGGAGTGGATGCGCTCGGCGACGGCCTTGGTGATGGCGACGGCGGGGGCGGAGTCGCGCTGGAGGGAGAGGAAGGTCTTGCGGATGGCGATCTCAACCTTGTGCTCGCTCCACGGGACGACCTGGTTGTTGCGGCGGATGACCCGCAGGGTCGAGGTGGCGGCGGAGTCGCGGTCGACGCCGATCTTGCGGGCGCGATTGAGGAGGAGGCTCTTGGCAACGAAGTAGGAATTATTGTCGACGAGGGTTTTCTCGATGAGCTCGTAGAGGGCGTTGAGCGAGAGGCGGAGCGGCGGATGGCCCTGCGCGAGCGCGGTGAGATTGGCGGCGACTTCGCGGCAAATGCGTGCGACCCAGGCGCGGTTGGCCTCGGTGAAGATCTCTTTTTCGCCCTTGGCGAGATGGACGTTGGTCAGGGCCTTGCCGAGCGTGTCGGCCACCTCGGCGAGGACGAACCGCTCCTCGCCGTGCGGGCAAAGGAGGATGACGGGCGGGAGTTCGACGGTCTCGCCGGCGAGGACATCGCGCCAGGCGTAATGGGGCTTTTGTTCAACGGGGGTGTGGACGGTGCGCTTGAGGGCGAGGTCGTGCGCAAGGGAATGATGGCTGCTCATGAAAATAATGAATTAATGAAAACGAAACAAAATGGCGGGAAGCGAAGGCGGAAAAATGAGAATGCCGTGGCGCAGCCAGCAACGGCAGGGCCACGAGCGGAGACGGCGAGAGGAAGCGGACGAGGACGGCGGAGGACGGAAGGGACGCGACGAGCCGGGGTTAGAGCTCGTCGTCGTGCGCGACGTTGAGGGAGGAGGCTTTCTGGTATTCGGTGACGCGACCCTCGAAGAAGTTTTGCTCCTTCTTAATGTCCATCATCTCGGCGAGCCACGGCAGCGGATTTTTGACGCCGGTGGCGAGCGGGGCAAGACCGCAGCCTTCGAGGCGACGATCCGCGATATAGTCGATGTAAGTGAGGAACTCCTCGATCGCGAGGCCGACGGCGTTGACCGGGAGGCAGTCGCGGATGAATTCTTTTTCGAGCTGAATGGCCTCGGCCATGAGGGCGCGCAGCTCCTCCTTGAACTCGGCGGTCCAGATTTCGCGATTTTCCTCAACGAGGTCCATGAAGAGATTCCGGAAGACCTCGATGTGGTTCGATTCGTCGCGCAGCGTGTAGCGGAACATCTGGCCGATGCCCGGAAACTTGTTCTGGCGGTAGAGCGAGAGCACCATGCCGAACAGGCCGTAGAACTGCGTGCCTTCCATGCATTGGCCGAAGACAAAGATGTTCTTCGCGAGGAGCTTCTTGTTCTCGGGGAGCGTGAGATCGAGGTCGCGGCGGAGGGCCTTGGAGACCCTGGTGACAAATTCGTTCTTGCGGACGATGGTGGGCACGTCCTCGAACATCGCCTCGCACTCGTGCGGGTTGATGCCGAGGGAGGCGATCATGTAGAGGAGCGAATCGGCGTGGATGTTCTCTTCGTGCGCATGGCGGCCGAGCACGAGCTTCAGCTCGGGAGCGGTGACCAACTCGCGGACCACGTGCTGGATGTTGTCGCCGACGATACCCTCGGCGGCGGAAAAATAGCCGATGCCCATGCGGATGATCCAGCGCTCGACGTCGGAGACGGCCTTTTCATCGCGCCATTGCTCGATATCCTTGCCCATCGGGATATCCTCGGGCTCCCAGTGGTTGGCCTTCATCTTGCGGTAAAGATCGTAGGCCCACTGGTATTTGAGGGGGAGCAGATTGAAGCACATGGTCTGGCGACCGTTGATCACTTTCTTGGCCGCAAACGCGGCCTCGGCCTTGTCTTGATCGAGGACAAAGGTCTTGGTGCCGACTTGAAAGGTTTTGAGCATGGCAACTGGAGGGGAAAAAGATGAAATGGAGTCTGAAAAGAGGTGTTTTTAGCACGCTGGGGGCTAAAGCGAACAAAAGTTGTCGGAACTTACTAACGCGTTGTTGACCACAACAGGATGTGGTTTCTCGCCGCGGCGACCACAACCTATTGGACTCCCGGTTTTCGCCGTCAATAGGTTTGTGGCAAGAATTGTGTTAATTTTTCGGCGATTTTTGGCTTGCGCGAAACCGGCGAACGTCCTCCCGAGGGAGAAATCCCCACCGGCCCGATTTCTCCGGCATTTTCTCCTCTGAAAACACGATTTCTGCGTTGCGCGAACTGCCCGGGTCAGGTCGATCCCGCGGGTCGCAGCCCGGCAGTTTCTCTGTATCTGAATCAGCCTGACAACACCTCGGTGGACGCCGCTCAATCCGTCCCGCGCAGCCGCGGACGGACTGTCCGTCATCCGGGCGGCCAACCCGTCGCAACGTTTCCACCTTCGTCCCGTCTTCGCGCCATGCGCCTGATGAAAATACTCCCCCGCTCCGTGCGGCGATTTTGCGCCCTCGCGATCGCCGTCTCCGTCGTGCTGCTGCTGGTCCCGCGCGCGTTCGCGGCCGACGTCACGCTCACGCTCAACGGGGCGACCGCCCGTCCCGGCGATTTCAAGCCGGCGGACATCCAGTCGCTCGTGCTCGCGAACGGCCTGCTCACCCTCACTTTTGGCCGGGATGCCAACGGCGATTTCAGCGCGACCTCGGTGGTCAAGCAGGGCCAGGAGCTGGCGCACAATCTTCATGGGGTCGAGCCGCGCGACGTCGATGCGCACCGTTCGTTTTATCTCGATTCCGGTGCGGGGCGAAATCACCTCGTGACGGACGTCGTGCGCGTCGTGAAAAATACACCGGCGCTCGCGCATTTCGCCGTCGTCGACCACCGCGCGCTCCACCTTGAGCATCATTTCGTGATGCTGCGCGGTGAAAGCGGCGTGCATCCCTACGTGATCGTGCAGAGCGCACCCGGCGCGAACACCGGCGAGACGCGCACGATGTATCGTTTCGACATGGATGTCCTCGACTGGGCGTGGGTCAACGAGCGCACCGGTCGCCAGCCGAAATACGCACTCCTCCAGTCCATCTCCGCCGCTGGCAACCTGGGCGACGAAACCTGGCGACTCGCCGACGGCACCGTTTACCAAAAATACGATTACTGCCCCTACTACGCCAACACCCCGATGTGGGGCCACTACGGCCATGGGTTCGGCGTGTTCTTCATCCCACCCAGCCTGGAATCCTACGCCGGCGGGCCGCTGCGCCAGGAGCTGGCCGTCCATCAGGATGCGCTGATCTTAAACTACATTGGCGGCGGCCATTTTGGCGGCGGCGGGACAGCGACCGGTCGCACCGGGGGAAAAATCCACGGCCCGTGGTTCCTCTATTTCAACACGGGCGCCACGCCCGAGGCAATCATCGCCGACGCGAAGGCCGTCGCCGCAGCGCAAAGAAAACAATGGCCCTACGCCTGGATGGAGGAGCCGCTCTATCCGCTGCAGCGCACCACCGTCACCGGCCAGCTCAAGCTCACGCATGGCCGCTCGACGGCGTTTGCGCAGATCATTCTCGGCCAGCCCGACAATCCCGGGCGCGGCGGCGGTGGCGGGCGCAGCGGCCCCGGCGGCGTGCTCGATCGCGCGAGCGCGCTCTACACACAATCCGGCGATTACATTTTCTCGGTGAAGGCGGATGCCACGGGAAGATTCACGTTGCCCGCCGTGCGCCGCGGCCGCTACACGCTCTACGCGTGGCAGACGCAGGGGCGGGTCACGCAGTCCTTCGCCCGCGACGGCGTCGAGGTGCAGGGCGACACGCTCGATCTCGGCACCGTGGAGTGGGACGCGCCCTACCATCCGCAGCTCGTTTTTCAAGTCGGCCAGGCCGATCGCATGGCCGGTGAGTTCAAATTTGGCAGCGCGCCGCGCACAAATCAGTGGGTCAGCCAAATTCCCGCCGACCTCACGTTTACCGTCGGCCAGAGCAAGGAAGCGGACGATTGGTATTACGCGCAGCACTCCGGCACGTGGACGATTAATTTCAACGTCGCGAAAATTTCCACCGGCAACGCCTACCTGACGATCCCGGTCGCGGGCGGCCCGGGCAACGTCACCGTGCTGGTAAATGGGCAGGAAGTCGGCAAGGTGACCCACGGGGACGATGCGAGCGTGCGGCGCGCGGCGAATCGCAGCGGCGCTTATGCGCGCTTCGAGTTCACTTTTCCCGCCGCGCTGCTCCAGCCCGGCACCAACACGGTGAGCCTGCAGCTGCCCGCCCGAGGTGGACGACGCGGCGGCGGCGCGCCCGGGGAAAATACGCCCACCGGCCAGCAGACCGGGAGCGCCGCCAACAACGGCATCATGTATGATACGATCGTGCTGGAGACGGATTCAGCCGACCCGAGCCGTTGAGATCGCCGGCCCGCAGAGCAGACTTCACCCAAACTGCGGCGCACCCGGCACCGTCGCTCAGAGCTCCGCCAGCACCCGGCGCAGCTCGGACGGGAAAATCGGTTTCGGCAAAATCCGGTCCACCTTAAAAACCACGTAGGCGTCGTGGATGGATTGTCTCAGGTCCGAGCTGAACACCACGATCTTGCCGGGATAGTTCATCGCGCGCAGCTCCTCGACGAGCTGGAGGCCGTTCATGTTTGGCATGTGGTGGTCGGTCAGCACGAGGTCAAAGGCCAGCGGATCGGCCTTGATGCGCTCCAGCGCGAGTTTTCCATCCAAGGCGCAATCAAACGCGTGGCCGTCGAGCGAGAGCGCCATGCGCGCGACCTCACGGAGCTCACGCACGTCCTCGGCGTAGAGAATTTTCCAGCGGCGCTTCGCGGCCGGGGTGACGGCAGGATTGGGTGTAGCTTCCGAGGACATCACTGAAGCTGGCAGATTGTGCGCGCCGACCCGGCGCGACAACCCCGGATTCCGGGAAAAACATTTAGAACCCCCCCAATTACCAATGAACCCCGCGCCCGGTTCAATTTCTTGTCGGCGCGAGGCTGGCGTCGAGACCACGGCGTTTGAGCAGGGGCGCGAGGTCCGGTTCGCCGCCAGTAAAGTTACGGAAGAGCGTCATCGCCTCGTCGCTGCCGCCGCGCGAGAGCAGCGTCTGCCGGAAACGATCGCCGTTCGCACGCGTGAGGCCGCCGTGCGCGTTGAACCATTCGACGCTGTCGGCATCGAGCACTTCGCTCCAGAAATAGGAGTAGTAGCCGGCCGAGTATCCGCCGGCAAAGCTGTGGGAAAAATATGTGCTGCGGTAGCGCGGCGGCACGGGCGCGAAATCGACCCCCGCTTTTTTCAGCGCGGCGGCCTCGAACGCGAGCACGCCCTCGGGGCCAGGCACCGCCCCGGCGGGCAACTGGTGCCACGCCTGGTCGATGAGATTGGCGGCGACGAGTTCGAGCGTGCTGAAGCCCTGGTTGAATTTTTTCGTGGCTTCGACCTTGTCGAGCAACGACTGCGGAAGGGGCGCGCCGGTCTGGTAGTGCTTGGCGTAGTTTTTCAGGATCTCGGGCCAGGTGGCCCACATTTCGTTCACCTGCGAGGGATACTCGACAAAATCGCGGGGCACGGCGGTCCCGGCGAAGCGCGGATATTTGACGTTGGAAAACATGCCGTGCAGCGCGTGACCGAATTCGTGAAACGCCGTCTTCACTTCATCGTGCGTGAGGAGCGTGGGCTCGCCGGCGGGCGGAGGCGGGATGTTAAGGTGGTTCGCGATGACGGGCTTCCGGCCAAACAGGTGACTCTGTTGCACGTAGGAGTTGGCCCACGCGCCGCCGTTCTTGTTCGAGCGCGCATAGTAATCGACGAGGAAGAGCGCGAGCGGCGAGCCGTCCTCGTTGAACACATCGAACACGCGCACCGTCGGTTCATAAACCGGCAGATCGTGGCGCTCCTTGAAAGTGAGGCCGTAAAGTTTACCGGCGGCGAAGAACACGCCGTCAAGCAGCACGTGGTTGAGTTCGTAGTAGGGCTTAAGTTGGGACTCGTCGAAATCGTAACGAGCCAGGCGGACTTTCTCGCTGTAGAGCTGCCAGTCCCACGCCGCGAGTTGGAAGCCGCCTTTTTCCGCGTCGATGATGGCCTGCATGGCGGCGGCCTCGCGGCGGGCGTTGGCGAGCGCGGGCGGCCCGAGTTGCGCGAGCAGCTGGTTCACGACGTCCACCGTGCCGGCCGTCTGGTCCTCCAGCGCATAGGCTGCGTAGTTCGGAAATCCCAGCAACGCCGTGCGCTCGGCGCGGAGCGTGGCGAGGCGGGAAAGGACGGCGCGGTTGTCGTAGGCGCCGCCGTGGCTGCTGCGCGCGAGCGAAGCTTCCATGATTTTCTGCCGGGTGGCGCGGTTGGTGAGACTCGAGAGCGGCGGCTGGCCAGTGGTGTTCTGGAGACGAACCGCAAATTTTCCCTCCTGCCCGTCGGCCTTGGCGGCACTGGCCGCGGCGGCAATCTCGGCGTCGGACAGGCCAGCGAGTTCCTCGCGCGTGCCGACCAGCACGGTGGAGGCGGCGACCTCCTTAAGCGTGTTTTGCGCGAACGTGGTTTGGAGGGTCGCGAGTTCGGCGTTCAGCCCCTTCAGTTTTTCCTTGTCGGCCGCGGAGAGATTGGCGCCGGCGCGGACGAAGTCGCGATGGTAGCGCCAGAGGAGGCGCTGCGACTCGGCGTCGAGGCCGAGCGTGGCGCGCGCCGCGTAGACCGCAGCGAGGCGGGCGTAAAGCGCGGGGTTGAGCCGGATGGCGTCACTGTGCGCGGCGAGTTGGGGAGCGAGCGAGCGCTGGAGCTTTTGCAACTCGGGGTTCGTGTTGCAGGCGGTGAGGTTGCCAAAGACCGCGCTGACCCGGCCGAGCAAAACTCCCGCGCGCTCCATCGCGACGATGGTGTTTTCAAACGTGGGCTTGGCCGGGGAGTTGGCGATCGCGTCGATTTCCTTGAGGTGCTCCGCCATGCCCTGCTTGAACGCGGGCGCGAAGTGCTCGTGCTTGATGAGATCGAAGCGCGGATAGTGGAACGGCAGCGTGCTTTCAGTGAGCAGGGGATTTTCCGACTCGGCGGCGAACGCCGGGACCGCGGCCAGCACGGCCAAGACCGCCAATCCGCGGGTGCGAAGGGTGAATTTCATCACGGCACAGTGTTGACTGCGCCGGCGGCGGTCAATCCGGCTGACAGTAGTAGGCAGACCGCGGCGACCGTCTGGCCCACGTCTTCAAGAAAGGCGTCGCGCAGCGCGCCATTTAGGGTTCGGGTCGATTCAGGGTTTCTGCCCGACCGCCCGGAGTTTTTCGTATTTTGCCTCGAGTTTGGCGTGCATCGACCAGAACGGCGGGCGTTTTCCTCCCTCCAATTGCGCCACGAGATGCGCGAGGTGGGTGTGCCAGCCCGAGGCATAGCTGCAAAGGTCCGCCTGCTCGGAGCCGCGCGTGCGGTGGGTAAGCACGAGCACCACCTGCCTGCCCCGCGGTGTCAGCTCAAACGTCACTTCCAATTTCTTGCTGCCAAACGTGTAGCTCAGCACCCGCGGCGGTTCCCACCGGAGCACGGTGCCGACAAACGTCACCCCGGGATTCTGCACGTGCGCGTATCGCTTCGGTGGTTTTTCATCCGGCGCGATGTCCTAGTGGCGCATGGCGAACACCACCTTGCCGCCCGCCTTCTGCTCGGTCACGCCGCCGCAAAACCAGCGGGCGCGCTTTTCCGGGTCGGTGAGAAACTCCCAGACACGCTTGATCGGACCGGGCAGCAGACGCACGAGCCGAACCTCGGCGGGCGTGGTGAAATCGCCCAAGGCGGAGTTGGTGATTTTGGGTATCGTGGGTTTTTTCATTGGAAACTCTTCTTCGACTTTTTCTTGGTGACGTCATCGGCGCGCAGCTCGCGCTCGAGGGCGTCGAGCCGGCGCGACCAGACCGAACGCGTTTTCTCCAACCAGTCCTCGAGCTCGCCAAGGCCGTCGGGGTTGAGTGCCTGGATGCGCGACTGGCCCTCGGCGCGGGTGACGACGAGGCCAGCCTCGCGCAGCACATTCAAGTGCTGGGAAATCGCCGGCGCGCTCAGATCAAATTCCTGGACCAGTTCGCCGGCGGTCCGCTCGCGGACCGCGAGCAGTTCAACGATGCGCCGCCGCGTTGGTTCGGCGATGGCCAGGAGGCTTTGCATGGCCGGCCTTAATTAAGCATAAACTTAATTAAGCAAGAACTAAATTACGCTTCCTCAAAAAATATCCGTGCCCTGCTGGAAAAACCCGAGCCGATTTCAGACCTTCAGCCAGCAGCGGAACCCCCGGCCGCTGTAGTAGGAGTCGGCGCCGTTGCGCCCGATGAAGACGCGGTTGTAGCGGCGGTCACCATAGATCGCGCCACCGAGCTTCCGGATCTCCGCCGGCGTTTTCAGCCAGCTCGACGTCTTCGGGTCGAATTCCCCGAGCTGCTGCAGTTCGAAATACTGTTCCTCCGTCAGCAGCTCGACGCCCATCGCCGCCGCCGCTTCCGTGACGCAGCCCGGCGGCGGAATTTTTTCCGCCCATCCAACGCCTTCCGGTCGTAGCAAAGACTCGCGCGTGCCTCCGGACTTTACGCCGCGCAATCCACCCAGAGAATCTCACAAGTCCTCTTGTCCTGCCCGACGACATCCGGTTCGCCCTCGGTGCGCTCCATTTCGCCGAGCGACCACAGTTTCTCGGAATTCGCATCCAGCCGCGCTTTCACTTTCGCCCACTCGAGCCCGGCATGGCGGCCCATGTTTTTCTCGACGCGGGACTTCAAAACGCCGAGCAGTTCTTCGCGTTGTTTCGGGGACAACTCCTTCTTGGTTTTGGCAGCTTTCATGGAGGATTTTGAAATTCAGGCCGCTCACGCTGCTCGCGGGGTGCATCGCGTTACAAAATGGCACGGAGGCCGGGAATGCGACGGGCGACATCGGCGAGCGCGAAACTGACCACGAGCCCGGTCACGGTCAGCAATGCGACCAGACCGTAGAGATGATACGGCAGCAAGCGGTAGGCCATGGCGAGACCGACGAGCACGGGCGCATGCAACACGTAGACACCGAACGCACGCTCGGCCAGCCAGCGACGGAGAGGCGTGTCGGAATTGAAGCGTTGGGAAAATAGAGCCAGCACGCCGAGCGCGAGGCCGAGTCCGGTGAGTTGCTCCCACATCGCGAGCGCGAACGCCTGCCAGTGTGCGCCGCCGAAGAATATCTCGGGCGGCGCATGGCGGGCGCCAACGGCCAGCAGCCCGAGCAGCGCGAAAGAGCCGCCGATCAGCGCGAACCAGCCGGCGCGGCGCGCGCGGACCGAGATCGCGAGCGGCACGAGCCAACCGTGGCGCGCGGCGTGCAGGCCGGCGGCGAACCACGCGACGTATTGCACGAAGAAACAGAGCTATAGGTTAAGGACGTTGGCTCCAATTGGCTGCACCAGGCGGACCGCGAACGAGCCGAGGCCCAGCAGGAGAGCGAAACCGAGAAGTTTGCCGGCGGAGGGTAATGCGTTCGCGGGTGCGGCGGCGTTTGCCGGTGGCGGGCGCAGGCGCGTCCACGCCGCGAGCACGAGCGAGAAGAGCAGCAGTGCGACGGCGAACCACAGCGGACCGCTCGAGCTGAGAAAGCGGCCCGTGGTGAGAAAGTGCAGGTAAAAGGCGCTCACCGGGCCGAAGTCGTGGGGCCAGGGATTCAGCCCGAGCAGGATGAAGGGATGGATCACGAGCATGTAGAACAGCGCGGGCAGGCCGAGGCGCACGAGGCGCTCATGCACAAAGCGCCCCGGGCCGCGGCGGGTAAGCGAGCTGGCGGCAAAATACGCCGCCACGAAAAATAGCAGGCCCATGAAGAAGGACTGCAGCATGCTCTGCCAGACGATGAACGGCACTTTCGCCGCGAGCGCCGGCTCCGGATCAGCCATCATATACCAATCGCCCACGTGGCTGTAGGTCACACAGGCGTGCATATTGACCACGAGCACGATCATCGCGGTGCGCAGGTGATCGATCCATGGCAACCGGAGGGACGGGGTTGAACTCACTCGGCCCAACCTGCGCCGTGCCCGCCGTCAGACAACGCTATTTTCCGAACAGGGTGCCCGGCCCGGCACCAGTCGGGCAGACGCTCAAGGCGAATAATCCAGCTACGGCCCGAGCCATTTTCGGCTTCCTCCGTCGCTCGGCGAGCTATGGCAGACAAGTCGGCGACGGGAATTTTCTTTCGCGCCGCGTAGTCCTCAATCTGGTCTTTGCCGAATTTGCCGACCCTGCTTCGTCCCGCCTCCGCGGGACTTCGCAGGGCACGGCGGCAATCACGGGCTTGACCTGAAAGCGGCGTGACTCATTTTGATTCACATGAAAACCGCGACCGTCCGGCAGCTGCGCACCGAATTTCCCAAGGTGCTGGCGTGGGTCAACGCCGGCTTGGAGGTGACCATCACCCGGCGGCGCCAAATCGTCGCCAGCCTCGTGCCGGCGGGGAACCGCCCGAAGCGAAAGGCGGTGCTGCCCGATTTCCGGGCGCGCCTGCGGCAGACCTACGGCGCCAAAATCATCCCGGCGGCGGTGATGGCCGACATCCTCGCTGAGAACAAAGGCCGCTTCTGATGGCCGCGCCCGTTTACGCCGACGCGAGTTTCCTCGTGTCGCTCTATGTGCAGGATGGCAATACGGCCCGCGCCGTGGCCGCAGTGGAAGCGGGAGCGACACCCTTGCTCTTCACTCCGCTCATCCGGCATGAGCTGCGGAATGCGCTCCGGCTTTGCGTGTTTCGGCGCCAGATCACCGCCGCTCAACGCGAGTCGGCCTTGCACGACATGGAGGCCGATGCCGAGGCGGGCGTCTTGCATCTCGCGCCAGTGGACTGGCCCAAAGCGTTTACCCATGCCGAGAGATTGGGACGCAGTCACTCGGAAGCACTGGGCACGCGCGGCATGGACGTCCTGCACGTGGGCTGCGCGCTGGCATTGCGCACCAAACGTTTTGTGACGTTCGATGAGCGGCAGCGGAAACTGGCCGAGTTGGCTGCATTGGATGTCGAATTGTAGGCCCGGCCGCTGGCCGCGCTCAACTGGCAGAAAGGTAGGGGGGCTTATCCTTAAGCCGCCGCGCCCTCGGCGTGCGGAGATCCTCAGCGGCGCATCAAGGATAACGCGCCCTACCCCTCAATCAGTAATCCAGATAAGGCCCGAGCCATTTTTCCACGTCGGCAACCGGCATCTTTTTCCGCGCGGCGTAGTCTTCGATCTGATCTTTGCCGAGTTTTCCCACCGCGAAGTATTTCGACTCCGGATGTGAAAAGTAGAGGCCGCTCACACTGCTCGCAGGGTGCATCGCGTGGCTTTCGGTGAGCGTGATACCGGTGGTGGCGGTCGCGTCGAGGAGCGCGAAAAGTGTGGGCTTTTGTGGTCGAAGGCGCCCGAGGGGCACCCGCTTTCGACCATCCCTTCGGGATTCGCCCTGCGGGCTCACCTTCTCCGCGCTGCCGCGCTCCGTCGGACGGCCAAGCCTACGCCGGGTCGTAATCCAGATACGGCGCAAGCCACTTCTCGACCTCCGCGACCGGTATTTCCTGCCGGTCAGCGTAGTCCTTGATTTGGTCGGCCCCGAGTTTGCCTACTGCGAAATACTTGGACTCCGGGTGATTGAAATACCAGCCGCTCACGCTGCTTGCCGGCATCATCGCAAAGTTTTCGGTCAGGGTAATCCCCGTCGCGGCCGGAGCGCCGAGCAAATCGAACAAGACCGGCTTGGCCTTGTGATCGGGGCACGCGGGGTAGCCGGGCGCGGGGCGGATGCCGCGGTATTTTTCGCGGATGATGTCCTTCATCTCCAAATTCTCGGTCTTGCCGTAGCCGCACGCCTCGCGGGCCTGCTTGTGCATCAGCTCCGCGAGCGCCTCGGCCAGTCGGTCGCCGAGGGCCTGCGCCATGATCGCGTTGTAGTCGTCGTGCTTCGTGCGGAATTCGGCAGCGAACTGCTCGACCCCATGCCCGGCGGTAACGGCGAAGCCGCCGATGTAGTCGAGCCGGCCGCTGTCCTTCGGCGCGACGTAGTCGGCGAGACAGTGGTTGAACTGATCATCGGGCTTCGAGAGCTGCTGGCGGAGGTGATGGAAATGTCCGATGACTTTGCTGCGCGACTCGTCGGCGTAGACCTCAACGCTGTCGCCGACGGCATTGGCGGGCCAGAAGGCGATCACGGCTTTCGCGGTGAAGAGTTTTCCGCCGACGATCCGTGCGAGAAGTTTTTGTGCGTCGGCGAAGAGTTTCGTGGCCTCGGCGCCAACGAGTGGATCTTTGAGGATGTCGGGATAGCGACCGTGGAGTTCCCAGGCGCTGAAGAAGGGGGACCAGTCGATGTAGGCGACGATGTCGCCGAGCGTGAGTGGTAGGGCGCGACCGCTCGGCGCGCCGTTCGGACTACGCCCATCAGTGGTAACTTTCGGCGGGCCCAGCGGTTCCGCCCTACCCGCCGCCGCTTCGGTCGAGAAGACCCTCGTGCCGAGGAATTCGGGGCGAGGGATGTCGACGGTGGCCCAGTCGAAGTTTTGCTTTCGTGCCCGCGCGTCGGCGAGCGGAAGGAGCGGGCGTTTGTTGCGGCGGTCGGCGAATTCGACGCGCTGCTTCTCCTGTTTGCCGACGGTCTCGGCCATGAACTTCGGCTTCTGGCCGGCGGAGAGGAGCGCGCTGACGACGTTGACGACGCGCGAGGCGTCGAGGACGTGGACGACGCCAGGCGCATATTCGGGGGCGACTTTGACGGCGGTGTGCGCGGGGCTCGTGGTCGCGCCACCGATGAGGAGCGGCACGGTGAAACCCTGGCGCGTCATCTCCTTCGCGACGTGCACCATCTCGTCGAGCGACGGCGTGATGAGGCCGGAAAGGCCGATGACGTCGACCTGCTTCTCGCGCGCGGTGGCGAGGATTTTGTCGGCGGGCACCATGACGCCGAGGTCGGTGACGTCGTAGTTATTACAGGCGAGGACGACGCCGACGATGTTCTTGCCGATGTCGTGGACGTCGCCCTTGACGGTGGCCAGGAGCACGCGGCCGTTAGGCTTCGCCGTGCCGCCGCCGGCAATGTGCAGGCGCTTTTCCTCCTCCATGAACGGCGTGAGGTAGGCGACGGAACGCTTCATCACGCGCGCGGATTTCACGACCTGCGGGAGAAACATTTTCCCGGCGCCGAAGAGATCGCCGACGACACGCATGCCGTCCATCAACGGGCCCTCGATGATGTGGAGCGGACGCGGATATTTCGCGGAATTGGCGCGGGCTTCCTCGGTGTCGGCCTCGATGAACTGGTCGATGCCCTTGACGAGCGCGTGCGAGAGCCGGGCCTCGACGGGCCAGCTCCGCCACGCGGCGTCTTCAACACTTTTTTCCTTGGCGGCGCTGCCGCCTTCCTTCGCCTTCAACTCATCGGCAAATTTGACGAGCCGCTCGGTGGAGTCGGGGCGGCGGTTGAGGAGCACGTCTTCGACGAGCTCGAGCAATCGCGGCGGGATCTCGGCATAGACGCCAAGCATGCCGGCGTTGACGATCGCCATGTCCATGCCCTCGCGAATCGCGTGGTAGAGGAACACGGTGTGCATCGCCTCACGCACCGGGTTGTTGCCCCGGAAGGAGAACGAGACGTTGGAGACTCCGCCGCTGACTTTCGCGTGTGGCAGCGTGGCTTTGATGAGTTTCGTGGCCTCGAAGAAATCGACGGCGTAGTTGTTGTGCTCCTCGATGCCCGTGGCGACGGTGAGGATGTTCGGATCGAAGATAATGTCCTCGGGCGGGAAACCGATTTTTGCGGTGAGCAGCCGGTAGGCGCGGGTGCAGATGCGGACTTTTTCGTCGCGCGTCGCGGCCTGACCCTGCTCGTCGAACGCCATCACGACGGCGGCGGCGCCGTAGCGCAGGAGGAGCTGCGCGCGGCGGAGAAATTCTGCCTCGCCGTCCTTGAGCGAGATCGAGTTGACGATGCCCTTGCCCTGAAGGCACTGGAGGCCCTTTTCGAGGACGGTCCACTTCGACGAGTCGAGCATCACCGGCACGCGGCAGATATCGGGCTCCGCGGCGATGAGGTTGAGGAATTTCACCATCGTCGCCTCGCCGTCGATGAGCGCCTCGTCGACATTGATGTCGATCACGTTGGCGCCGCTCTCGACCTGCTGCTTCGCGATGGCGAGGCACGCGTCCCAATCGCCGGCCTTGAGCGCCTTCGCGAATTTGGGCGAGCCGGTGATGTTGGTGCGCTCGCCGATGACGAGGAAACTGGAGGCGGAGTTGGGCACGGAAGTGGACATTCAGGAAATCGTTCTCGTTCTCTTAATCGTTCTCTCGGACGCTTGCCCGATCCGTTGAGAGAACGAGAAAGAGAACGAAGAACGAGAACGATTCTTCAGGCGACGCGCAGTGGTTCTAAGCCGCTGAGTTGCATCGCGGGTTCGATGGCGGGGAGGGCGCGTGGTTTCTTCCCGCGCACGGCTTGGACGATGGCGGTGATGTGCGCGGGCGTGGAGCCGCAGCAGCCGCCGACGAGATTCACGAAGCCGCTCGCGGCAAACTCCCCGAGCACGGCGGCCATGTCGGCGGGCGATTCGTCGTAGCGGCCAAAGGCATTCGGCAGGCCGGCGTTCGGGTAGCACGTGACGTAGCATTCGGCGAGGGCGGCAAGTTCCTCGACGTAAGGGCGCATCGCCTTGCCGCCGAGCGCACAGTTGATGCCGACGGAAAATGGCTTCGCGTGGCGGATGGAATTGTAGAACGCGCCGACGGTCTGGCCCGAAAGCGTGCGACCAGAGGCATCCGTAATCGTGACGCTGATCATCACGGGCAGGCGCACGCCGGTCTCGGCGAAGACCGACTCAAGGGCGAAAAGCGCGGCCTTGGAGTTGAGGGTGTCGAAGATCGTCTCGACGAGCAGCGCGTCCACGCCGCCGGCGACGAGCGGACGGATTTGCTCGACATAGGCGGCCACGACCTGGTCCCAAGTGACGGCACGGTAGTCGGGGCGGTTGACGTCGGGGGACAGTGAGAGCGTGCGGTTGAGCGGGCCGAGGGCCCCGAGGACGAAGCACGGGCGCTGGAGTTTTTTCGTAGCGGCATCCGCGGCGCGGCGGGCGCAAGCGGCGGCGGCGGCGTTGAGCTCGGGCACGAGCGACTCAAGGCGGTAATCGGCCTGGGAGATGGCGGTAGAGTTGAAGGTGTTCGTCTCAACCAGATCCGCGCCCGCCGTGAAATAATCGCCGTGAATCTTTTCAATGAGGTCGGGGCGCGTGAGCGAGAGCAGGTCGTTGTTGCCCTGAAGGTCGTGCGGGTGGGACTTGAACCGCTCGCCACGGAAGTCGGCCTCTTGCAACTGATGCGTCTGAATCATCGAGCCCATCGCGCCATCGAGCAGGGCGATGCGTTTGCGAAACAGCGCGTGCAGGGCGGCGAACGACGGCGACTCGGTTGGGCGGGAACTCATGGCGGTGGTGAACGCCCAAGACAGCGGATCGGGCGCGGGTTGGCAAGGCAGGCGGCGGGCCATGACGCTTATGACGCACCTTCACGCTTGCGAGCGATGGGGCCGCCAGCGAGCGTGACGGCGTCCGAGTTCTTTGCCGAAATTTTCCGGGCAACAGGAAAGGCCGTGAAAACCGGCCACAGTTGCGCTGCGGTAACACATCACAGACCTCCATCCCCCGAGGGCAAACGAGCCAAATTCTACGATTTCGGCTACGGGCTCGAGCGGGAACAGAGCCAATCGGGACAGCCCGGTGAAGGCGGAGGCGAGGCGCCGCGACCAAACGTCGCGGCACACATGCGGAGTCCGAACATCTGTCCCGGGGAGACTCACGCGGGCCGTCGCAAACTTTGCGTGTGGCAGCCCGCGAAAACTTCATCGCAAAAAGTAAAAATCCCCGGGGCAAGCCCCGGGGCATTTGACAAGACCGCCGCAAACTCATCCGACCATAATGCAATTCGCGCTTAAACCCGTCCGTCCAACCAAGCCGAAGCAAGCTTCGGGGTATCGGACCCACAGCGAATGAAGCGTGAGGGTGGAAACCTCCCCCGGCAACGGCGGTGGGCCTGCTCTTCGCACGCCGCAGCAGCTCACCATGAAACTCCTCCCCTCACCTGCGCGCTTCGCGCGCCAGCTGATCATTATTCACTGCGCCATGGCCGCGGCGGCACTCACCTCCGCGCAGACGCCACCGGCGCAACTCGCCCCCGTGGTCACGACCGCCACGCGCACAGCGGTGGCACCGCAGACGATCGGCTCGGCGCTCGACTCGATCTCCGCGGCCGAGCTCGCCCGCCGGCAGGTAAGTTCGCTGGCGCAGGCCTTGGGCGCGGCCACGGGTGCGCCTCATTTTTCCTCGGGTGCCGTGGGCGCGATCTCATCGCTCTTCCTGCGGGGCGCGAACTCCAACCAGGCACTCTTCCTCGTCGACGGGCTGCGCCTCAACGATCCGAACACGGACTATCAGGTTTTCCTCGGCGGGGCGTGTATGGGCGCGTGCGACAGTCTTGAGGTCGCCCACGGACCGCAGAGCACACTCTACGGCGGCGAAGCAGTCGGCGGCGTGATCTCGCTCCGGGCGCAGCGTGGCGCAGGAAGACCGAGTGCGCAGCTGACGGCGGAGGCCGGCAGCTTCGGCACGAGGCAAGGCACGATCGCGGCGCAGGGCGAGCGCGGCGCGACGGCGTGGAATTTTTCTACGCAGGGCGGGCACACCGACAACGATCGCACGAACAATTCCTTCGACTCGGTCAACACCACGCTGCGGCTCGACTGCCAGGTAAGCCAACGCGTCGCGGTCGGTGGCACGCTGCGGTGGTTTCACGGCGACTACGGCGACCCGGGCGATCGCTTCACCAATGATCCCGACAACACCACCCGCGAGGAGAACGTGCTGGCGACAGTTTTTGCCGACGTGAAACTCGCGGAGGCGTGGACCGGGCACGCCATGCTCGGCGGACAGGACCGGCGGTTCGTGGCGGAGAGCCCGCGGGCGGGACGAGCGACGGCGTTTACCGTGGCGAAAAACCGCCGCGCGGTGCTGGAGGCGCAGACCACTTATTCCGGCCTGGAGCGCCACCGGGTGACGGCGGGCGCGACCGCAGAGGCGAATCACACCCGCAACACCGGTTTCGGCGACATCAACAAAAAGCAAGGACTCCTAGCGGTGTTCGCGCAGGACGAGTGGTCGCCGGCCGAGGACGTTTACCTGACGGCGGGACTGCGCGACGATGATTTTGACACCTTCGGCCGCGCGACGACGGGCCGGGCGACGGCGGCGTGGCTGCTGGTGAAACGCGCGATGAAATTACGGGCGAGCTACGGCACGGCTTTCCGCTCGCCGAGCTTTTTGGATTTGTATGGGAAGAGCGCATTTTACGTCGGCAACCCGAACCTCCGGGCTGAGCGGGCGCGGGGCTGGGACGCGGGGGCGGATTGGTATTTGGCGAACAAGCGCGGCACGTTGAGTGCGACGTGGTTCGACACGGATTTCACCGATATCATCGTGAGCACGGCAAATTTCCGGAGCGTGGAGAACGTCCAGCGGGCTCGCACGCGGGGTGCGGAGTTATCGGTGCAGATGACCTTACCCGGCGCGGTCGACGTGCGTGCGAGCTACACCTATTTGGAGGCGCAGAATCTCACCACGAAGATTCGGCTCCTGCGGCGTCCTCGGCAGAGCGGAAACGTGGATGTCTGGCACGCGTTTGGCGGCGGCGTGAGTGCGGGCGCGGGCGTAGCGTTTGCGGCGCACCGGCGGGACGTGGATGCGAAAACGTTTCGGCAGATCGACGCGGAGGACTTTACGGTCGCGCGGCTCTACGGCACGTGGCAGGTGAATCCGCGGCTCGCGCTGAAGGTTCGCTGCGAGAATCTGCTCAATGAGAAATACGAGGAAGTGAACGGCTACCCGGCGCTGGGCTTCGGGGCGTTCGCGGGTGCTGAGTGGAGATTCTGAGCGCGGAGGGCGTGCCCGCTGCTCATCCAGCGCGGGAGGGCGATCAGAACTCGAACGAGTTCGTGACGGTCCACTTGTTCGACTGGGGAATGCGGGCGCTGGCGGTCTGGCCGTTGGGCTGGGCGGTGACGGCGATGAGTTCGCCGGGGCTGAAGAGATCGCGGACGTTGAGCTGCACGCTCCACTTGATGCGGTCCTTCAGAATCTTTCGGCTGTAGCGCAGCCACGCGTCGTAGTTGATTTCGTTGCTGCCGTAGTAAGGGCGCGTCACGTCGTAGACCCAAACGCCGATGGCGTTTTTCTTCACCGGGAAACCGGTCGCAACTTTGTCCTGCCAACGGACGGCGCCACCGACGCTGAAGCCTTTGAGCGGGCCGGAGCGGAAATCGTAATTGTTGACGACGTTGAAGCGCCAGCGGCGGAGCTCCTGCACGGGCGAGCCGTCGGCCGCGAGCGCGTTGAGGTAAGGGACATACATGTTGTTGATCGCGAGCACGCCGAGTTGGCTGCCGAAACCGCCGAAGTGGGGAATGTCTTCAAAGCCGTTCATCGCCCGGGTATTGGTGGCCTGGATGCCGTCACCGTCGGTCCAGAGCGGGAGATTTCTCTTCACGAATTCGGCGAAATCGGCACCGACGTTGGTCTTGCGCGCCTCCTGCATCGCGGCGTTGAAGGAGATGCGCCAGTTCTTCGTAGGATTGAGAGTGCCTTCGAATTCCCAGCCCTCGGAAACGGTGTCGGCAACATTGCCGACATTCGGTGGACGCGTGGCAGTCCAATTGCCGCCGGCGACGGGTTGAGTGAAGTTCCACGTCTGCGCGAGCAGGGGATCGACGGGGCGGAGCCACTCGGCAGCGGTGCGCTGCGTAAACCAGAGGTTGCGCGCGGTCGTCTCGGCGGCGGTGAGGACGGGGTTGAGGTTGTTGGCTTGCGCGGGGTCGGTGAGGCTCGCGCGGGGAGCGAGGTAGCGTGAATCACTCGCAGCGAAGCCAAACCATTTGTTGATGAGCGACTCGTTTACTTGCGTCCCGCGGAGGCCGTTCATCGCGCGGACGACGTCGTTGCCGGGCCAGAAGGTGTTGTAGAAGCTTGAGGCGTCGTTCGACTGCGTGGTGCGGTAGCGGTTGAGGCGCAGCGTGAGCTTCTGATCGAGCGCCGAGATCGTGAGGCCGAGGTCTTTGGTTTTGCCGGCGGGCGGGCTGAAAGGCCGGCCGTAGACGTCGGCGATGGTGGAGTTGGGGCGGAAGTTGCGCGATTCGTTGTAGGCGAGACTGAAGTCGGTGCCGCGGGGGAGGACGCGCTTCACGAACTGCGGGGCATGGAGGACGGCGCTCCAGCTGAGCGTTTCATCTTCGGCAAAGATGGTCGGCTTGGTGGGCAGAACCCAGAGAGCATTGTAGGGATCGGTCTCGCCGGTGAGCGAGGCCTGACGCGCGGGGCCGGCGTCGCGCAGAGCGAACTCATCGTGGCGCCAACCGACGAGACCGACGAGTTTGTCGCTGAAGAGATAGCTCTGCCAGACGAAGGATTGGCTCTTGGTCTTGTTCGAATTCTTGGAGGCGCCGTTGTAGAGTTTGCTGATGTCGCGCTCGCTGGCGCTGAGCGTGGTGACGGGTGCGTAGACCCATTGGTTGATGCGACTGTCGAAGAGGAGGGCAGTGCCCGAGGGTGCGGGGGTGTGGACGGCGGTGATACCGGAAATATTCGCGTTCGCAGCGGAGGTGGCGCCGGCCAACGAGCCGCCGAGATAGTGGATGCCCGCGTAGGCCGGGTAGGTCGTGGTGTTGGGGTTGTTGGCGTAGGCGTTCAACTCGAGGCCATAGGAGTAGCCGGAGATACTGCGGTTGAAATTATCCACGCTTTGATCGGTGTAGGAACCGGTGAACACATGTTTGCCGAGGTGACGGAGCAGGCCGGATTTTTGGCGGAGATCGAGGGTCGCGTAGGCGGTGCTGCGCAAGGCGTCGCGGGTGAAGTCCACGAGGTTGTTGCCGATAGAGTCGGAGGAGACGAAGGGGCGGCCGAAGTTGGCGTTGGGTTTTCCGTCGACGAGCTTCGTGTTCATATCGACGTAGATCGTGTAGGCGTCGAAGCCGAACATGCCGAGATTGTCGCGGTGATGGGTCTGCCGATCGTAGGCGACCTCGACGCCAATGAGGTCGCGGAAGAAAGTCTGGCGAAACGTGGCGTTGAGGGCGCGGAAATCGGCCTGCTCATGCTTGTTGGGGCCGTCGAGGAGCTGGTCGTAGAAATTGAAAATGGAGGGATCGCGCAGCTCCTGGTAACGCCACAGTCCCTTGTAGGCCTCGCCGGCGGGCGCGAACTGCTGGTTGAGAAAAAAGAGCGGATTGTTGCCCTGCGCCGTGTAACTGCCGATGGCATACCACTGAGTGTTGGGCGTGCCGCCGCCGCTGCGCATGAAGGCGGGCACGCCGTTGCCGCCTTGCACGGCGGAGGCCGGATCGGTGAACACGGCGCCCACCGCGCCGAACCAGCGGCCCGGGGAGCCGAGTTGGGCGTTGAGAAACGGGCTGTTGGTGACGGTGCCGGGGGTGGTGGGATCGAGGGCGATCTTGTTGAGCACATTGAACCACGCGGTGATGCCGTCGTGCGGCGGATTGGGGCGGGGACGGTTGGAGTCTTGCGCGCCAGCCTCGTAGCTGACCTGCAGCTGCGTGAGGCCGGTCGGGAGGAGGCGGGGCTCAAACTTGAGCGAGACAAACACGCGGCGGTCCTCCTCGTAGGCGGGTTGCTGGCGGTAGCTTTCTTTTTTGTTGAGGGCGATCACGCGGACGCCGAGCACGCCCTTCACGATGGACTGGTTCAGGTCGAGGACTTCGCGGTGAGAATCGAAGCGGCCGAGGTTTTGCTCAAATTTGAGCGAGCTCTTTTGAAGATTCGCGACCCGGAGCTGGTTGTTGATGATGCCGGCGGGGCTGCCGAGGCCGAAGAGGATGGCGTTGGCGCCGCGCGAGATGTCCACCCGCTCCGTGTTGTAGGAATCCATCGGAATATTCGTCAGGAAAAAATCACGGGTGAGGTCGGCACCAGACAAGCCGCGGACGCGGGTCGAGCCGCTGGGGCTCTGCAGCGTGCCCTCGGCGCTGGAGAACCCATTCCCGGTGGAAACGCCGGAGAAGTTTCCTTCAAAGCCGCCGGCCTCGGTGTTCGTCGTGTAGATCAGGATGTCGCGGAGGTTGGTCGATCCGGTGTCGACCATGAACTGGGACGTGACGACCGAGATCGCGGCGCCGACATCGCGGAGATCGGTGCGGAGGCGCGTGCCGGCGAGCGTGCTGGTGGCAGCGTAACCGCGGTCTTCGGATTCGGCGACGACGAAGGGGGAGAGTTTCACCGCGACCTCGGCGGCGACCTCAGCGGCGGCCGCGGCTGGGGCCGCCGGGGCGACGGCCTGGGCGACGAGGAGGGGAACGCCAGTCAGGCCGAGCGCAGCCGACGAGAGGGCGGCAACGCGCCACAGGGAATATTTTGGAGAGCACATGGGGTGTTTTTGGGGGCGATGGAATCAGGGTGATTCTGACTTGAAGGACGGCGAAGAGAAGTCGGCGCCGAGGGTAAAGTGGCGATGGCGGCCAGCGCGAGCGCGGAGTGGCAGCGCCGACAGTTTGACGTGCGCCGCTGGGCCGTGTGAAGTCGGGTCATGATGCCACGCCCCTCCCCCGGCTGCGCCCTGCTGGCCGTCCTGGCAACGGCAGCGCTGGCCGCCGAAAACAACCCCGCCAGCACGCGCGCGACGGCGGACTATGTGCCAGATGTCGCCACCCTCACCAAGCCCGCGTCGAGCGAGTTGCGCGAGCTCGTCGAGCGGTTCGTGAGCGACCGGCGCGACCTCGAACGGTTCTACAACGTGCCCGGCTCGGCGGTGCGCGCGCAGCAGCTGCGGGGATTTTTTGAAACGTGGCTCGCGCGGCTCGGGGCAATGAGCTTCGACCAACTAGGGGTCGATGGGCGGATCGACGCCACTTTGCTGCGCACGCGACTCGGGCACGAATTGCAGCTGCTGGAGCGCGAGGGGGCGCGCGCGCAGGAGATGGCAGCGCTCGTGCCGATCGCGGAGGAGGTCGCGCGGTTGCAGGAGTCACGACGGCGGCTCGAGCCCGTCGAGGCGAAAGGCGCGGCGGCCGCGCTGGGGCGAATGAAGGGCGCGGTGGAGCAGGCGCGGGCGGCACTGGAGGCCGGGCTCAAACCGGCCGCGACGGAAGGAACTGCGGCGCCCTCGCCACGGCCGGGTGAAGAAAAACGCAGCGAGGGCGCCACGTCCCCATCCATCACCGCCAGGCCCGCCCCGCTCACGGTGAGCAAGGTCGTGGCGTTTCGTGCGGCCAACCGGCTCGGCGAACTGCAGAAATCTCTGGAGGAATGGTTCAAGATTTTCGACGGCTACGATCCCACCTTCGGCTGGTGGGCGCGCGATCCCTACAAGCAGCTGACCACCTCGCTCGACGACTACGGAAAATTTCTCCGCGAGAAAATCGTCGGCATCGATCCGAAGTCGAAGGACGAGCCGATCATCGGCGACCCGATCGGGCGCGAGGGGTTGCGGGCGGATCTGGCGAACGAGATGATCGCCTACACGCCGGAAGAGTTGATCAAGATTGCCGAGCACGAGTTCACGTGGGTGGACCGCGAGCTAAAACGCGCGGCCCGCGAGATGGGCCTCGGGGACGACTGGAAGGCGGCGCTCGAAAAAGTGAAGGAGGATCACGTCGAGCCCGGCCAGCAGCCGGCGGTGGTGCGCGACCTCGCGCTGGAGGCGGCGCGCTACGTGCAGGAAAAAAATCTCGTGACGGTGCCGCCGCTCGCGGCCGATGTGTGGCTGCTGCGCATGATGTCGCCCGAGGCGCAAAAAGTGAATCCGTTTTTTCTCGGCGGCAACGACATCATCGTGGCCTTCCCGACCGACGCGATGAGTCAGGAGGAAAAAGTGCAGAGCCTGCGCGCCAACAACCGGCACTTTGCGCGCGCCACGGTTTTCCACGAACTCGTGCCGGGGCACCACCTGCAATCCTACTGGCGCGCGCGCTCGAACCAGCATCGCGAGCTGTTCTCGACGCCGTTCTGGATCGAGGGCTGGTCGCTGTGGTGGGAATTTCACCTCTGGGACTTGAAGTTCATCGCCACGCCGGAGGATAGGATGGGGGCGCTGTTCTGGCGGGCGCACCGGTGCGCGCGGATTATTTTCTCGCTGAAGTTTCACCTCGGCGAGTGGACGCCGCAGCAGTGCATCGACTTTCTCGTCGAGCGGGTGGGCCACGAGCGCGCGAGCGCGACGGGCGAGGTGCGCCGCTCGTTCAACGGCAGTTACTCGCCGCTCTACCAGGCCGGCTACATGCTTGGGGCGCTGCAGATTCGCGACCTCTACCGCCAGCTCGTGACGAGCGGCAAGATGCCCGAGAAACAATTCCACGACGACATCCTGCGCGGCGGCACGATGCCGATTGAGATGGTGCGGGCGCTGCTCACGCAGGAAAAACTGCCGCGCGACTTCAAGCCGGCGTGGCGGTTTGCGGAGTGAAGGGAGCGGCTCGAAGACCCCACCCTACTTTCCAAAGGCCGCGTCGGCCGGGTTGCCGCCGCTGAGGAGATAGGCGACGAGATCCTTGAGCTCCTCCGGGTTGAGGGCGTTGATCAGGCCCAGCGGCATCATCGAGACCGGGTAGGGTTTGCGGGTCTTCACTTTTGAAATATCCACCCGCGTCACTTCTTCCGGCGCGAAGGGATTGCTCATCACCGAGTAGCGGCCGGCTTCTTCGCCGACGACCCGGCCGATGACGGGGTCGCCTTCGGTGAGTTCGAATTGTTCGGTGCCATACTGGTCGCTGATGACTTTCGAGGGCTCGATGATGTTTTCGAGGAGGTCCTTGATGCTGTAGCGGCTGCCGGCGCCGGTGAGGTCGGGGCCGATGCTGCCGCCTTCGTTGCCGAGGCGGTGGCAGAGGATGCAGGCGGTGGCGCCGAACATCGCCTTGCCCTGGGCGAAGTCGCGGCCGGACGGTTTGGCGGGGAACAGGGCGGCGGCCTCCGCCACCGTGTAGGTCCGGCCCGGACCCTTGGGACTGACGGCTCCGGCGACGATCGAGTGGATCGGGGTTTTCGACAGCTCGTCGAAGGCGGCGCGCTCGGCGGAATCGGTCACGCGGGCGAGCGACTCGGCGCGGATGTTGCGAAGGAAGCCGGTGAAACTGGCGCCGCCTTTCCACTCGCCGGTGCGGGGAAACCACGAGAAATATTCGCGGCGGAGGGCGGGCGTCCAGCCGATGCTCGCGTGGCGCAGGTTGTAGGCGAGGGCGATCTGCTGGCGGTCGGAGCGGCCGGCGCTGACGCTGTTGACGACATTGCCGTATTTGTCGTTGCGGGCGATGAGGCCGGCGCCGCCGAGTTCCTCAGGAGTGACGACGACCGGTTCGGCGACGCGGAGGAGCGGGACGGTCTTCGCCACGACCGTGGGCGAATCGAGGAAGATGAGGAGGGAAACGAGTTCGCGATTCACGAGGGCGTCCGAGTGCGGATAGAGCGGGTCGAACTTGGCGGCGAGACGCGCGCACGTGGCGTCGTCGGGCTTGCCCATGCGGGTGAACGCGAGCTGCCACGCGCGCAGGAGCGGCAGGCGGAGCGACTCGGGCTGGGCGGCGAAGTCGAGCTTCGCCAGGGCGTCGAGAACGCGGGGCTGGTAATATTTTTCGCCGACGCGCGCGAGGGCGATGAGGGCCTCGATGGCGGCCTGGGGATTTTTTTCTTTGAGGGCGCGGTCGGCCCAGTTTTCGGGGAGCTGGCGCTCGAGGGCGGCGCGCGCGGCGAACCGCACGAAACGGTCAGGGCTCGCGAGGTGCGGCCACGCGATGGCGATGGCCTCGGGGCCGGTGCCGGCAGCGTGGAGAGCTTCGAGGGTCCGGCGGAGTTTGACCTCGGGAGTGAGGGCGGGCACTGGGGCGGGCGCGGTGCTCTCGGTGCCGGTGTAGGTGACGCGGTAGAGGGCGGCCTGCGTGCGGCGGCCCCCGACGGCAAAATACATCGCGCCGTCGCGGGGGTTGATCACGAGGTCGGTGAGCGGCAGCGGTTTGCCGGCAAGGAATTCTTCCTTCTGGCCGCGGTAGGTGGCGCCGTCGGGCGTGAGGTGCACGGCGTAAAGGGTGCCGTAGGTCCAGTCGCAGGCGTAGAGCGCCAGCTGGTATTTGGCGGGGAATTTCGCGCCAGTGCCGAAGACGGTGCCGGTGGGGCAACCGGGGCCGATGTCGAGGGAGGCCGGCAGGCTGTCGGCATAGTAGGCGGGCCAGCGACCGGCGCCGCTGCGCCAACCGTAGTCACCGGCGTCGACGACGTGGTTGATGCGCGTCGGGACATACCACGGGGAGCCCTGGTCCCATTCCATGTCAGAGTCGTAGGTGAAGAGCTCGCCGTTTTGGTCGAAGGCAATGTCGAAGTGATTGCGGAAACCGAAGGCGAAGAGCTCGACGGTTTTGCCCTCGGGATCCGTGCGGCCGACGTAGCCGCCGGGGGAAAACTTGCCTTTCGCGTGGCCGCGAGCGTCCCACATGCGCGGAAGAAGGTGATCTTCATCCCAACGAACGGCGCGGGATTTCTCCATGTTGGTGGGCAGGTCGGTGTGGTTGCCGTTGGCGAAGTAAATGGATTTGCCGTCAGGCGAGAGCGCGAGGGAGTGAGGCCCGTGTTCGCCGCTGCCCCGCATCTCGCGCAGGTATTTGATTTCGTCGAATTGATCGTCGCCGTTCGTATCGCGCAGACGCCAGAGGCCCTGCTTCGCCGGGACTTCATCGACCATGACGTAGAGGCTGTCGAAGGCGTAAAGCAGGCCGTGGGCGCCGATCGCCGTTGACGCCGCTCCGTCGGTGATTTGGGCGCGTTTGGGCGTGGGTCTGGGCTCAGCGCCGGGCACGGGCGGGACAACGGGGAGCGTGATCGCGAGTTTCTCCACCTTCGTGCCGGTGGAGGTCCCGATGGGGGGGAGCGTGATCCGGTAGAGGGCGCCGTATTGGTCGGCGGCGGTGAGGCGGCCCTTGGGATCGACGGCGAGACTGACCCACGAGCCCTGTTCTTCCTTGGGGACCGTGTAGAGAAGTTCGACCTTGAAGCCGGGGGCGGCGGTGAGCGCGGCGGGATCGGTGGCCTCGGTGAGCGCAGCCATGGCGGCGCGGGCGGCCAAGCCGGGCGGCGCGGAGGCCGACGGGGCGGCACCGGGAGCGGCGGCGTTTTTCTTTTTGCCGGCGGGCTGGGCCAGAAGCATGACCGGAAAAACGAAAACAATGGCGAGGTTGCGGAGTAGTGGGCGGAGCATGGGAATGGAAAAAACAGAGACAGGTAGTGGGAGGGAGAGGGAGAAAGAGAGACGAGGAGAAATTTGGAAGGAAACCCCAATCTTCGCCAATTTTCCGGAAGTGGCCCACGGTAGCGGGAGGGTGCGGGCGTCGCCTAATCGGCGATGCGCGGAAGTTGGTTTCGGATGAACGGTGATTCGCGGTTCAAAGGGCTGGCGCTTGGATCGTTTGCAACGAAGCGGGCGGAAAAGTGGGAGATGGATTGCCGCGGTCGGCAAGCCTCCCCCGCAAAGACAAACTGCGTTAAGTTATCGTCTATGGCGCGGCGCCTCGGGTGGCTGCCGTCAGAATTTCTGCGTGAAGGTGAGGAAGTAGGCGCGCGGTTGGACGGGCACGTATTGGAGCATGGTGTCGCGACCGGTGGCGGGGAGCGAGGTGTAGCTCTGGCGGTCGCCGGGGTTCACGCCCCAGCCGCGCCACGTCATGACACCCTCGTTGTCGGTGAGATTGTTGATCGAGAGGCCGAGGGAGCGGGTGCGGGAGATGGTCCAGCCGGCGTTCAGGTTGAACTGGTTGAAGCGCGGGAGGGTGATCACGTTGGCGATGTTGCCGGCGCGCTCGCCCATGTGGCGCCAGGAGAGGTTCACGAAGCCGTTGCGGAGGCGGTAATCGAACGTGGTGTTGAGGATGAAGTCCGGGTTGTTGTCGGCGTCGCGGCCGGAGAAATCGAGGTAGCTGTCGTCGGCGCTGCCGTTGGCGCCGGCGACGAAGACTTTCCAAATCGTGTTCTCCGCTTTCTGCGCGGTGAAGACGGAGCGGATGCGGAAGCGCTCGGTGAGGCGGACCTCGCCTTCGAGCTCGAGGCCAAACGTGGTCACCATGTTGTAGATCGGATCCGGGTAGTAGAGGGTGACGCCGTCGGCCTCGGTCGCCTGCGGGTTGCTGTTGATGTTGCCAAGACGGCTCCAGAACGGCGTGGCGGTGAGGGTGACGCGGTTTTTCTTCCAGCGGTAGCCAAGCTCGACCTGCTCGACGGTCTGCGGCAGCGGGCGGAGGTTCGCGAGGCGGAAGACGGAGTTGTAGTTGCGAAAGAAGGCGTAGTCGGGGGCCTTCTCGCCGTCGGCGTAGCGGACATAGAAGGAATTTTCGTTGTTGATGACAAAATTGGATGCAGCGGACCACGAGAAACTGCGGACGTCCTTGTCGAAGAACCACTGGGCGGCGGGATTGGGGACGGTGAAGCGATTGTCGGCCATCGTGAACGGATTGCCGTCGGCGCCGCCGTAGGTGGGATCCCAATTGCCGCGGGGATTTTGGGAGCCGGATTGGTTGAAGCCTTTGACGCGAAATTTCTCGCCGCGGAAACCCCAGTCGATGCCCCAGCGCTGGTTGATGTCCCACTTGTGGCCGAAGAAATAGGCGAACTGGCGGGAGAGGGCGAGGTCGCGCGTGTAGCCGTTGCCGAGGGAGGTGAAACCCTCGGG
>SIBG01000003.1 GCA_009695305.1 Opitutus sp. | reverse complement strand
CTTGTTGATCGTAACCGCACCGGGATTCGAAAGCGAAGCGCCAGCGAAGGTCACGTCACCCGTGCCAGCCGTGCCGCCTTGGGAATTGACCGAGAGGTTACCATAGACGGTGGCGGAGTTCACATCGACGTTTTTACCGTAGAGAGTGACATTGTTGCCCGTGCCGACCGATTGGAAGGTCGCGCCGTTAACCGTGACACCGTTGGTGCTGGGTCCGACATAGCTCAAGGTGCCGTTCAGGCCGAAACCGGCAGCAGCGAGCGGCTCGTTGATGGTGCTGGCGTAAAAGCCACCGGTGTTGATCACCGCGGTCGCACTGAGCACGATGCCGTTCGGGTTCAAAACGTAGACGTTACCGTTCGAGGCGATCGTGCCGGCGATGGTCGTCGTCGTCGCGCCCGTGGTTACGTTGAGGATCGATGAACTGGCCGAGGGCAGGAAGTAGTTGATGGTATCGGCCGCAAGAATCGTGCTGGCGCCGCCACCGAAATCGACCCACGTCAGCACTTGCTTCTCAGCCGTCGCAGTGACGTTGATGGCAGTGGTGCTTACCGCCACGGCAGTGACGCCGGAGGTGGTGGTGAGATTGGCTGCCAAGACGCTGGGCAGAGCCCAGAGCGGAGCGGGCAACGTCGCCAGAGGGCCCGCGATGAGTGCAGTGAGGAGCAACTTTCTAAGAGAGAAGTTGCGGTTCGTTTTGTTGTTCATGGATAAGACTAGGGTTGTTGACTGAATACTACTTTACGCCATTACAGAGACGCAGAAAGTGAAATGCGCTGAAGCTTGGCAAGCACAATTTTAACGAAAGAAACTGGTTCGGCTCCCGGGGTAAGTCCGGGTCGGGAAACAATTTCAAGTGATGGTGCCGGCATTGGTTGATTGCTTGATTGGGACAAAAACTAGCGTCGGTGACTTTAGCAGATGGCGGGCCAGCGATGCATAATAGTCATTTCTAACTATGCTACAATGTTTAACGGAATTAATGTGTGAGTTAATAAGTCGAGAAGTGGGGGAATTTTACCCGAACGCGGGTGCTGAGACTGAACTCTTCACCAATTCGTTGGAGTTGAAGAGGGCGACACGCTCGGCCTCCAGGTCGCGATCACCCGTGCATTAATATTGGCGTCCCTCACGATTTAGACTTTCGGGCGTGATTTGACAGGTAGGGCGCGACCGCTGGGCGCGCCGTGGCTCGAGCGCAGGGGAGACGTTCGGCGCGCCCAGCGGTCGCGCCCTACCTCACAGTCCAAATCTCACGGGCGATTGGCATAACCCATCCCGACAAATTCCTATGGCAGTCTTGCCATCCGCTCCCGAACAAAAATATCGTATTGAACAACTCTACCCGAACTCGGTCAGATTCCGCCCTCTGGCCCATCATAACCAATGATTTTCCGTCGATTCACCCTGCTTTCTTTCGCGTTGCTGACCTGCGCGGCATCTTCCGTGGCTTTCGCGGCCGATGCCATCATGCTGAAAAAACTGCTGATCGCTGATTCCGAGGCGAAGATTAAGACCCTGCCGATTGGCAGCGGCGGCAACACTCATGTCGTTGTTCAAGATGTTGCGGCGCTCAGCGCGTCCGATTTTCCCGCCGTGATTGCGCCGTTCGTGGGCCGGCCATTCAGCATCGAGTTGGTCAATGAAATCGCCGGGGTGATTATTGCCTATGCGAAAGCGCACGACCGAATTGTCAGTATTGCGGCGCCGGAACAGGCCGAGTCCGTCCAAGCGGGGGAACTGCGTTTCGTCGTGGTGTCTCCGGCCACCGCGGAGGTCCCGCTGCTAAAAAAACTGCTGATTGCTGACAAGGAACCGAAAGTAACGGCGCTGCCGATCGCGAGTGGCGGCGACTCCCCGGTCGTGGTTCAAGACGTCGCGGTGCTCAGCGCGGCTGATTTTCCCGCGGTGGTCGCGCCCTTCATGGGCAAGCCATTCAGTTTGGAACTCGTCAACGAAGTCGCCGGAGCGATCAAGCAATATGGCATCAAACACGACCGCATTCTCAACATCCTCATGCCCTTTGCTCCCGAGGCGCGATCGCCCCAGGACATCGCGGCTGGGGTTTTGCGTTTTGCGGTGGTGTTAAGCCGATATAATCAACTCGAGATCAAGGGTAACCGCTGGTTCAGCAATAAACTCCTGGCGCAGAAACTCGGCATCAAGCCGGGTGACGAAATCAGCCTTTCGCGCCTCGATGATGCGGTGAATTGGGCCAACACCAACCCCTTCCGTCGCATTCAGGTCCTGCTCAATACCGCCGACCAGCAGCCCGGCCAGGCCACCCTGGTTGTTGGGGTAAGGGAGCGCATTCCGCTCCGGTTCACCGCTTCGTTCGATGACACCGGCAATGAGATCATCGGCGAACATCACCTGACGGAGTCCCTGCAATTCGCCAACCTGTGGGGCCTGGATCACGAGATTTCCTACCAATTCCTCACCACGGAGCATTCGCACGGCCTCCAGGCGCATAGTCTGTCTTACCGCGTGCCGCTGCCTTGGCGTCACTATTTACAGCTCAGCACCTCCTACTCAAAAGTCGCGACGAGTTTCTTCGGCGGGGCGTTCGAGCAAAAGGGCGAAAATCTCGGAGCCAACCTGCGCTATACGGCACCGCTGCGGGGTGGCAATAATCCGGCCGAGGTTTTCGCGGCCTTCGATTTCAAGGATTCCAACAACGATTTGGAATATGGCGGCGGCATCTTCAAGCGGAACACCAAGTCCGACATCTTTCAGTTTTCCACCGGTTTTTCCGTCGTGTGGCGCGATGCCCATGGCGCCTGGGTCTTGGGCGGCAACGCCTCCTTCAGCCCCGGCCGGATCAACTCCCGGAACCGGGACGACGCTTTCCAAAACGCGCGGTTCGGGAGCACCGCCCGGTATGCCTACGCCCTGCTCTCGCTCCAACGCCTGCAGGCCCTTGATCGCGGCTGGGAGTTTCATTCTCGCAGCTATGTCCAAATCTCCACGCAAAACCTGCTTAGTAGCGAACAGCTGAGCATCGGTGGCTCCAGCACCGTCCGCGGTTTCGACGAGCGCGTTTTTGCCGGCGACCAAGGCTTCGTGTTTAGCAACGACCTCAAGGCGCCGCTATGGAAGCAAACCCTGCACTTCCTGCCGAAAAACCGGCCCCCGCTGGAGACGCGTTTCCTCTTTTTCTACGACGCCGCCTCGGTGGACTACAAACATCGCTTTCCCTCCGATGTCGCCTTTCGGCCGCTCGCCAGCACCGGCGTGGGACTCCGCTCGAACTTTGGGCCAAATCTGAACGTGAGCTTTGACTACGGCTGGCAAATCACCCGTTTGCCGACCCCGGCCACGGAGCGCAGCCGCGGCCATGTGAAAGTCGTGCTCGCATTCTAGTTTTACCCGCGGCAAACGGCTGGGCGTGCGCATCCACCTCGGCCATCACTTTTATGGCGCGGGCAATCTCGGCGATGACTTCATGCTCGCCGGCTTCCTCGCCGCCCTGCGCCCGCTCGCCCCGCGCGCCAGCCTGACGTGCTGCGTGCCGTTCGCGCTCGAACCGCTCCGCCGCCGCTTCCCCGCCGTCGAGTGGCGGCCCGCTGAACTGCCCATCCGGGAACAATGCATCGCCGCCTGCGATGTCTGGCTCGGCCTCGGCGGCTCGCCGTTCCAAAGCGCCCTGTCGCGTTGGTTCGTCGATCACCTCGTCGCCGATGCCGCCGCGTGCGCCCGCGCCGGCAAACCCATGTTCTTCCTCGGCGTGGGCGTGCAGTCCGCCGCCGAGCTCAACGTCCCCGACATCCGCCGCCTCTGCGCGCAGGCCGCCGGGATCTGGACCCGCGATGCCGCCTCAGCCGAGTGGCTCGCCGCGCTCCCGGCGCCACCACCCATGGTGGAGCCCGCCGCCGATCTCGCGCATCTCTTTTTCCGCGACACACCGCCGCCCCCGGCCGCGGCCGGCCGGCTCACGCTCGTCGCCAACTTCGACTATGGCACCTGGCCTGGCCAGACTGCCTTCCTCCACCGCGCGCGCGCGCATCGCGCCACCGAACGCCTCTGGCTCGCCCAGGAGTCGCGCGACCTACCCGGCGCCGAGCGCGCGCTCCACGCCGCGCTCCCGGCGGCGGAGAAAACCTCTTGGCCGCTGCGCTCGCCCGAGTTGCCCGGCGCCCCGCTCGACCGCGTCCTCGCCCACTGGCCCAGCGGCGAATGGCTCGTCACCTCCCGCTACCACGCCGCGCTCGCCGGCGCGTGGTCCCGCTCGAAAGTGATCGTGATCGCCACCAACGAAAAACTCCGCGCCGCCGCGCGCGAACTTGACTGCGCGCTCCTCGCGCCCGACGCCGACGAGGCCGCGGTGGACCGCGCGCTCGCCTCGGCCGCGCCGGCCACCCCCGGCGCACTTCCGGCGGAGCGCGCCGAAGCCGCGTGCGCGGCCTTCGTCCGCGCCGCGAGTTGAGCCGGGCACCGCGCCGTTGCCGGGTCGCTGCAACCGGGCGGACGTTTCTCCACCGCCCGCGGAAATCGGGGCCGCGCCGGATTCGGTAAAAAACAATCTCGTCGCGCGCGCCGAAATCGTGCGAGCGTCAAACCCCTTCATGCTCGCGCTCGCGTTCTCACTTTCCGTTTTCGCCTTCTGGACCTTGGTGGGACGCGCCGTCCTGGTCCTCGGGCACCCGCGCCTCGGGGTGCTGCGTTCGTGGCTGCTCGCCCCCGGCCTCGGGCTGGCCACGTTGTTGCTGGCACTGATGGCGTGCAACCAAGCTGGTTGGCCCATCGCCCGGTTCGCCGGACCGCTGACCCTCGTCCTCGCCGTCGCCGCCACCGGCGGGTTGCTCCGGTGGCGGCCCCGCACGCCGTGGCGCGCGCTCACCCCGTTTTTTCTGACCGCGCTCTGTTCACTGGTCTGGACCGGCTGGCCGGCCCTCGAATCCGGGTTCAACTGGATCAGCTACGGCAACGACGACATGGCGAACTACTGCCTCGCCGCCGAGCGCTTCGCCAGCCGCGGTTTCTTCGATTTGCCGACGATGCCCGAACTCGCGGGTCGCGACTACTCGAGCTATTATTACTTCATGCATGTGTCGGACATGATGCGCTTCGGGGCGGAGCACATCGTCGCGTGGACGGCGAGCATCACCGGCCTGAAGGCCACGCAAACCTTCATGCCGGCCATTCTGGCGCTGGCCCTCACGCAGGTCTTCAGCGCCGGCGCCCTCGTGCTCCATGCCGGGCGCTGGCGCCGGCACGCCCTGGTGACGATGGGCCTGCTCGCCGTGAGCCCGCTCTTCATGCTCGGCACGCTTTACCAGCTCATCGCCCAGGTCGGCGGCATGGCCCTGCTGCTGGTCACGGTGGCCCTGCTGACGCGTTCCTGGGTCACTGACCGGCGAAAGACGCTCATCCGTTACGCCGTCCTCACGTCTCTCGCCTGCTCCGCGCTGTGCATTTATTATCCCGAGGCGACCCCGTTCGCCGCCCTGGCGTATGGCGGGTTCGTGGTCGGGTGGATGCTGCGGAATCGCGCGCTCCCCGTTGGGCACGTCGCGCTGACCGCCTACACTCTCGCCGGCATCGTGCTGCTGCTGCGGTTCAACCTCATCTCTTACGTCAGCGTGTTTGTCATGCAGTTCACGTCGGCGATGCAGGTCTCCAATCTCCTGCTCTCGCTGTTCCCCTATTTCATGCTGCCAACCGGCTTCGCCAACATCTTTGGCTGGATGCCCATCGCGCGGGATTTTGCCGAACCCATCGTCTCGCTCTCCATCGCCACCGGCATGCTCCTGATGCTCGCCGTGCTCGCGCGCGCGGCGCGCGACGCGCTGCGGCTGGCGCCGGCGGCGATTCTCCTGCTCGTGGAATTTGTGCTCGCCGTCCGGCTCTTTTTCGCGGGCAACGACTTCGGCCTCTACAAGCTCGCGATGTTCATGCAGCCGGTGCTCGCCGCCGGCCTCGCCGCCTGGGTGCTGTGGCTGCCGCGCCCGCGCTGGAGCGCGCCCGGCGCGGTGTTGCTGTTCGCCCTCGCCGCCGCCCCGACGGCGCTCATCTACACCCTGGCCTCGCGCGGCGTCGGCTCCGGTGGCCTCACCGAGCTCCGGTTCGCCTCGAAACTCGGCCTCAGCATTCCCATCCCGGCCCCGCCGACGGCCCAGCTTACCGGCGCCGTGGAAAACGTCGTCGCCGCGAAATTCGCCGCCGCGGAATTGCGCGGCCGGCCGCTTGCGCTCGTGTCGCGCGATTATTTTTATCCCTCCACCCGCACCGACTACGTCCACCCCTCCCGGTCCATCCAGCTGCATCCGCATTACGCGGACATGGCGCAGGCCCAGCCCTTGATCGACCAGCGCAACCGCGATCACGTCACGCTCGGGATGCTGTGGAAGACCGAGTTTTCCCAGCCGCGCGTCGACCACCCCACCGACTACTTCGTTTTTCTGGATCGGCGCCTGTCCCTTTTCAACAAGTTCGGGCATGATCCCGATGCGCCCGTGCGCCAGGTTTTCCGCGTCGAACCCGCCGCCGCCGTGCGCAATCAGCTCGTCTTCGTCCATTCCGGGATGGGCAACCACTACTACCTCGGCAACCGCACCCGCATCTCCTTTTTCCAACAGGAGTCCGACATCTACTCGCCCGGCCACGACTTCAACGGGCTCGGCCGCTTCATGCTCCTCCGGGTCGAACACCCGTCGGAAAAAATCTATCTGCGCCTCGCCGCCACCCGCTCGATGGTCGCCGGCTACACCGCGTGGAAACCGGCGGCGCTCGTTCACGCCGCCGAGGATCGCTCGCTCGGCCTCATCGGCCACGGCGCCTTTAACCTCTTCGTTGGTCCCCTCGTGCCCCGGATGTTTGAAGGCGCCGCCTACGTCGCGATCGATTTCGTCGACTCTCCGCGCGTCGTCCTCGACTACCGCTCGGGCCTGAAAAATCTCTACAACCGCGATGTGCCGCTCGATTACCGGCGCCTCATCGGCTGGGCGCGCGACATCTCCGCCCTGACCGAACAGGAATTCTCCCAATTGCGCCGCCCGCGCTCGATTTCGAAATTTCCCACCGACCTGGCGGACGCGTCCACCCTCGAGTTCATCGGCGCCTACGAGGACGGCTGGCTCTCGCCCGCGGCCAGGTTCGTCCTCGACGGTGCGCAACCGGGCGAACTCGTCCGGCTTCAAGGAGTCGTGCCGCTGATCCCCGGCACGCCCCTCGGCACCGGCCAGATTCACGTCACGATTAACGGCGGCCAATCGTTCGATCTCTCCGCGGCCACTGGTGACTTCGACTGGCTGCTACCGGTGGCAAATCCCGCCGCGACGACGACCGTCGAACTGCGCTTCAACGTCTCCGCCCCGCTGCCCGGCCGCGACCGGCGCCCCGCCGGCGCCAAGCTTCAACTTCTCGGCCTCGTTCCCGTGCCCGAGCACGGGCATTGGGACTACACTCAAACCGGCGCCACGCGCCTCGCCTCGCCCGGCGTCGATCAGGACGGCTGGATGGCACGCACCGCCGCCCTCGTGCTGCCCGCCGCCCGCACGCCGCGTGAACTCACCCTGCGGCTGGAATATCCCAACTGGGGCGGCGCGCATGCCACCGTCCTCCACACTCAACTCGACGCCGCCGCGCCCACCGACCAACCCCTCGCCCCGGGCCAATACCTCACGCTCCGCCTGCGCGTGCCGCCCTCCACTGCTCCCGTCAACCTCCGGCTCGAAACCGACGGCGATTTCCCCCTGCCGGCGCCCGACCCCCGCCGCCGCGCCTGCCGCCTCTTGCAAGTCGAGCTCGCGCCCGAGCCGCCCGCCGACGCTGCGCGCCCCGCCGAAGACCAGTGGGACTTCACCCGGTCCGGCAGCCCACGGCTCGGCTCCCCTGGGGTTGATGAAGACGGCTGGATGATGCGCTCCGCCGCCCTCGTGCTGCCGCCCGCCAGCCTGCCACGCGAGCTTACCCTCCGCCTCGAATATCCCAACTGGGGCGGCGCCAAAGCCACCACCCTGCACGCGCAACTCGGCGACGCCGCTCGCCTCGACCAAGCCCTCGTGCCGGGCCAATACGTCACCGTCCGCCTGCGCGTGCCCGCGTCCACCACGCCCCTCACCCTGCGCCTCAAAACCGACAGCGATTTCCCACTCCCAGCGCCCGACACGCGCCGCCGGGCCGGCCGCCTCCTCCAGGTTCGGTTCACCCCCGCGCCACCGTGACCCCGCCGTCCGCCCACCCATCGCTCCGCTCCGGCCCACCCTCTGCATGACCCCGCTCCTTCCAACCGGTAGTCAACTATTAATTGACAATGAAAGTTTTTCCCCAGCTGGAGTAAACCAAGGTTGTCAATTAATAGATGACTACCCGCCGGAGCCCGCTCCGCCCGGCGGGTGGCCGCGCGGCCTGACGCCCTCGTCCAACCGTTGGCGCGGACGGCCCGCGACTGCCGCATGACCACCCCGGCCGCCAGTTCCCGCCCCGCGCCCGCGGCGAGTCCGCCGCCCGCGCCCCGCACGGTGCTCCTGTTGAAGCCCGACACCCTGGGTGATCTGGTGCTCCTCGCGCCCACGCTGAACGCGCTCCGCGCCGCCTGGCCGCAGACCCGCATCGCCGTCCTCATTCGCCGCGCTTACCTCGACCTCGCGCCACTCCTCGCGCCATCCCGGCTGGCGGTGAGCCTCGTCGAACCGGGTTCGCCTAATCGTCCCGGCATCGAGTGGATTGCAACGACGCTCGATCCGTTTTCTCAAGGCCCCGACGCGGATCCCACCGAACTCGCCCGGCTGCGCGCCGCCGTCGCCGAGCTCGCGCCCGACGTCATTGCCGCCGTCAGCTCGCGCCGCAACTGGCTCGAAATCGCGCTCGCCGCTGCTCCGCCGACCCCGACCTCTTCGAACGGGCCCGCCGCCCGCCGCCTGGCCCTCGGCACCACCGAGAGCGACGAAATTTTCTCCACCCAACTGCGCGTCATGCTCGGCCTCAGCGCCGCCGCCGCGTTTACCGAGACCATCCCCACCGCACCCGACGAGCCGGACTGGCGGCGCAACTTCGCGCTCGCCGACACCCTGCTCGGTCGATCAGTCGAGCGCACCGCGCCTTCCCTCGTCCTCGACGCCGCGGCAAAAAAATCCGCCGATGACCTCCTGCGATCGCTCGGGCTCGCTCGGGGCGGCTACGCGGCCTGTGCCGCCGCCGGTTTCGCCAACGTGAAGCTCAAGACGTGGCCCGCCGATCGTTTTGGCGCGGCGGTGAAATTTCTCCACGACCGCCACGGCCTGCGCACGCTCCTCGTCGGGCACGAGAGCGAGCGCCAGCACCTCGAGGAGGTGCGCGCCCACGCCGGCTCCGCCACGCCCGCGCTCTGGCTCGGCGGCGAAGGTTCGCTGCCAGCGCTCGCCTCGCTCATCGCGGGCGCCAAACTTTATCTGGGCAACGACACCGGCGCGATGCACCTCGCCGCCGCACTCGATGTGCCGCTCGTCGCCGTGTTCGGCGGTGGCACTTGGCCGCGCTTCACGCCGGCCGCGCGTCGCGCCGTGGCCCTGGTGCAACCGCTGCCGTGCTTCGGCTGCGGCTGGGATTGCGCGTTTGGCGACGCCCCGTGCATCGGCGGCCTCACCGTCGCTGACGTCACGGCCGCGCTCGATTTCGCCTGCACGAATCACGGGAAAGATTTCTCCGCCATCCGCCGCGTCGAGCCCCTGCCCGCCGCCACGCGTGAGTTGATGGGCGCCGCGGCGGCGCGTTACCGCGCGCTGCGCACCGAGCACCTCGCCCGCCAGCACAAGCTCGAGGAACTCACCGCGCTCGATCGCGAAAAAGACGAAGCGATTCTCGATAAGGAATCGGCCCTCGCCCTCAACGAACGCTCGCTGCGGGAAAAGGAAGCCGCCATCGCGCAGAAGGAAGCCGAGATCATCGCGCTCAAGGCGGTGTGCGACGAACGCGAGCGCGTCATCTTTATTCTCGACGGCCAGGTCCGCTCGCAGCGCGCTGAGTTGAACGCGCCGGCCGCCGCCCTCGCCGCGCGCGACGCCGAGATTGCCGCGCTGCGCGCGACGATCATCCAGCGCGACGCGGCGCTGCAGGCGCATCCCAACACCCTCGCGCCACTCGAACAGGCGCGGCACTACCTCGGGCAGCTGCAGGAAAAGGAACGGATGCTGCAGATTCTCCACCGCGTTTGCGCCGAACGCGAAGCCCTCATCCGCCGGCTCGCCGCCGAGTCCACCGAGCCCACCGCGCACCTCCGCCGGCTCGGCCTCGCGGCCGCCGGCTGGTGGCACGCCCGGGTGGCGACGCCGTTTCGTCGCTGGCTCGAGCGGAAAATTCTCGACGGCTATTGGATGCAGATCGGCATCCTCCAGCACTACCCGCCGCGGCCGTTGCGCTGGGACCACCGCGTGCCCCGGGCCACCCTGCCGGCGGATCAATTGCCGCGCATCGGAATTGTCACACCATCCTACAACCAGGCCGCGTTTCTCGGCAGCACGATGACGAGCGTGTTTGGGCAGAATTATCCGCACCTGCGCTACGTCGTGCAGGACGGTGGCTCGACCGACGGAAGCGAGAAAATCATCCGCGCCGCGGCCGACCGGCTCTATCACTGGGAATCGGCGCGCGACCGCGGCCAGGCCGATGCGATCCGCCAGGGATTCGCCCGACTGAGCGGCGCGCTGGGTCCCGATGATCTGATGGCGTGGCTCAATTCCGACGACCTGCTCGGCACCCGCACGCTCCACTGCGTCGCGCAATATTTTGTGCGCCATCCCGACGTCGATGTCGTTTACGGCCACCGCATCATCATCGACGACTCCGACCGCGACATCGGCCGCTGGGTCATGCCGCCGCACGAGAACGCCGCGCTGGAGTGGATCGACTACGTGCCGCAGGAGACGCTGTTCTGGCGCAAGCGGGCCTGGGATCGCGTCGGCGGGCTTGATCCGAGTTTCCAGTTCGCCCTCGACTGGGATTTGATCGTGCGCTTCCAGCAGGCCGGGCTGCGCCTCGTGCGGTTGCCGTATTTTCTCGGCGCGTTCCGCGTCCATGCGGCGCAAAAAACGAGCCAGCAGATCCACACGCTCGGCCACGAGGAGATGACGCGCATCCGCGCCGCGCTGCACGGTGGCGCGATCAACATCGACCACCAAAAAATCGAGCGCTACGCGCACCAAACGCGCGTCGGCGGCGCGCTGGCGGCCCGGCTCATGGCCCTGGGCATCCGCTGGTGAAATGGTTTGTCATTGCGAGGAGGGCCGCGACCCTTCGGCGTTGCTCCGGGCCGGCGGCCTCGCCATCCATCTGACTTTCACACCCATGCTCCTCAGCATCGTCGTTCCCGTATTTAAGGAAGAGAAAAACGTCCCCCAGTTTCTCGGGCGGCTGCGCCCGATCCTGGCGGGCCTCACGGAGGACTATGAGGTCATTTTCTCGCTCGACCCTTCGCCCGACCGCACGGAGGACGTGATTCTGGAGCACCGCGCGCTCGATCCGCGCATCAAACTCCTGAAATTTTCCCGCCGCTTCGGCCAGCCGATGGCCACGCTCGCCGGTCTCGAATATTCCGCCGGCGACGCCGTCATCGTGATGGATGTCGACCTCCAGGATCCGCCCGAACTCCTGCGGGAGATGGTCGCGAAGTGGCGCGAGGGCTTTGACGTCGTGCTCCCGCAGCGCCGCGCCCGCACGGGAGAACCGTGGATCAAAAAGCTTGTCGCCGCGACCGGCTACAAGGTCATCAACAAAATTGCCGATGTCCGCATCCCACCCAACACCGGCGATTTTCGCCTGATGGCGCGCCGGGTCGTCAACGAAGTCGTGCGGCTCAAGGAGAGCCACGGCTTCCTGCGCGGCATGGTCGCGGTGGTCGGGTTTCGGCAGGCGATCATTCCCTTCGATCGCCCCGCCCGTTTCGCCGGTGAGACGAACTACAACCGGTTCTTCGGCTCGCTGCGGATCGGCTTAAACGGCATCTTTTGTTTTTCCTCTTACGCGCTCACGTTGAGCACCTGGCTCGGTTTCGTCATCGCGGGTTTTTCGTTTTTGCTGATGGCGGTTTATCTTTTCTACAAGCTGATGGGCTGGCCCATCGTCTGGGGCGATCCCACGCTCGTGATCCTCGTTTCGTTTCTCGGCGGCATCCAATTGATCAGTGTCGGCATCCTCGGCGAATACATTGGCCGCATCTACGAGGAAGTCCGCGCTCGCCCGAAGTTCATCGTGGATCGCGCCGAGGGGCTGGTCCACCCGGGTCGCCGTTAAAGTGACGGCTGGCTCGCCAAAGCTAGGGTGGGCGCTCGGGCTCGCGACGTGCCTGGTGCTGGCCGGGATCGGCTCGTGGGATTATTCCCCGCCGCTGCCCCGCGTGCTGGAGCTGTGGATCAAATTTCCGGCCGGCGTGGCCGGCCGCACCGAGCCGCTGATCTCCACGGGCGTGCTGGCGGCGGGTGATTTCTTCACCGTCACCTATCGGGACGCCACCACCGCGGTCTTCGGCTACGACTCGTGGGGCGTCGGCGGGCCGAGCTCGTCGGCCGTGAAGTTTGAGGCCGATTCGTGGCACCTCCTCCGGCTGGAGATGCCGGCGCTCACCGAGATCATCGGCTTCTCCCCGCGAGAAAAAGCCCCGCTGCGCATCCACTTCGACGGCCGCGAGATTCTCGCCGCCGAGGTTTCGTTTCACGCGCGCGCGCCCTCGCGGCTGTTTTTCGCGTCCAATCCCGTCGGCGGCGACACCCCCAACATCCCGTTTCGCGGTGAACTCCTGCGGACGGACGGACGGCGCCTGGCCGGTGGCCCCGACTCCTATGCTTCCCGGCCGGAGCGGCTCGTCGGCTGGCTGACCAAGAGTCCCGGGCAGGCGGGCGCCCTCGTGCTCCTCAGTCTCGGTGTGGCCCGCGCCCTCTGCTGGCTGCTGGCGTGGTGGCGCCACCGCTCGCCAGCCGGACTGGCCGGGTGGGCTCAAAAATTATCGCGGCACCGCCCGTTTATTTTGACCGGCGCGCTGTGCGCCACCCTGTTCGCCGGACTCGTCACCGACGGATCCTTCCGGTTTCAATTTCCCGAGGTGTTTGGAATTTTCTACGACTACCAGGCCGCGAGTCTCCTGCACGGCCGGCTCGATGTGCCCGCCGCGGGCATTAGCGGCGAGGCCTTCGTGGTCGACGGCAAACACTATGGCTATTTCGGAGTGACGCCGGCGCTGCTGCGGCTGCCCTTCGTGATTCTCGATCTGGCCTTCGGCCAGCTCAGCCGGAGCTACCTGCTGGTCTACTATGTCGCGTGTCTCCTGGCGGCCTACCGGCTGCTCGGCCACGCCACGCGGATCTGGCGCGGACGCGACGCCACCCCTTCGGGCTGGGCCACCGTGATCTTGATCGTCAGCACCGGGCTCGGCAGCTCCTTGTTTTTTCTCGGCAGCCGGGCTTACATTTACCACGAGGCGATTCTTTGCGGCGCCGCGTTCGCACTCTGGAGCATCTACGGCTCGCTGCGCTATCTGGCCGCGCCCGGCGAGCGCTGGTGGCTCGGGGCGTTGGTCTGCGGAATATTCTCCATGCATGCGCGCCCCACTTCGGGGCTGTTTGCGCTTTGCGTCCTCGGTGGGGTGGCGCTCACCCACCTCCGGCGCCGCCGAAATAAAAATCTCGCCGCCCCGCCGGGCGAACAGCCCGCCTCCGCCGTCGCCCGGCATTTGGCCATCGGCGTGCTGAGCGTGGTGGGGCTGGCTACTTTCAGCGGCCTCAGCTATCTCAAGTTCGGCACCTTTGATGGCTCACCGCTTCGCTACAGCGTCCAATACTCGCCGGAGCGACTGGCCAGATTTGAGGGCAGGAATTTTCACCTCGCCAATCTCCGGCACAATCTCGACACCTACGTTTTCCGGCCGACCTTCCGCCTCGAACCCCGTTTTCCGTATTATTATTTCAGCGCCAAAAACAACCGCGCCGACTACCCGGAGGCGAAAATGGATTTGTTGGAGGCCACCCTCGGTTTCCCCTACGCCATGCCCGGCTTGTTTGTGCTCGCGCTGGCCGGCGGCGCCTGGGCGGGCTGGTGCGCCGCCCAGCTGCGCCCCGCGCTCGTGGTGCTGTGGCTCGGCGTCCTGCCGATGGCGGCCGCCTTGTTCACCGCGGTGGTGACCTCTCATCGTTACACGGCGGATTTTTGTCCGTTTTTTGTCGCGTCGGCCGTGATGGGCCTCGCGGTGCTTGACACCAACTCCGGCTGGCAGCGTCCAATTTTTCTCGGGACGGCAAGTTTGCTCACCGTCCTTTCCGTGGCGATGACCCTGGCGCTTTCGTTGCACTTTCAGGGCCAGATGGTCTGGGGCGTCCCCACCGAGGTGCAGCAGAATTACCAGCACCTCCAACAACGCGTGGACGCATTTTTTGGTTCCACCCCCAAGTAAGACCATGAGCCACCTCGCACCGGGTTCACGCTTCTCCCGCCTCCGCTGGCTCCCCGGCGGCAGTGTGGCGGTCATTACGTGCGTCGTGCTCTCGTGGTTGTGCCTTCGCACTTTTCATCCGCCGTGGCCAAACGTCATGGATCTGACCGTCGTCTTTGGTGACATGCGCGCGGGCCGCAACGAGCCGCTCATCACGACGGGGGAGACCGGCGCCGGCGAGTTCGTCTTCGTCAAATTTCTCGGCGACGGCACGGCGGCTTTCGGCTACGATCTTTGGGGCGCGGGCGGACCCGTTTCGGCCCCGGTCAAGATTGCCGCCGGCGTCCGCTATCCGTTGCACGTCGAGCTACCGTCGCTCGGCCCGGCCCGCGGCCCCGCCGTCCGTCGCGCCGAACGGCTCCGCGTGATCTTCAACGGGGCCGCGCTGGTGGATGCGCCCGGAGGAGCCTACGAACCGCGCAAAGGATCGCTCGTTTTTTTCGGGGAGAATCCCATCGGCGGTTCCTCCTGCGGGCCGAATTTCTCCGGTGAAATCGCGCGACTGGACGGCCGCCCGCTCCACGGCAAGGCGCAGCATAATTATTCGGTCAGCGACCAAATCGTCAGTTGGATTTATTTCGGCCCCTGGCAGGTGCTGGGCGTGCTGCTGGCGAGCGGAGCCGCGGGCTGGGCCGCGTGGCAACTCGGCCGCCTGCGCCGGGCCGATGTCGCGGGATATCTCGCCACCGCGTGGCGCGCGGCGTGGGTTCACCGTTGGTTTGCGCTGACGACGGCCGGCTGCGCCGCCGCGTTTGCCTGGATGGTAACCGACGGCACGTTTCGATTTGGATTTCCCGAATCGTTTGGCGATTTCTACGATTATCAGGCGGCCAGTTTGCTGCAGGGCCGGCTTGATGTGCCGGGCGTCGCGCTGAGTGGCGAAGCATTTTCGGTCGGGGGCAAGCTCTACGGCTATTTCGGCCTCACGCCCGCGCTCCTTCGGCTGCCGTTTGCAATCTACGGCATCGAATTCGGATGTCTGAGCCGGAGCTTCATGCTCGGCTACTTCATCGCCTGCTTGACGCTGGCCTATCTCACGCTGCTCCGGACCGCGGCCCTGGCCGGATTACCCGGCGGCCGGCCCGCGAACTGGATCACCGGGCTGTTTCTCATTACCATCGGCCTGGGCAGCACGCTGTTTTTTCTCAGCAGTCGTGCCTACATTTACCACGAGGCCGCCCTGTGTGGCGCCATGTTCGCTCTGCTCAGCGGCTATTGCACGCTGCGCTACCTCGCGGCGCCCGGGACCAAATGGTGGCTCGGCGGCCTGATCGCCGGCGTGCTGTCGGTGCATTCCCGGCCGCCGGTCGGATTGTTTGCGCTCACGCTGCTCGGCTGCGCGGCGTTGTTCATTTTGGTGCAAACCTGGACGGCTCAACCCGGGACAAAAAAAACCGCGCCGTTGGGCTTACCCCTGGCCATCGGCGCCCTTTCGATTCTGGGCGTGCTGAGTTTCAACGGCCTGAGCTATCTCAAATTCAAAACCTTCGATGGCGCGCCGTTAAAATATCACGTGCAGTATCATCCCGCACGCCTCGCGAAAATTGACGGCAAAAATTTTCACGCGGGAAATTTTCGCTTCAACTTCAGCACCTATGCGTGGTGGCCGAGTTTTGTGCTGCCGCCGACGTTTCCCTATTTCACGATGCGGGGCCGCGATCCCGAGGTGTATCCCGAGTCAAAAATCGACCTCGCCGAGGGGACCCTGGCCCTGCCCTACTCCATGCCATGTCTCGTCTTTCTCGCCCTGCTCGGCTGCGCCAGCGCGTGGGGCGCCAGCTCCGCGACGCGCCGACCCGTCCTCGCGCTCAATCTGGCGATCATCCCGATGGCGACCGCGCTGCTCACCGCCGTGGCCGTCTCGCAGCGGTATACCGCAGATTTTTGCCCCTGGCTGATTTTTCTCGCGGCGTTCGGGTTGCCGACCCTGCAAATGGCGCGCGGTCCCTGGCGCGGATGGTCGCGCACCTTGATCGTAATTTTCACCGTCTGCTCTCTGTTCGTCACTGGCGCGATCACCTTCCACTATCAGGGCGAGAGAATCTGGGGCGTGCCCGAAGAGACGAGGGCCAATTTCCAGCAAGTGCGGAAACGCGTGGACCAATTTTTTAGGCTCAAACCATGACGAGTCCCGCCCGCCGGCCCCGCGCCCTCATCTTCATCGTCGCCTACTACGCCGAGTCGACGATTCTCGATGTCCTGCGCCGCATCCCCGCGCTCGAGGCCTACGAGGTCGAGGTGCTGATCATCGACGACTGTTCCAGCGACGCGACTTTTTCCAGTTCGGACGGGCTCCGGAAATCCGGCGACTACCCGCATCGCCTGACGGTGCTGTCCAACGCCGCCAACCAAGGCTACGGCGGCAACCAGAAACTCGGTTACCACTACGCGATCGAAAATAAATTCGACGTCGTCGCCCTCCTTCACGGCGACGGCCAATACGCCCCCGAGCTGTTACCCGAGCTGCTCGGGCCGCTCGCGCGCGGCGAGGCCGATGTCGTGCTCGGCTCGCGCATGCTCCGCCGCGGCGGTGCGCTCAAGGGCGGCATGCCGCTCTACAAGTTCGTCGGCAACCGCCTCCTCACCTCGTATCAAAACCGCGTGCTCGGCTCCCGCCTCAGCGAGTTTCACACCGGCTACAAAGCCTGCACCGTCGCCGCGCTGCGCGGCATTCCCTTCGAGCTCAACTCCAACGTCTTTCACTTCGACACCGAGATCATCATTCAATTTCTCCGCGCCCACAGCCGCATCCTGGAGATTCCGATTCCGACGCACTACGGCGATGAAATCTGTCGCGTCGACGGCCTCCGCTACGCCTGGGATGTCGTCAACGCCTCCACCGTCGCGCGGCTCCAGAACTACGGCCTCGTTTATCGGCGCAACTTCGACGTCGAGTCGCTCAACCCCGACAACAAGCACTATCTCCCCAAGCTCGATTTCTTGAGCACGCATTCGGAGGCGCTCCAGGAGGCGCCCGCCGGCTCGGTGGTGATGGACATCGGCTGCGGCCCCGGCCACCTCTGCGCGCCGCTCCACGACCAGGGCTGCCGCGTGATCGGCGTGGATCAGTTTGCCCCGGCCGACACCTCCGCGTTCGACGAATTTTTCGTCGTCGACCTGAACGGCGCATCCTTCCCGCGGCATCTCCGCGATGTGCAGACCGTGTTCCTCCTCGACATCATCGAGCATCTGAATTCGCCCGAACAATTCTGCGACAAGCTCCGCCGGCTCGCACAGGAAAACCTCCAGGTCCGCATCGTGATCTCGACCGGCAACATCGGCTTTTTCGTCACGCGCCTCATGTTGTTTCTCGGCCAGTTCAACTACAACAAGCGCGGCATCCTCGATCTCACGCACACCCGGCTCTTCACGTTTTCCTCGCTGCGGCGGCTGCTGAAGGAAACCGGCTTCGTGGTGGAGCGCGAAATCGGCATCCCCGCGCCGGCGCCGCTCGTCGTGCAGAGCCCCTTCTGGCAAAAAATGGCCATGCGTATCCAAGGCCTGCTGATCAAAGTCTCCCGCGGCCTGTTTGCCTACCAGATGCTCATGGTCGTAAGACCCCTCCCCACGCTGGAGACGTTGGCCGCGCAGACCCGTCGCCACTCCGACGACAAATCCACCGCGCCCTGACCCGCGGCCGCATCGCGGGTTGACAACCCCGCCCCGGCGCGGGCGGAGTGGGGGCCGCAAATTTTCCATGCAAAAAATCTTCGTCACCGGCGCCGCCGGTTTCATCGGCTCCAGTCTCGTCGATCGCCTGCTCGCCGACGGCGTGGCCGTCACCGGCTGGGATAATTTTTCCACCGGACAGGAACGCTTCCTCGCGGGGGCCGGCCAAAATCCGCGCTTCACCCTCGCGCGCGGCGACAACCTCGATCTCCCCGCACTCACCGCGGCGATGCGGGGCTGCGACTTTGTCTTCCATCTCGCGGCGAACGCCGATGTCCGCTTCGGCACCGAACATCCCCGCAAGGATCTCGAGCAAAATACCATCGCCACCTTCAACGTCCTTGAGGCGATGCGCGCGAACGGCGTGAAGCGCATCGCGTTTTCCTCGACGGGCTCGACCTACGGCGAGGCCGCGGTGATCCCCACGCCCGAAGATGCGCCGTTTCCGCTGCAGACTTCGCTCTACGGTGCGAGCAAGGTCGCCGGCGAAGGCCTGCTCTCGTCCTACGGCGAGGGCTTCGGTTTCGAGTGCTACATCTTCCGCTTCGTCTCGATTCTCGGCGAGCGCTACACGCACGGCCACATCTTCGATTTCCACCAGCAGCTCCTCGCCCATCCCACTTGGTTGAAGATCCTCGGCGACGGCCAGCAGCGCAAAAGCTATCTCTACATCCAGGACTGTCTCGAGGCCATGCTCCACGTCACGCGCCGCGGCACCGCGCGCGAGGCGAAGCACCACACGCAAATCTACAATCTCGGCACGCCGGAATACGTGCGGGTCAACGACAGCGTCGGCTTCATCTGCGCCGCGCTTGGCCTGCAGCCCGAGCTGCGCTACACCGGTGGCGACCGCGGCTGGATCGGCGACAATCCCTTCATCTTCCTCGACACCAAGAAAATTTCCGCGACCGGCTGGAAACCGGAACTCACCATCGAGCAGGGCATCGTAAAAACGCTCCGCTGGCTCGAGGCCAACCGCTGGGTTTACGAATCGCGCCCGTAGGGCAGAGTCTTTGCCCCGCCCTGTTTGTCATTGCGAGAGTCCCGCCAACGTCGGGACAACGAAGCCATCCAGCCCATCATGACCGAGCCCACCTGCCCGATCTGCCGCGCCGCCACCGCGCCCGCGGGCGTCAAGCGCGGTTTCCGCACGGGCCGCGAATTTGCCCTGCGCCGCTGCGGGGCGTGCGGCTTCGGTTTCGTCGCTGAGCCGTGGACCGATTACGCGCAGATTTACGACGACGCCTATTACGAGGGCCGGGGCTCCGATCCGTGGGTCGATTACGTTTACGAGTTCGAGCACCCCACGCGCACGGTCCGCCGCTACGAGTGGCGCGGGATAGCGCGCGCGGTCGCGCACCTGCGCGCCGCCCCGGCGAAGTGGCTGGACTACGGCTGTGGCAACGGCGGTCTGGTGCGCCAGGTCCGCACCGAGGCGCGCTACGAAATTTTCGGCTACGACACCGGGGCGTGGGCCGATCGGGCCCGCGCCAGCGGGCTCCCGATTCTTCACGAGGCCGAACTCGTCCGCCACGAGGGCACGTTCGACGTGGTCACCGCCATCGAGGTGATCGAGCACTGTGTCGCACCGCTGGACGTCCTCCGCCAGCTGCGCCGCCTGCTCAAGCCCGGCGGCCTGCTGTTTCTCACGACCGCCAACGCCGACACCGCGCCACGCGATTTTCCCTCGTGGTATTACGTGAGCCCCGAAATCCACGTCTCGTATTTCACCGCGCGCGCGCTGAGCGACGCCCTGCGGCAATCCGGCTTCGAGCCGTTTCCCCGCGGCATCATGCCCGGCTGGGACGACATCGTGCGCTTCAAAATCCTCAAGAAACTCCGCGTGCGCGACGCGAACCCGTGGCAACGCCTGCTCCCGTGGACGCTGCTCGCGCGCCTCGCCGACAAGAAATACGGCCTCAGCGCCCATCCGCTCGGCCGCGCGATCTGAGCCGCTGCCGCCGCAAGGCGCTTTACCCGTGCCGCAAAATCCCCTTCCCTGGCTCCGTCCTCCTCTTGCTTGTCAGGGCGAGGAGCCAAGCGACGCGGCAATCCATCTGAAATTCGCATGAAACTCGTCCTCACCGGCTCCAGCACCGGCATCGGTCGCGCTCTCGCCACCCGCCTGCTCGCCCACGGCCACCAGGTGTGGGGCCTCGCCCGCTCCGACCAATCCGACTTCGCCGCCCAACCCGCTGCTGCTTTTCGCGCGACGCGCTGCGACGTCGCCGATTGGTCGCACGTCGAGCGGGCCGCCGCCGCAGTCGCCGCCGCGTGGCCGCACGTCGACGGCCTCATCACCTGCGCCGGTCTGCAAGGCGAAGTCGGCCGCGCCCTCGCCGCTGATCCCGCGAAGTGGAGCGCGACCGTCCGCGCCAATCTCGACGGCACCTACTTCGCCCTCCGCGCTTTCGCGCCGCTGCTCGCCCGCGCGCCGCGCCGCGCCAAGATCGTCTGCTTTTCCGGCGGCGGCGCGACCAAGCCCCGCGCCAATTTCTCCGCCTACGGCGTGGCCAAGACCGGGGTCGTCCGCCTCGTCGAAACCATCGCCGAAGAAGAGCGCGCGCGCCCGCTCGATATCAACGCCCTCGCTCCCGGCGCCATCAACACCCGCCTCACCGACGAGATCCTCGCCCTCGGCCCCGCCGTCGTCGGCGCAGCGGAATTCGCCGCCGCGCAAAAACAAAAATCCTCCGGTGACGCTCCGCTCGAAAAGGCGCTCGATTGCGTCGAGTGGTTGCTCTCGCCCGCCTCCGACGGCATTTCCGGCCGGCTCCTCAGCGCGCCGTGGGACGCGTGGCCCACGCTCGGGCAGCACAAAGACTCCCTCGCGCCCTCCGACATCTACACCCTCCGCCGTATCCTCCCCGAGGAGCGCGGCAAAAAATGGTAGGGCGCGTTAGCCCTAACGCGCCGTCTCAGAACCTCCGCACGCGCTGCAGCGGCGGGTTAAGGATAACCCGCCCTACCCCTTCCCCTTGCCCGCCCGAAACACCCGGTAATTCAGCAGCAAAAACACGACCACCGTCGACGGCGGCACCGCGATCGCCGTCGCCCAGATTTCTCCCAGCCCCAGCCCATCGAGGCACAGCCGGAAGAGCGAAAAATTGATCACATAGCTGATCGCCGACGTCCCGAGATACTCCCGCAGCTGCCGCCATGTGTCCACCCGCGCGCTCGGCAGCGCCCAAAACCGGTTCAACGTGTAATGCGTCGAGGTCGAGCACATGAACGAAAGAGTGAACGCCACATTCGTCCCCGCCCCCAGCAAAAACAGCTTCATCGTCGCCACCTGGACGGCATACGCCGTCGCGCCCACGGTTAAAAATCGCGCAAACCTCACTTGCGTCTCCCGGTCGCTTAGCTTGGCCTTGAACATCCACGACACGGAATGAACCGCGCCAATCCCGAGCAACTCAATTTCGCCGTCATCGGCTGCGGCCTCATCGGCCGCAAACGCGTTCTTGCCCTCGGCCCCAACCCGTCGGTGCTCTACACCTGCGACCTCGACGCCACCCGCGCCGCCGATCTTGCCAGGCTCGCGCCCGGTTGCACCGCCGTCACCGACTTCGCCGTCGTCCTCGCCGACCCGCGCGTCCACGCTGTCATCGTCTCCACGCTCAACGCCTCGCTCGCTCCCATCACGCTCGCCGCTGTCCGGGCCGGCAAGCACGTGCTGGTTGAAAAACCCGGCGCCCTCAACGCCGGCCAGCTCCGCACCATTCGCGACGCTGCGCAAAAAACCGCCACGCGTGTCCGCCTCGGCTACAATCACCGCTTTCACCCCGCGCTCCAACAGGCCCGCTCGCTCGTCGACGCCGGCGCCCTGGGCCCGCTGATGTTTCTCCGCGCGCGCTACGGCCACGGTGGACGCACCGGCTACGACCGCGAGTGGCGCGCCGACCCCGCCCTGTCCGGCGGCGGCGAGTTGATCGACCAGGGCGTGCATCTCATCGACCTCGCCGGCTGGTTCCTCGGCGATCTCCCGACCGTCGCGGGCCACGCCACCACGTCGTTCTGGGACATGAAGGTCGACGACAACGCCTTCCTCTCGCTGCGCACCGCCGCCGGCCAGACCGCCTGGCTCCATGCAAGCTGCACCGAATGGAAAAATCTTTTCTCCCTCGAGCTCTACGGTCGCGACGCGAAGATCGCCATCGACGGCCTCGGCGGCAGTTACGGCATCGAGAAGCTGACGTTCTACAAAATGCTCCCGCAGATGGGCCCGCCGGAGACGACGGTCTTCGAGTATCCCGCCGCCGATAGTTCGTGGGCCTTGGAAAACGCCGCGTTCATCGACGACATCCGGCTCGCCCGCGATCCTTCCCCCGGCCTTCGCGAAGGCATCCGCACACTGGAGATCGTCGAGGAGATTTACGCGAAGGGAAAGTGAAAGAGAGAGTGAAAGTGACCCTACCCCATGCCAAACGATGAATCGCTGCGGACTTACGGAGCCCACCGAAAGGCGTTGGAGCTTTTCGATCTTGTCGTGGCCGACGTGAGCTCGCTTGCGCGAGAACCCGCACTGCAGCGGTTAGTATCGCAGCAGTTTGCGAGCGCCGATTCCGTCGCATCGAATATCGAGGAAGGCTTCGGGCGCGGCAGCTGCGCCGACTACTCACGGTTTCTGTTAATCGCCCGCGGCTCGGCGCAAGAGACCGCTGGCCGCTACGGACGCTTCAAACACTGGCTGCCCGAACCGGTAGTCACCGCACGCGTGACGTTATGCGGTGAAATCATCGCCATCCTCACCGCCTCCATCCGCACTCTGCGCACCAAACCCTCGGAGCAGTAATAAACCCGCCTCACTCTCTTTTTCACTTCCTGCGTCGCTCACTTTCCCTCTCCCTTTCCCTCGGGCCTCCGTCCACTTTCCCTCTCCCTTTCTCTTTCACTTTCGCATGATCATCACCCGTTCTCCTCTTCGCGTTTCCCTCGGCGGCGGCGGCACCGACCTGCCCTCGTATTACCGCGAGTTCGGCGGTTTCCTCGTCGCGGCGGCCATCGACAAATACGTCTACATCACGCAGCACCGGACGTTTCAGCCCGAGATCATCATCAAGTATTCCAAGCTCGAACGCGTCGCCACGGTCGATCAAATCGAGCACCCGATCATCCGCGAGGCCCTCAAGCTCACCGGCATCACCGACCCGCACCTCGAACTCACCTCAATGGCCGACATCCCCGGGGGCACCGGCCTCGGCTCCTCGGGCAGCTTCACCACCGCTCTCCTCAAGGCACTCCACGCCTCCAAACGCACCCTCGTCTCGCCCGCCGAGCTCGCCGAGCAGGCCTGCGACATCGAGCTCAACAAACTCGGCGAACCCATCGGCAAGCAGGACCAATACATCGCCGCGGTCGGTGGCATCACCGCCTTCACGTTTCACAAAGACGGGCGCGTCGAATACCGCCCGTGCGCGATCTCCGAGGAGACGCTCTTCAATCTCGAGGACAACCTCCTGCTCTTTTTCACCGGCTACTCGCGCAGCGCGTCCGCCATTCTCAAGGACCAAAACGACAAGTCGAAGAACCACGACCAGGCGATGCTCGACAATCTCCACTTCACCAAGGAACTCGGCGTCCAGTCGCTCGCCGCGCTGGAGGGCGGCAACCTCGAGGAGTTCGCCCGCCTGATGGATGTCCACTGGCAGCGCAAAAAGGCCCGCAGCTCCGGCATGAGCAACGCCGTCATCAACGACTGGTATGATCACGCCATGACGCACGGCGCGCTGGGCGGCAAACTCATCGGCGCCGGCGGCGGCGGGTTTCTGATGTTCTACGCCGGCGACAAGAAAAAGCTCCGCCATGCCATGCGCGAAAAAGGCCTGCAGGAAGTCCGCTTCCGCTTCGACTTCGAAGGCAGCAAAGTCGTCGCTCAGAACTGAATTTTCGATCTTGGGCACGGAGTTCACGGAAAGAATATTGAGGTCACCGAGTAAGACAAAAACGTTTCCGTCTCTGTGCTCTCCGTGCTCACCTCCGTGACCTCTGTGGCTAAAAACGAATCATCCTCCGCTCTTCCAGTAGCAATTCTAGCCGGTGGCATGGCCACGCGCCTGCGGCCGATCACGGAAAAAATCCCGAAGCTCCTGGTCGAGGTCGCCGGCGAGCCGTTCTTCTCCCACCAGCTGCGTCTGCTGAAAAAAAACGGTCTCACGCGGATCGTGCTCTGCGTCGGCTATCTCGGCGAGATGATCGTCGACCACTACGGCGACGGCGCCAAATGGGGCGTGCAGATCGACTACGCGTTCGACGGCCCCAAACTTCTCGGCACCGGTGGCGCACTGATCGCCGCGCTGCCCAAACTCGGTGACGCCTTCTACGTCCTCTACGGCGATAGCTATCTGCCGGTCGATTATTCCGCCGTCGGCGATTTCTTCCTGCGCTCCGGCCAGCTCGGGTTGATGACGGTCTTCGAAAACCACGAGCGCTACGATGCCAGCAACGTCCAGTTCGAGGCCGGCGAGATCAAAATCTACGATAAGAAGAACCAGACGCCCGCGATGCATCACATCGACTACGGCCTCGGCGTATTTCGCGTGGCCGCCTTCGACGGTTTCGCCCGCGATGCCGTCGTCGATCTCGCCGCGGTGCAACAGTCGCTCGTCGCCCGCCGCCAACTCGCCGGCTACGAAATAAAACAGCGCTTCTACGAAATCGGCTCGCACGAAGGCCTCAGCGAACTCGACCGCCTCCTGCGCGCGAACGCGCTCTGAGCCGCGTTTCCTAGATCGTTTTCGCGATCGCCGCCGCGACCGCGACCGCGCCGCAGTTTCCCGAAATTTTTCGAAGTGTCCACTTGCCGCGGGTGCAGGCTTCGTGCGAGATGGCCGCGATGGCTCGAAGTGACAAACGTCCGGTGACGGTGCACATGATCGCGAAGCACGTGAGTGTCTCGGCGTCGGCGGTTTCCACGGTGCTGGCCGACCGCCATGAAGAGCGCCGCCTTGCGCCGGCCACGGTCGAGAGAATCCGGAAAGCCGTGCGCGATCTCGGTTACGTGCCGAATGTCGCCGCGCGCCGCCTGCGGGCGCATGACCCGGAGGTCCATCACATCGAACTCGGAATTCTGACTTCCTTCGAGGCGCCGCTGTTTCTCGTGAGCCGGGTGCTGCGGCAGGTGCAGCGGATGGCAGATGCCCGCACGGGACCGGGGCGGAATTTTTCCGTGTCGATCGCGATGTTTCATGCGGGACGCCTGCGCGAGATGGCCGGGCTGCTCAACGCGAGCCGTTTCAACGGCGTGGTCATCACCAACACGCTGCCGGATGACGACGCGTTTCTCGCTGCTACGACGTTGCCCTATGCGGTGGTCGTGCTCGGGCGGCGGTTACCAAACTATTGCTGCGTGCTCGACACGCCGGGCGAGATCGGTCGCCGCGCGGCGGAAATCCTTCTCGGTCGCGGGTGCCGGCGGCCGGTCGTGCTGACGCCCGCGCTGCTCACGCAAAGCACGGCGGAGCGCGCCGAAGCTTTTTGCACGACGGTGCGCGCCAAGACCGGCACGGATCCGGCGCGCGTGGTGGCGGCGGGCTTTACGCCGACGAATGGAGCCGAAGCGTTACGCGCGCATCTCGGCGCGGGTCGAGGTTGCGATGGACTCTACGCGGTGACCGACGGTCTCGCGCTCGGGGCCTATCAGGCGATCAAGGATGCGGGCCGCAAGATTCCCAAAGACATCGCGGTCGTCGGGGTCGGGGACCACGAGCACGCGGATTTTTTCGACCCGCCGCTCACGTGCGTCGGTCCGTCGAACGAGACCATCGTCGAGCAAATCGTCACGCAGCTGTTTGATCTGATGAACCGGCGTCGCGTGAAACCCGTGGAGACGTTTGTGCCACCGTCCGTGGTGATGCGGGCTTCGGCGTAATGTGAATCCGCTGATCGATCCGTGCGCGATCCTTTTAGCTTGAAGCTAAAAGGATTTAGCTGTTTCTGGAGAAGCTGACGGATGTCGCCACGAGAACGCCCCGTTTTCTGGTCGCCTCCGACGCACGTGTCGGTCTTGCAGTAGAACTTTCCCCTCAAAACCCTATGCCTAACTCAACCCTGTTACGTGTCGCGGTCTCCGCGTTTTCGGCGGCAGCTTTGTCTGCCAGCCTGTCTGCTCAAAATTCAGTTCCGTCACAAAAGGAAGAGACCATTGTGCTGCGGCCCTTCGAAGTAAGTGCGGAAAAATCCAACGGTTACAAAGCATCCTCCGCGTCCACGGCGACACGGACGAACACGGCGATTATCGATATCCCTCAGACCGTGGATATCGTGACGAAGGAATTTTGGAGTGACATCGGTGCGACCACTTTCGACCAGTCGTTCAAATACCTGGCGAACGTTTTTGTCCGAAATCGTTACGCGGGCAATGGCGACAACGTCAGTCTCCGGGGGTTTGAGACCGCCGGCTCGATTTCGGTCGATGGCGTGCGGATGGGAAATAACAAGCGTGATCTTGTCGGCTACGAGCGCCTCGAAGTAGTCAAGGGGCCTCCCTCGGCGGTGCAGGGTCGCGCCGGCGGCACCGGCCTCTTGAACTATCTGCTCAAGAAGCCTGAGTTGGGCGTCATCGCCTCGTCGGTCAAATACGCCTTCAGTTTCGACGAGGCCGACAGTGCGATGCACCGGCTCGAATTCGATGCGAACCACGCGGTCGCGAAAGACAGCAAGTTTGCGATGCGGGTCGCGGGTTCGGTGCAAGACGGCGAAGACTATATCAAGTTTCACGAAGTCCGAAGCTACGCCCTCTATCCCTCCTTCAGGTTTCGGATCACACCGCGCACCGAACTCGTGCTGACTTCCGAGTTGCTCAATTTCAACTCGCCCTCGCGCGAAGAGGGTCATGGCTTTGCGATTTATCCGGAGAAAGCCCGCCGCCGGGTCGGTATTTTCAACAATGCCACCGATCCGATCACCGCGCTGGGCTTGCCCTACAATTTCAACATCGCGGGACCCGGCAGTGAGGATAAAAATAAAATCGCCAACGCCACGCTCTTTCTTACCCACCAATTCGCCAAGTGGCTCGATTTCCGGCAGGTGGCGAACATCCGCTACTTCGGCTACGATCAGCGCTACTTCACAGGCGAGGACAACACCCGGATCGTGGCCAACTCCCAGTCGCAGGCGGCCAACGGTTGGCGTCGTGGCCAAACCTACCAGGGCGATCTCATCGCGCGGTATGGGTGGAAGGACGTGCTCACCGGCATGACGATGGTCGGCTATTCTTACGATGACGGCGCCCAGGCTGACGCGTTCTTTAACGGCGTGCCCAACGCGCCGTTCAATACCTTGAACATGGCGGCGATCAAGGCGGCGGGAAACAGCGCCGGATTCTACAGCGGGCGCGTCGCGAACCTTCCCATCGCGACCTCGACCCAAAACAACAACTACGCCTACGGGCAATATGTGCAGCAGGACTTGGGCTTCTTCAAAAACCGCCTGTTGCTCACCGGCGGTCTGCGTTCCGATCGCAGTGCGACCGGGACTAGCAGCCGAATCACTGGACTGCGGACGGCCGCCTCGAAAGTGACGCTCAACTCTTATCGCTACGGCGCCACTTTCAAGATCACGCCCGCGCTGTCGGTTTACGCCGTCAAGAGCGTGCAGAACGACGCCACGGCCAACCTAGCCCGATATAACAGCCTGATCCCCGGCGATCCTCGGCTCACCGAGTTCTTCACCGTCTCTCCTCTGTCCGAACTCAAGGAAATCGGCGTCAAGGGCGAGGCGTTGAAGGGCCGGTTGTCGTTCACTGTCACCTATTGGGAGATGATCCGCGAAGGCAGCACCATCAACGTCTTGGCCAACGGAGTTTCCCAAGGTCAAAATGTGACTTTTGGCACGGTATCCGTGATTCCTGGCGCCCAATCCAAAGGCTACGAACTTACGGCCTACGGCAGCATCACCGAGCGGCTCTCCGTGGTCGCGAACTACACCGATTTGAACACCAGCCAGGGCTTCACCGGGCAGCAAAATTCCCGCGGCTGGACGGCGGCGTCCAACCCCGGTCGCATTCCGCTGCGCTTCGCTCCGGATTGGAACGCGAATGTTTTCCTCAAGTATAGTTTCCGCGATACCAAGGCGCAGGGTTGGGAAGTGAAGGGCGGCATGGCCGCCATCGGGCCGCTCCTCACCCAGATTACCGGGTTCGGCCTGTCGAAGATTCCGGACAGCCAGCGGAGCTTCGATCTCGGCGCGGCCTACCGTTGGAAGAACTATAACTTCGACCTCATGGTCACCAACCTGACCGACGATCCGTTCGTAATCACGCGTGACCAGGCGCCACGCACCTACCGCTTCAGCGTTTCCACGCAGTTCTGAGTGCTTCACTGCTGGCGAGGGCCGTAGTTCCCGGCTCTCGTCCGCTCGCACCTCTCGCCTCGACGAGAGAATCAAGAGTATTCCACGGTTTCGTCCCGGCCCAGATCGAATCTGGTTTGCTCAACGGCATTGGTGTTACATTCGGCGTCAACCGCTTTTCCATCCTCATGCAACTCTCCTCCCTCACAGCCTGTCTTGCCCTGCTCGTGGTTCTGGCCGTTCCGGCGCGCGCGGCCGGGCCGGAAGTCTTGCCCCCCCTCGCCCATAACAACCCCGGCCTCCTCGTCGATCTCGGCGTCGGACTGTGGGCGTGGCCGCTGCCGATGGATTACAACGGCGACGGCCTCATGGACCTCGTCGTCGTCTGCACCGACAAGCCTTACAACGGCACCTGGTTTTTCGAGAACAGCGGCGAGGTCGATGCGCAGCTCAAGCTCCCGATTTTCAAGCCCGCCGTGCTCATTGGAAAATCCGCGCCGTCGGCCGCGATCTCGTATGTCACCGGCCAGCCGATCGTGACCGCGACGGCCTCGGTCAAGGCGGCCGACAGCGAAATTTTCAATTACTTCGGCAACACGTTTCCCGATTTCAAGCGGACGCAGTTCGAGAAACCGGTCAAGCTGACCGTCCCGGAAAAAATCCTGACCGAGCCCGGCAACATCCGGCAGAACCAGTGGAAATTCGTGGACTACGACGGTGATGGCGCGCTCGACGTCACACTCGGGATCGATTTCTGGGGCGACTTCGGCGCGCTCAATGGCGGCGAGGGCGCGTTCAACGCCAAGGGCGAGTGGACGCGCGGCAAGTTGCACGGCTACGTCTATCTCCTCCGCAACACCGGCACGACCGCGAATCCCACTTATGCCGCGCCGGTCCGCCTGCAGGCTGGCGGCAAAGACATCGACCCCTTCGGGATGCCGTCGCCGAGCTGGGGCGACTTCGATGGCGACGGCGACCTCGACCTGATCTGCGGCGAATTCCGCGACGGCTTCACCTACTACGAAAACACCGGCACGCGCACGCGCCCCGTTTACGCCGCCGGCCACGAGCTCATGAGCGCGGGTGTTCCGCTTAAGATGGACCTCTGCATGATCACGCCGACGGCTGTGGACTTCGACGGCGACGGCGATCTCGACCTCGTCGTGGGCGATGAGGACGGCCGCGTGGCCTTCATCGAGCACACCGGGAAAACGGTCGGCGGGATGCCGCAGTTTTTGCCGCCGCGCTATTTCCGGCAGTTCGCGGCCGATGTGAAATTCGGTGCGCTCGCGACGCCCTACGCCGTCGATTGGGACGGCGACGGCGACGAAGACCTCATCTCCGGCAATAGCGCCGGCTATATTGCGTTCATCGAAAATCTGGGCGGCTCGCCCGCGCGCTGGGCCGCGCCGCGCTACCTCAGCGCCGCGGGCAAACTGATCCGCGAGATGGCCGGCCCCAACGGCTCCATCCAAGGCCCCGCCGAGCCGAAGTGGGGCTACTCAATCCTCAGCGTGGCTGATTGGGACGGCGATGGCCTCCCCGACATCATGACCAACGGCATCTGGGGAAAAGTCGTCTGGTATAAAAATATCGGCACCCGCACCGCACCGCGTCTCGCCGCCGGTCAGCCGGTCGAACTCGCGCTCGCCGCCGGCGCGCCGAATCCCGCGCCCGCGTGGAATTGGTGGAGACCCAAGGGCAATGAGCTCGTTTCCCAATGGCGCACCACGCCGCAGATGATCGACTGGAACGGCGACGGTCTCATGGACCTCGTGATGTCCGACCCTGATGGTTATCTCGCCCTCTACGCGCGACGGCGCGGCGCGGGCGGGAAACTCGAATTGCTCCCGGCGCAGCGTGTCTTCTGGAGCGAGGGCGCGAGCGTCTTCAACAGCGGTGGCCTCCCGCAAAACAAAGAGTCCGGCCTGCTCCGCCTCAACGATGGCGTCTATGGCCGCGGCGGCCGCCGCACCTTTTGCATCGTCGATTGGGATGGCGACGGCGTGATGGACCTCATGCTGAACAGCGCGCCCAATGTGAATTTTTTCCGCGGCCTCGGCCGCGATGCGCAGGGGCGCTGGAAATTCAAGGACGAGGGCCCGGTGAGCGCGCACGTCCTCGCCGGCCACGCGACCAAGCCGACGTATTTCGCTGCCACCCGCGAACTCCTCATCGGCGCGGAGGACGGATTTTTTTATCGCGTGAATCAGCCGGCCGCGAAGAAGTAGCGGATGGGCGGGTCCGTGACCCGCCCATCGTTGTGCCCTGCAGCTTCCCCCAACCCCCACCAGCCATGAACCTTCGTTGCTTCCCCCTCATCGTTGCCGTGCTCGCGAGTTCCCTGCTCGCCGCCGTCGCCCACGCGCAGAGCACCATCACCGGCCGCGTCTCAAACGCCACCACCGGCGCCTACCTCGAGGGCGCCGAGGTTTCCGTCCCCGGCGCCGCCGCGGTCGGGCTCACCGCGCGCGACGGATCTTTTTCGCTCTCCGTGCCGGCGGGCGCGCACAGCGTCCGCGTCTACTACACCGGCCTCGAACTGGCCACGAAGGCCGTCACTGTCGCCGCCGGGCAATCCACCGAGCTCAACGTCGCGCTCACCACCGGCGTCCAGTTGCTCGAGACCTTCACCGTCTCCAGCTCGCGTCAGGGCGAGGCCGCGTCGATCACCAAGCAGCGCAACGCCGACAACGTGAAGAACGTCGTCTCGATGGACACCTTCGGCAGCGTCGCCGATGGCAACGTCGGCAACTTCATGATACGCCTGCCGGGCGTCTCGGGTGAAATCGAAAACGGCGAGGTCGTCGGCCTCAAGATCCGCGGCACGCCCGTCGAGTTCAGCGCGCTCAACATCGACGGGGTGCGCGCCAGCGGCGCGTTCTCCGGCTTCAACACCCAGGGCGACCGCGGGGCGCAGAGCGACCAGATCCCCGCGGAGTTCATCAAGGAGGTCGAGCTCATCAAGGCCCCCACGCCCGACATGCCGGCCGACTCCATCGGCGGCTCCACCAACCTCGTGACGAAGTCCGCCCTCGATTTTCGCGAGAGCGTGCTCACCTACCGCGTCGGCGTGAACTACAACACCCACCGCGACGATCTGAAAAACTACCGCCCCAACGCCGCGCTCACCTGGCTCACGCGCGTCGGCCCGCGGCGAGACATCGGCCTGGCGCTCTCGCTCAGCTACACCGACACCGAGGCGCCGCGCGACCGCGCGCAGATGCAGCGCCTCGAGGCCGACGGCCGCAACACCCAGGCCCGCACGCTCACCAACGTCAACCAGCGCATCCGCGCCGGCGCCGGCCTCAAGTTCGACTTCCGCGTCGGGGAGCGCGCAGACGCGTATTTCAAGGTCCAGCACAACTACTATTTCTTCGACAGCAACCGCCTCGTCTACGCCGCCGCGGTCGCCGGCGGCCGCCGCATCGCCGACTACAGCCGCGCGAGCCGCGCGCAGATCGAGGCCGGCACCGCGCCGCGCGACAGCGCCAACAACACCGCTGGCGTCGCGCCCGGCTTCACCGACTCGTTCACCGAGATGCTCGCCGCCACGTGGTCGTTTGACGGCGACAACAACGAGAAGACCGGCCGGCAATATCTCTTCGATCTCGGCGGCAAGGCCCGCCTCGGCGGCGAGCAGGAGATCGCGGCGCAGGCCTCGCTCGCGCCCTCGAACTTCAAGAGCAACCTCCGCACCTTTCTCTACTCGCTGCCCACGCCGATCGGCATGAGCATCGACACCCGCGCCAACCGCTCGCGCCCGCTCTTCCGCCAGACCTACGGTCCGAACATCCTTTTCGGCCAGGCCGATTTCACGCGCTACACCGCGCAGATGCAGAACCAGCCCGAGACGGGCGAGGAGGAGGTCGCCAACGTGAAGCTCGACTACAGCAAGCGCCTCCGCGCCGCTTTCGGCCCGCTCGATCTCAAGGCCGGCGGCACGTGGCGCCAGCAGCACCGCAACCTCACCGTCGGGCGGCCCAACTGGAGTTTCACCGGCGCTGACGGCATCCAGGGCAACGCCGACGACAACCTCGCGCAGTTCATCATGCCGCAGCCGGCCTACACGGTCTTCAACCGCTCCGGCGTGTGGCCCTCGCTGCCCGGCGTCGATTTTGCGAAAGCGTGGGCGACCTTTAACTCGCAGCCGCAGCTTTTCCGTCCCGTCGGCACGTCCGTCACCGCCGCGCCCAATTTCAGCGACATCACCGAGGACATCTGGGCCGGCTACGCGCAGGGCCGCATGCAGCTCGGTGCGCTCAATCTCCTCGGCGGCGTCCGCTATGAGAAGACCGAGGTCGACGCCTCCGGCCAATACAACGACCCGCGCCGCCCAACGGTCACGCGCGCCCGCCGCGAGAGCAGCTACGCCCAGTGGTTTCCCAGTCTGCACGCCAAGTATGAAATCGTCCCCGGCCTGATCGCGCGCGCGAGCTATTCCACCGGCGCCGCGCGTCCCAACATGAGCGACCTCTATCCGACGACCACGGTCGGCTACAATGCCGCCACCGGCCTCGGCACCGTCACCCAGAACGATCCCGGCCTGAAGCCGCAATACTCGCGCAACGTCGATGCCTCGCTCGAATATTACTTTGAGCCTGCGGGCGTCATCTCGGCGGGTTTCTTTCGGAAAGACATCCGCGACTTCATCGCGCGCGGCGTCGAGAGCATCCCCGGCGGCGCCGACAACGGCTTCGGCGGCGACTTCGCCGGTTTCGATCTGAACACGACGACGAATCAGGGCCGCGCGCGCATCCAGGGCTTCGAGCTGAACGGATCCCTGCAGCTCTCGATGCTGCCCAAGCCGTTCAACGGCGTGCGGGTTTTCGCAAACTACACCAAGTTGAAGACCCAAGGCACCTACGCCAACGGCGTCACCGAGCTCGTCGCGTTCGTGCCCGAGACCGTCAATGCCGGGTTTTCGTTTCTCTGGCGCAAGGTCGAGTTCCGCACCGCCTACAACTGGACGAGCGGCTTCCTCACGGGCTTCAACGCGGTCGAGTTCATGCAGACGCGCCGCCGGCCCGTCGAGACGACCGATTTCAGCCTGCAATACAAGTTCAGCCAGCGCTTCGCGCTCTTCGCCGACCTGATCAACGCCTTCAATCGCTGGCCCGAGTTCTACACCGGCCGCGACCAAGGCCGCGTGACGATTAGCGACGTCTACGGCGCGCGCTTCAACTTGGGTCTCACGGGTCGGTTCTGAGCGCGTCCATGCGATTGGGTCGTCCATTCTCCTTGTTGCTCGGTCTGCTCATCGCGGGCGCCGGCGCTGCCGAGCACCGCGTGCAACCGAAGGCGAAGCGCGACGACCCGCGGTTCTCTCTCCGCGCCCACGCGCTCGCCGACGGCGCGATTCTCGCCTCCTACGCCCGCCCCGGTGCCGCAGCACAATCCACACTTGTCCTCGTCCCCGAGACGCACGGCGACCGCACGCAGTTCCAGGAGCCCTCGTTCCTCGAGAATCTCCCTGCCGATCTGCCGGTCGTGATCATCGAGTCGCGCGGGCAGGGGAGGAGCTGGCCGCCGCCCGCGCCGGCGCAGGCTACCATCGAACGCTACGCGTCCGATGTGCTTGAGGTCGTCGCGCAGCACGGCCTCACGAACTGGATCATCGGCGGCCACAGCCTCGGCGGCATGATCGCGATCGAGATTGCGGGCCGACGCCCGGCGGGACTGCGCGGCGTGGTGGCGCTCGAGGGTTGGACGCACAGCCGGGTGCAGCGGCAGGCGTTTCCCGCCGCCGCGCGCACCGATGCGCAGGCCGCCGATGCCCGCGCCCAGCGTGAGGAGCGCTACCGCTCGCAGCGCTGGACACCCGAGGAAGCCGCCGCCCTCCCGCGCGCGTGGACCGAATGGGAAAGTGGCGAACGCATTCTGCGCGAGACGCACCTTCCGGTCTTGAGCGTCTGGGGCGACCGCGGCCAACTGCGGCCAACCCGCGCACAGTTGCTTCTGCCCGAGCGCGCGAACATCGAGCTTTCATGGATCGCCGGCGCCGATCACTACGTGGTCGACGCACCTCACGCGGCGGAGACGGCGCGCGCGATTTCACGATTCGTGGCGCGCGTCGCGGCGGCGCCGCACGTGACGGCCGCGGCCCCGCTACCGAACATCGTCATGATCCTCATCGACGATCTCGGCTACGGTGATCTTGGCTGCTATGGCAGCACGAAGCACCGCACGCCGCACCTCGACCGGCTTGCCGCGGGCGGGCTGCGTTTCACCGATTTTCACAGCAACGGCGCGGTGTGCAGCCCGACTCGGACCGCCCTGCTCACGGGCCTCTATCCGCAGCGCGCAGGCATCGAGGCGGCGATTGGGTTCACGTTGAACGAAGGCGTCGCGCTGAGCTTCACGACGATCGCCGAGGTGCTCGCGCCGCGCGGCTACCGCGGCGGCGTGTTCGGTAAGTGGCACGTCGGCCATGTCACGCGCTTCGGGCCAAATGATCAGGGTTTCCACGAGAGCTGGTGCTCCAACAACAACCCCGACTACCACTCGCACGTCTCGCGCGACGGCAACGTCGACTGGTGGCGCGACCAGCGGCTCGCCGACGAGCCCGGTTACCTCGTAGATCGGGTGACGGCGCACGCCGTCGGTTTCATCCGTGGGCACCAGGCGCGGCCTTTCTTTCTCTACGTGCCGCAGCTCGCCGTGCACTTCCCCTGGCAGGGCCGCCGCGATCCGGCGCACCGCACCACCGGCCGTGAGTGGAATGGCGACGACCGCTACGGCCCGCTGCCCAAGGCCGAGCGCCCGCGCGCCTACCGCGAGATGGTCGAGGCCGTCGACGACAGCGTCGGCCAGATCGTCGCCGCGCTCGACGCGGCCGGCGTGCGCGAGCGGACGCTCGTCTTCGTCTGCAGCGACAACGGCGCCTACCTCTCCGTCGGCAGCAACGGCCCGTTCCGCGGCGAAAAGGGTGATCTCCACGAGGGTGGGCATCGTGTCGCCGCCATCGCCAACTGGCCCGGCCGCATCGCCGCCGGCCGCACGACGGATGTGACGGCGATGACGATGGATCTTCTGCCGACGTTCGCCGCGCTCACCGGCGCACCGCTTCCGGCAGGACTGCGGCCCGACGGCGTCGATCTCAGCGGCGTGCTCTTGCGCGGCGAGCCCCTCGCGCCGCGCACGCTGTTCTGGCGCGACGCCGACGAGAAGGCCGTGCGGCGCGGCCCGTGGAAGCTCGTTGTGCGCGACACCGCCGCTGCGCTCTACAACCTCGACACTGATCCCGCCGAGCGCCTCGATCTCGCGGCAAAGCAGCCGGCCCGCCTGCGCGAATTGGAGTCAGGGCTCGCCGCGTGGGAGCGTGATGTCGGGCCACGCCGCCGCTGAAAGTTTTTCCATGAACACCAAACACACGCTTCTTCTCTGCTCGCTCGCGACTGCTGCGTTCGCTGCCACGGCCAAGCCGCCGCATCCGCGCACCAACCCCGCCTCGCCCGTCATGCTCGCCGCCGACTGGGTGCCGGCCGATCCGCACACGATCGATTTCGGAAAACTCCCGCGCGTGCCGGTGCAGCACATCGTCGTCAGCGACGTGAGTGCGCAAAAGGGCGTCAACCAGCACAATTATCTCGTCCATCATGCCGGCCGTTTCTGGGCCATGTGGAGCGACGGTCCGCGGGTCGAGGACATGGGCGGTCAGGTCGTGAAATACTCCACCAGCGTCGATGGCGTTAAGTGGGATGCGCCGAAACTCCTCACCGGCGCGCCGCGTGGCCTTGTGCCCGGAATGCCCCACTACAATACCCGCGACAAGGAAGGCTTTCGCTACATCGCCCGCGGCCTTTGGGTGCGCAACGGCGAGTTGCTCGCGCTCGTGTCGCTCGACGAGGCGGCAGGATTCTTCGGACCCAGCCTTGAGCTGCGCGCCTTCCGTTGGAATGCCGTCGGCGCGAAGTGGGACGACATCGGCGTCGTCCAGAAAAACGCGATCAATAATTTCGCACCGCAAAAACTTCCGTCCGGCGAATGGGCCATGACCCGCCGCAAGCACGACTACAAGGCCATCGGCGTCGAGTTCCTCATCGGCGGCGTCAAGCGCCTTGACGACTGGATCTCTGTGCCGGTCGTTGGCGCCGGCGGCGACATCGCGCTCAAGGCCGAGGAGCCGATCTGGTGGGCGCTGCCCGACGGCAACCTGCAGGCGCTTTTCCGCGACAACGGGAAAAGCGGCTACATCTACCGCTCGTTCTCGACCGACAGCGGCCGCACGTGGAGCACGCCGGTGAAGACTGATTTCCCCGACGCCCGCTCGAAACTGCACGGCTTTCGGCTGAGCGATGGTCGCTATGTCCTCGTCTCGAATTCGAATCCCAAGAAACGCGACCCCCTCACGATCGCGCTGAGCGACGATGGGCTCGTGTTCAACCATCTGTTCTACGTCGTGGGCGGGCGCCCCGTGGATTACCCGCATGTGATGGAGCACGACGGCTATCTCTACATCGCGCATTCCGGCGCGAAAATGTCCGTGGAGATTGAGCGTGTGCGCATTGCTGACCTGGCGGCGCTGAAAAACTCAAAACCGTGAACGCGTTACAGCGATTTCTGACGTTGGCGGTTCTGCTCGCTCTCACCGCAGTGGGAATTCGCGCCGAGGATTTCGATCTCGTCGTCGTCGGCGGCACGCCGGGCGGGATTGCGGCGGCCGTCACGGCGGCCCGACAGGGTCGCAGCGTGGCGCTGCTCGAATATCACGCTCACCTCGGCGGCATGGCCGCGAGCGGTCTGGGGAAATCCGACGTCGAAACCAAGGAAGCCATCGGCGGACTCTGGCGGGAATTTATTGATCGGGTGCGCGACCACTACATCCGCACTTACGGACCCGCCCACGAAAACGTGAAACTCTGTCGCGATGGTTACTATTACGAACCTTCGGTTGCGGAAAAAGTCTTCGACGCGATGGTGGCCGAGCAGCAGCGAGTTCGCGTTTTCCGCCGGCAGCGACTCGATGGCACGGAGCGGACCGGCAACCGGCTGGTTGCGCTGTGGGCCAAGGACCGTGATTCCGGGGCGCGTCGCGAGTTTCGCGCCGGAGTATTTATCGATGCGACCTACGAAGGCGACCTGGCGGCGGCGGCAGGTGCGGCGTTTCGCCTGGGCCGGGAAGGGCGCGCCGATTTCAACGAGCTGCACGCCGGTGTGGTCTACATGGACTACGAGACCCGCACATTTCTGCCGGGAACGACCGGGGAGGGGGACCGCCGTCTGCCGGCCTACACCTACCGCCTTTGTCTCACGAAAGATCCGGTGAACAGTCACGTGCTGACGGCACCGCCGCCGGGCTACGACCGCGTGCGCTATGTCGGCTACCTCGACGACTGGCGGGCGGGACGATTCGCCCCGCCAAAACAGATGAAGGAGGGACTCGGCTATTACGCGCCGACCTTTGGCACCGTCGTGCGTTCGCTTTCGATGGCGGACATTCCGAATGGAAAACTCGATGTGAACATGAACCCGCGCCCCTTGGGTTTCCCGTTCACCGAGGAGAACTATGATTATCCGGAAGCGGAGTGGGAGAAGCGGGAGGAGATTTCCGCGCGCATCCGCAATCTGACGCTCGGCCTCGTTTGGTTTCTGCAGAACGACGCGGACATTCCCGCCGAACATCGGCAGCTCGCCCGGCAGTTCAATTTCCCGAAGGACGAGTTCACCGACAACGACCACTTCCCCTGGCAGCTCTACGTGCGCGAGGCGCGCCGCCTCATCGGCGAATACACCCTCACCGAAAACGATCTCATCGTGGGGCCGGCCCTCGGCCGCACGCGCATCCACGCCGACAGCATCGCCGCGGGCGAATATCCCATCGACAGCTTTCCGGTGCGCAAGCGTGAGCCCGGCCACGATGTCGCGCTCGAGGGCTACATCCTGATGCTGGAGAAATACACGCAGCCCTACCAGATCCCCTATCGTATCATGGTGCCGCGCGAGATTGACGGCCTGCTCGTGCCGGTTGCGGCGTCGACGACGCACATCGCATTTTCGAGCATCCGCCTCGAGCCGACCTGGATGGCCCTCGGCCAGGCCGCCGCCACCGCCGCGCACCTCGCCCTCCGCGACCGCGTGCCGCCGCGCCGCGTGAACGTCGACTCCCTCCAACGTGAACTCCTCCGCGCCGGCCAGGTGCTCACGTTCTTCAAGGACATCGACCGTGCCGCTTCCGACTACGCGGCGCTGCAGTTCCTCGGCACGCAGGGTTTCTTCCCGGACTATCTGGCCCGGGCGCGCGAGCCGCTCGCGGCGGACACGGCCCGCGATTGGTTGGCCCGTCCGATCGTCGCCCGCCTGCCGGCCGAAGTTCGGCAGAGACTCGAGAGCGCAGCACGCGACGGTGTCACACGCGGCGAGTTCTGCCGCCGACTTTACGCAGCACTTCCTTCACCATGAAAATGCCCCGCGTCCTATTGCTCGGCGCCCTCCTTCCCTTCGCAGGCAATGCCGCCGACCCCGCCGCCCTCGTGCGCACGGAGTTCATCTACGAGCGCGCACCGTTTCCGTCGTGCCACGCCTCGACGATCGTCGAGCCAACCGGTGGCAAGCTCGTCGCGGCGTGGTTCGGCGGCACGGCGGAGAAAAATCCCGATGTCGGCATCTGGGTGTCGTGCAACGATGGCACCGGATGGTCCGCGCCCGTCGAGGTGGCCAATGGCGTCCGAGCGGGCGAGCCGCGCGTGCCGACGTGGAATCCCGTGCTGTTCCAGCCGAAGTCCGGCCCGCTGCTGCTCTTCTACAAGGTTGGTCCGTCGCCGCAGACGTGGTGGGGCGAACTCCGCACGTCCGCTGACGGTGGTCGCACCTGGAGCGCCGCGCGCCGTCTGCCCGATGGCATCTACGGCCCCATCAAAAACAAGCCGGTGCAACTCGCCGACGGCACGCTCCTCTGTCCGACGAGCGACGAAACCAACGAGACGCGCAGCAAGTGGCGGGTCTATTTCGAACGCACGACCGATCTCGGCAAAACCTGGACCAAGACACCATTCTTCAACGATGGCCTCACTGTTTCCGCCATCCAGCCAAGCATCCTTTTCCTCGGCGGCGACAAGCTGCAGGCCGTGGGTCGCACGCGCCAGGGCAAAGTCTTCACGATTTCCTCTCCCGACCTCGGCCGCACGTGGGGCGCCATGACCCTCACCGCGCTGCCCAATCCCAGTGCCGGCACCGATGCCGTTACGCTCGCCGACGGCCGCCACCTCCTCGTTTACAACAACACACCGCGCGGCCGCACCCCGCTGAGCGTTGCTGTCTCGAAGGACGGCGCCGAGTGGAAACACCTCCTCGATCTCGAAACCGCGCCCGGCGAATACAGCTATCCGGCCGTCATTCAGGCTGCCGCCGGCCTCGTCCACATCACCTACACGTGGAAGCGCGAAAAAATCCGCCACGCCGTGCTCGATCCGAAAAAACTCTGACGTTCTGCAACCATGGTCACCACCTTTCGCCCTCGCGGCATCTACTCTGCCCAGTGGATTCCGGTCGATGCAACCGGTCGCATCGATCGCGCCGCACTCGCGGCGCACATCGAATTCGAGCGGCACCACGGCATCGCCGGTGTGCTCGCGCTCGGCAGCACGGGGGAGTTTCCGCACTTCTCCGTCGACGAGCGCAAGCAGGTGCTCGCCACCTTGGCTGAACTCGCCGCGCCGCTTCCCGTGATCGCTAACATCAGCGACATCCGCCCGCGCGCCGCGATCGAACTCGGGCGTTTCGCGAAGAGCTTGGGAATACCCGTCGTCGGCCTAATGCCGCCGCCGTTTTATCCGATGGGGCAGGCCGATGTGCTCGCGTTTTTTCTGCACGTGGCCGAGGCCGTCGATGTGCCGGTGATGCTCTACAATTTTCCCGAACTCGTGGGCAAACGCATCGACCTCGAAACCGTGGCGGCGTTTGCCGACCGTGCGCCGATGGCCGCCTTCAAGCAGAGCGGCGGCGAGTTTGCCTATCACCGCGAGCTGATCCCGCTCGCCCGCGAGAAGGGCTTCGCCGTGATGTCGGGCGCCGACACGCGGCTGCCCGAAGTTTTCGCGCTTGGTGCCGCCGGCTGCATCGGCGGGCTCGTCAACATCGTGCCGGAGCTGATGGTGGGAATTCACCACGCGTGCATAGCGGGGCGGGCGGCGGAAACTGCGCTCGCCGCCGCGCGGATGGTCGAGCTCGGGCGCGTGATCGATCAGCTCACGTTTCCGCCGAATGTCGCGGCGGGACTGGCAGCGCGTGGGTTTTCTCCCGGCGCATCGAAATCGATTCTCTCGCCGGAGTCTCAGCGGATCTACGCCAAAGTTGTGGCCGAGTTGAGCGCGCTCTTCGCGCGGTGGCAGCTTGCGCCGGCGACGGCCGCGGTGGCGTGATCGGCCTACCACCGAAATTTCCCATGCTTCGCTTGCCTGCAACGTCGGCGCCTGTTGCCATCGCACGATGAACCCCGCGCCCGCCTCGAACACCTTGCGTTACGCGTGGCTCGTGGTCGCGCTGCTGTTTCCGGTCGCGCTGCTCAATTACCTCGACCGGCAGATGCTCGCGACGATGAAGGCGTCGATGGTCGGCGACATTCCGAGCATCGCGAACAAGGCCGACTGGGGTCTCGTGCTCGGCTGTTTCAAATGGACGTATGCAGTGCTCAGCCCCTTTGCCGGCTACGTCGCGGATCGCCTCGGCCGGCGGCATGTCATCGCGGCCAGCCTTTTCGTGTGGTCGGCGGTCACGTGGTTGACGGGGCACGTGACCACGTTTCACGAACTCATGGCCGCGCGCGCGTTGATGGGCATCAGCGAGGCCTTCTATATTCCGGCGGCGTTGGCGTTGATCACGGATTTTCATTCGGGACCCACCCGGTCGCGCGCCGTGGGCGTTCATCAATCCGGCATCTATCTCGGGCAGATTCTCGGCGGCTTCGCCGGCTACGCCGCGGACTCGCCAGAGCACGGGTGGCGCTGGATGTTTTCGACCTGCGGCCTGGTTGGCCTCGTTTACGCGATCCCGCTTTTTGCGGCCCTCCGCGATCCGGCGCGAGTGACGCCAGTGGCGGCCAAGGCGGCGGAGGAAAAAGTCAGCGTCTTTCGCGACCTCCTCGGCAACCGAAATTTTCTCCTGCTCGTCCTCTACTTCACGTTGCCGGCCATCGCGGGTTGGGTCGTGCGCGACTGGATGCCGGAGATCCTGCGAGAAAAATTCCATCTCGGGCAGGGCCAGGCCGGCGTCAGTGCGATTCTCTTTGTGCAGATTGCCTCGCTGATCGGCGCGCTGATCGGCGGCACGCTGGCCGATCGCTGGATGAAAACCACGAACCGCGGCCGGATCTTCGCCAGCGCGATCGGCATGATGCTATTCCTGCCGGCGCTCTTCGGCGTGGGCAACGCCCCGACGCTCACGCTAGCCATCGTCGGCCTGATCATCTTCGGCCTCGGCTGGGGATTTTTCGACTGCAACAACATGCCCATCCTCTGCCAGATCGCCCGGCCCGAGCTGCGCGCGACCGGCTACGGCATCATGAACCTCGTCAGCATCAGCTGCGGCGGCTTCGGCGACTGGGCGTTCGGTGCGTTGCGCGACCAGCATGTGCCACTCAACCTCATCTTCGGCACGTTCGCCGGCATCGCGCTGCTCTCCGTCTTCATCGTGCTGATGATCAAGCCGCGCACCGATATTTCGGACTGAACGCGATGCCATTAAACTCACGCCACTTGTGGCCGATCCCCCGCCCTTCATGAAATCGAAATTCCTCTCTCCGGCTTTCGCCTTGCTCGTTCTCTTCACCGTGCGCCCCGCCGGTGCGGCCGCACCAGCGACTCCTGCGTCCGCGATTCTCATCAGCGAGTTCCTCAACGAGCATGCGCCTTATCCGGCCTGCCACGCCTCGACCATCGTCGAGACCGCCCAACACGAACTCGTCGCGGCGTGGTTCGGCGGCTTATACGAGCGCCATGAAGGCGTCGCGATTTGGATCGCGCGCTTTGAGGCCGGGCGCTGGCTGCCGGGCGTCGAAGTCGCCAACGGCGTGCAGCCCGCCGGACCGCGCCAGCCGACGTGGAATCCCGTGCTCTTCCAACCGCGCAACGGCCCGCTGATGTTGTTCTACAAAGTCGGCCCATCGCCCTCGCGCTGGTGGGGCATGGTGATGACCTCCGCCGACGCTGGCCGCACGTGGAGCACGCCGCGCCGGCTGCCTGACGGCATCCTCGGCCCAATCAAAAACAAACCCGTCCAGCTCGCCGACGGCGCGATTCTCTCCGGCACGAGTAGCGAGTCGGCCGACGGCAGCAACCAGTGGCGCGTCTATTTCGAGCGGAGCAACGATCTGGGCCAGACGTGGACGCGCACGCCGTTCTTGAACGACGGCGGCAATATCGCCGCGATCCAGCCGAGCATTCTTTTGCTCGGTGGCGATAAACTGCAGGCGCTCGGCCGCACGCGACAGGGGAAACTTTTCACCATCGCGTCCAGCGACGCCGGCCGCACCTGGGGCCCAATGACCCTCACTTCCCTGCCCAATCCCAACTCCGGCACCGACGCCGTCACGCTCGCCGACGGACGGCACCTGCTTGTCTACAACCACTCGGCCCCGCCACCCGAGAACCCGAGCAAGGGATTGCGTTATCCGCTCGATGTCGCGCTGTCGTCCGACGGCGCCACGTGGCGCCACGTGCTCACCCTCGAGTCCGAACCCGCGGGCAACGGCTACTCCTATCCGGCGGTGATCCAAACCAGCGACGGCCGCGTCCACATCACCTACACATGGAAACGCGAGCACATCAAACACGTGGTCCTCGATCCCGCAAAGCTCTGAGAGCCTGTCGGTCACTGCCGATTGGCCCCATCTTTTTCACTCGCCTGATTTGGCGAAAACTCCCCGCGGCCTAACGCCGGGCCGGCCTCAGGCCCGGCGGATTGATTTTTTGTCCAATTGCTGCAGCTTGCGCCATCGCCGTCAGTTGGTCACATCGATTGTCGCCAACCGAAGAAGATGATGGATGCATTCAAACTGATCGACCCCGCTCACCAATGAAAACCCCGTTCACCCCTGTTCTTCGCTTCGTCACATGCCTGCTCTTTCTCGCCGGCGGCTGGGCGATCCCGACGCCGATGTCGGCGCAGCTCCCAACCGTCGGCACGATCGAGGGCCGGGTGTTGAATGCCCGCAACGGCGAATACCTCGCCAGTGCCCGGATCACGGTCGAGGGCGCGGCCCTCGAGACGCTCACCGATGCCGATGGATTCTTCCGACTCAGCCACGTGCCCGCCGGCGCGGCGCGGGTGACCGTATTTTATACGGGGCTGCCGCCCCACACTGCCTCGCTCACGGTGGGCGCCGGCCAGACTGCTCGGCTCGATGTGACACTCTCCGACTCGGGCAAAAACACCGACGGCACCATCGTAAAGCTCGACGAGTTTCTCGTGGTGACGAGTCGCGAAATGGACGCCGCGGCGCTCGCGATCAATGAGCAACGCGTGGCATCGAACATCAAAAACGTCCTTTCGACCGAGGAGTTTGGCAACGTCGCGGAGGGTAATGTCGCGGAGTTCCTGAAATTCCTGCCGGGCGTCACGATTGACTACACCGGCGGTAATGCGCGCGACATCTCGATCAACGGCGTGCCGGCGAACAATGTGCCGGTGACCCTGGACGGTTTCAGCATTGCCTCGGCGCCGGGCAACGCCACCGGCCGGTCGGTGGCGTCCGACATGATTTCAATTAACAACCTGTCGCGGATCGAAGTCTCGTATTCGCCGACGCCGGAGTCGCAGGGATCGGCGCTGGCCGGTTCGGTGAACATGGTGCCGCGGAGTTCGTTCGAGCGGGTGAAGCCGCTCCTCAGCACCAGCGTTTATGTGATCACGCGCGACAACGCGCGGGACCTCCAGAAAGCGCCGGGGCCCAAGCCGAGCGCGACGCCCAATGTGCATCCAGGCTTCGATTTCGCCTACGTGGCGCCGGTGAACAAGCGGTTCGGTTACACGCTTTCTGGCGGCACCTCGACCAACTACTCGCCGCAGGACAATAGTCAGAATAATGCCTGGCGCGGAGTGGGCGCGGCCACAAACGCGAACTTCCCGGCCACGACTCCGGGCAATCCCTACCTCACGGGCTATCAAGTGCAGGATGCCCCGAAGGTCACGACGCGCCGCTCCATCGGCGCGAGTATCGACTACAAGTTCACCGCGCACGACCGCGTGACGCTGGGGTTTCAGTATTCTTCCTTTGACGGCCAATACATCGTGTCGAGCGTCAACTTCAACGTCGGCTCGGTCCTGCCCGGTAATTTTACGACGACCTCGACCCAAGGCGCGGTGGGCACTGGCATTCTCCAATCGCTCCACAACGAACGAAATCGATTCAATCGGACGCGCATGCCGACGATCGTCTGGCGGCATGACGGACCGGTGTGGAAGGCGGATGGAGGGCTGGGCTATTCCCTGCAAGACGACGGCAATCCCGACACCGAGCAGGGCTACTTCCGCAATGTGACGATGCAACGGTCAAACGTGACGATCGCGCTCAAGGATATTTTTTATCTGCGACCCAATGAGATCACGGTGCGGGATGGTCCCACCGGGGCCGTGGTCAATCCCTATGCGCTGTCGACTTACTCGATGGTGTCCGCGGCGACCCAGGTTGACACCAACATCGATCGGCAGAAAACGGCCTATGGCAGCCTGCGCCGCGATTTTTTCACCGCGATCCCGTTTACGCTGAAGACCGGGTTTGATGTCCGGCAGACCATTCGAGACAACCGGGGCGGAACCCAGACCAGCAATTTCGTGGGCCGGGATGGTCGCACCAGCGTCGTCCCGCTGGGCAATGACGACGACCCGGTGCCGTTCTTCGATCCCATCTACTCGCAGCGAATCCTGCCCTTTGGGTTTCCGAAACTCGAGACCCCCAGCAACCGCAAGGTCTACGAATACTCCGTAGCCAACCCGACCCACTTCACCCAAAATGCAAATACCACCTATCGCGCCCTGGTGACCAACTCGCGGCACTCCGAGGAAATTATTTCCGCGGTCTATCTCCGCGGCGATGTCGGGCTGTTGCAGAACCGTCTAAAACTGGTCGGTGGAGTCCGGGCGGAGCAGACCAACGCACAGGGCGAGGGCGTGTTAAACGACCCGACGCTCAACTATCAACGCAACCCCAGCGGCCAGATCCTGCGCGGCCCCACTGGCACGCCCCTGCCAATCGTCCCGACCACGAACGCCCTCGGTGTCTCGCAGCTGACGTTTCTCGACCGTAGGGCCCACACGGAGAAAGAATATTTGCGGTATTTTCCGAGCCTCAATGCGAGCTACAATCTTCGGGAGAATTTGATCGCCCGCGCCGCCTACTACCACTCGGTCGGCCGGCCCGACTTCATTCAGTATTCGGGTGGCATCACCTTGCCCGACACGAGCATTCCCCCGTCCGCCGCCAATCAAATCAGCGTCAATAACTCGGGCATCAAAGCCTGGAGCGCGCGCACCGTGAACGTGCGACTCGAGCATTATTTTGAAGGCGTCGGCCAGTTTTCTGTCGGCGCTTTCCGGCGTCAGATCGAAGATTTTTTTGGCGCCGTCGTGTTTGCGCCCACGCCGGAGTTTCTGGCGCTCTACAGCTTGGATCCGACGCAATACGCCGGCTACGACGTGTCGACCCGGCACAACGTCGCCGGCACGGTCCGGACCGAGGGCCTGGATTTCAACTACAAGCAGGCCATCACCTTTTTGCCGCCGTGGGCGCGCGGGGTCCAGGTGTTCGCCAATGGCAGTGCGCAGCGCGTGACCGGCGACGATACGGTATCCTTCGCCGGTTTCATTCCGCGGAGCGGAAGCTGGGGCGTCAGCCTGACTCGACCGAAGTATAACGTGCGGGTGAACTGGAATTATCGCGGCCGTTCGCGGAACAATCTGGTGCAGGGAAATAGCATCGAGCCCGGCACGTTCAACTGGACCTCCAAGCGGCTCTACGTCGACGTCGTCGGGGAATACAAGCTGTGGAAGCAAACCGCCTTCTTCTTCAACCTGCGCAATGTCGGCGATGCCACCGAGGACGTAAAGATCTTCGGGCCGAACACGCCCAAAGTCGCGGCGTTTCGGACGCGCATCGACTACGCCTCGCTTTGGACGTTTGGGATCAAGGGCACGTTCTGAAAGCGGCGCGCCTCGCCGGTTGCTTTTCGCTCGCTTCACCGTGGGGAAACCGCGCACGTTTCCCGCTCAAATCACCATGTCCTACGCCATCCAACACCTGAAAGAGACGGCCGAAATTGTCGCGAAGCTCAACGCCGAGGACTGCGAGAAATGCGTCCGCGAACTCGTCGGCGTCCGCACGCGCGGCGGCCGGCTCTTCATCCTCGGCGTCGGCGGCAGCGCCGCCAACGCCTCCCATGCCGTGAACGATTTCCGCAAAATCGCCGGCCTCGAATGCTACGCGCCCACCGACAACGTCTCCGAACTCACCGCGCGGACGAACGACGAGGGTTGGGCCAGCGTCTTCGTCGAGTGGTTGCGCGGTTCGCGCCTCAATGCGAAGGACGCCCTCCTGATTCTTTCCGTCGGCGGCGGCAATCTGGAGAAAAATGTCTCCCCCGGATTCATCTCCGCCATCCAACTCGCGAAACAAGTCGGTGCCCGCGTCCTCGGCGTCGTCGGCAAGGACGGCGGCTACACTGCCACACAAGCCGACGCCTGCGTGATCGTCCCCACCGTCAACCCGAACAACATCACGCCGCACAGCGAGGCGTTCCAGGCCGTCGTCTGGCATTTGTTTGTCTCGCACCCCGACCTGAAGGTGAACCAGACCAAGTGGGAGAGCGTCGGAGCGAAGCCTTGAGGTGATCGGCCGCTGCGCCGCAAAAGAAATCGCCGGCGGCTGATGCTCGCGCATAATTCGCGCTGCCAAACATGTCCTCCCTCAAACCCGCCATCTTCCTCGACCGCGACGGCACCCTCAACGTTCAGGTCATCCACGCCGATCAGCTGCCCTACCCGCCAAAGACGCTCGAGGCCTTCCGACTCTTCGACGACGTCCCTCTCGCCTGCGCGCAACTCGCCGCCGCCGGCTTCATGCTCGTCGTCGCCACCAACCAGCCCGACGTCGGCCGCGGCAAACAGTCCCAGTCCGTCGTCGAGGCCATGCACGCCCGGCTCCGCGAACTTGTTCCCGCGATCGCCCACATTGAGGTCTGCTACGATTCCGGCCGCGAAAAAGGCAAACCCACCCCGCGTCGCAAACCCGAGCCTGGCATGCTCCTGGACGCCGCCCGCACCCTGGGGCTCGACCTCACGCGTTCGTGGATGATCGGTGACCGCTGGCGCGACGTTGATTGCGGCCGGCGCGCCGGCGTGCGCACCGTGTTTATCAATTTCGGTTACGCCGAGGAACTCCGCGCGCGGCCCGACCATACCGTCGACAACTTCGCCGAAGCCGCCGCCGTCGTCCTCCAGCATCCCCGATGATCCGCCGCCGCCGACCGATTCTTTGGTCTCCGCCGGCTCGGTTTCCCCTTGCCGCCCTGCCGCGCCGAAATCTGAATCCCACCAATCTCACATGAAATCCCTTAACGATCTGAAAGTTCAACTCTACGCCGATGGGGCCGACAAAGCCGGCATCCTCGAACTCTACGCCAAGCCCTACATCAAGGGCCTCACGACCAATCCCAGCCTGATGAAGAAAGCCGGCATCAAGGACTACGAGGCCTTCGCGAAAGACATTCTCCAGACCGTCACGGCGAAACCCATCTCGCTCGAGGTCTTCACCGACGACATTGCCGACATGAAGCGCCAGGCCCTGAAAATCACCGCCTGGGCGCCGAACGTCTACACCAAGATTCCGATCACCAACTCCAAGGGCGAATCCTGCCTGCCCCTCGTGAAGGAACTCGGGAAACAGGGCGTAAAGCTCAACGTCACCGCGCTTCTCACGCTCTCGCAGGTGCGCGGCGTCGCCGAGGCGCTCAACCCCGCCGTCGCCTCCGTCGTCTCGGTCTTTGCCGGCCGCATCGCCGACACCGGCGTCGATCCGATGCCGCTCATGCGCGCGTGCGGGCCGCTGCTCGAGGGCCAGCCCAAGGCCGAGTTACTCTGGGCCAGCACGCGCGAGGTATTAAACCTTTTCCAAGCCGACGAGTGCGGCTGCGCCATCATCACCGTCCCGCACGACATCCTCGCAAAAGCCGCCAAAATGATCGGCTTCGATCTCACTGCGCTGTCGCTCGACACGGTGAAGATGTTCCTAAAGGACTCCACCGACGCGGGCTTCAAACTCTGAAAATCCGCATTTACCTTCCCGGCAGACCCGCGCAGCGTCGCAGGTCTGCCTTTTTCGTTTCAGCCATTTCATTGCGCGGAGCCCCGCGACGAAGCAATCCAGCTGGATTGCCGCGGCGCGCAGCGCGCACCTCGCAATGACAAACCGGATTGAATCGCCCTAAAATCCTTCCTCCCTCTCCCGTCGCGTGAACATCCTCTTCGTCAACTACGGCGACTTCACCAGCAACAGCCTGAACCACATCGGCGGCTTCGCGAACACCCTCTGCGCCGCCGGCCACGCTTGTGTCGTCGCCGTCCCCCACGGCAAGGAGACTGTCGCGCACATTCCGAACCCCCTCTTCATCGCCGCCACCTACGGCGAGGCGCTTGCGAACCCCGGGCTTTTCCCCGACGGGAAGTCCGCCGATCTCATCCACGCCTGGACGCCGCGCGAAGGCGTCCGCAAATTCGCCGTTGCCTATCAACGCGCCGCCCGGACACCCGCGCGCCTCCTCATCCACCTTGAGGACAACGAGCGCTTCCTCCTCGAAGCCTTCACTGGAAAAACCTTCGCCGAACTCCGGGAATCGAGCGAGACCGACACCAGCGCGTGGCTCGTCGACGGCCTGCCCCATCCGCTGCGGCACGAAAGTTTTCTCCGTGTCGCCGACGGCGTCACCCACATCGTCGAGCGCCTGCGCGAGTTCGTCCCACCCGGCGTGCCGACGCAGCTCCTGCCGCCCGGTGTCGATTTCTCCCTCTATCAGCCGCAGCCCGCCGACCAGAAATTCCGCGCCAAGCTCGGCCTGCGCGACGACGAGAAAATCATCGCCTTCACTGGCAGCAACACCTTTGCGAACGAGCCCGAGATGCGAGAACTCTACCTCGCCGTCGCGCTCCTCAACCAGCGCGGCATCGCCACGCGCCTCGTCCGCACCGGCTTCAATTCGCCGAAATTCCTCGACGGCCTATCCGCCGACGTCAAGCGCCACGTCCTCGACCTCGGCTTCATCGAGAAAGCAAAGCTCCCCAAGCTTCTCGCCCTCGCCGACGTGCTCGTGCAGCCCGGCCGCTCCGGCGCGTTCAACGATTATCGTCTCCCGTCGAAGCTCCCGGAATTTCTCGCAATGGGCCAGCCCATCGCGCTGCCGCCCACGAATCTCGCCGCCCTGATGCAGGACGGCCGTGAAGCCGTGTTCCTCCCCACCGGCACGCCGGAGGAAATCGCCGCGACCTGCGAACGCCTGTTCGCCGACGCACCGCTCTGCGCCGAGCTTGGCAAAAACGCCGCCGCCTTCGCGCACGAACATTTCGATCTCGCGGCCAACACCCGCACGCTCGCCGCGTTCTACGCCGCCTCACTGAAGCGCCCGCCAGCGAACGACTGGTCGCTCGCGCACGACCCCACCGCGAGCGAGGCCGTGCTGTTCGCCGTCCGCGTGCGCCACGCTGCCGAGGCGCTCGGCCCGGACGCCGCCGCCCTCACCACCGATACGGAGTTGCTCGCCCACATCGTCCGCCAATTGGAGCAAAGCATCGAGACCAGCGCCGCCCGCCGGATCGCCGAGGTGCGCACTGAACGCGACGCTGTCCTCTCACGCGAACAGCTCACGCAGCAGCACATCAAGAATATCGAGGATCTCCTCGCCGCCGCCCGCCAGCACGCCACCGGGCTCGAGCAGGCGCGCGACATGACCCAGGCGCATGCCGACAACCTGGCCCGCGATGTCGCCAAGCATAAAGTGCGTCGCGATCAGGCGGAGGTGTTGCTCCGCACCGCGCGCGTGCAGGTCACCGCCTACGAAAACGCCATCATCGGCGCCGACGTCGAAATCGCTGCGTTGAAGGATTTGCTCGCCCAAACCGAGGAGGCCCTGCGCCTCTCCCGCGACGAAACCACCGCCGCCCGCGCCGCCCACGAAGAGGACCGCGCCGCCCTCCACTCCCAATTCGAAGCCGAGCGCGCCGCCGCCGCCGGCCGGCTCGCGCACGCCCACGCCCTCACGCGCTCGCGCGACGAAAAAATCGCGACGATGCAGTCGTCGTTCTCGTGGAAGGCCACCTCGCCGCTCCGCGCCCTGCGCCGCGCGTGGCTCGATCAGCCCGCCCCGCCGCCGGTCTCGGACCAGCTCTTCGGCAACATCGACTACCCGCAGGACTGGGGCATGATTCCGCCCACGCTGAACGTCCGCGGCTGGTCGCTCCGCAAGGATCGCGCGCCGCTTCGCGCCATCCGCGCCCGGCTGGGTGAACTCACGATTCCCGCCGAATACGGCCTCGAGCGTCTCGATGTCCTCGATCATTTCCGCGATCACCCGAGCGCCGAACGCTGCGGTTGGATTCTCAAGCTCGACGTGCCGCGCTTCGGCACCCGCGTGCTCGTGATCGAGGCGCAGGACGAGTCCGGCGCCTGGCAGGTCGTTCACGCCCGCACGATCAAGCGCACCGCCGAAGCGCCACCGCCGCCGCCCAACTCCTATGCCGCGTGGGTCGCCGCCTACGACACGCTCACGCCCGACGACGCCGACCACATCCGCCGGAAGCTCGCCGGCCTGAAAAAGCGCCCGCTCATCTCGGTGTTGATGCCCACCTACAACACGCCCGAGAAATGGCTCGTCGCCGCCATCGAGTCCGTCCGCCGCCAGCTCTACGACCACTGGGAACTCTGCATCGCCGACGATGCCTCGAAGGAACCGCACGTCCGCCGAACCCTCGAGCGTTACCAGAAAAAAGATCCGCGCATCAAGGTCGTCTTCCGTGAAACTAACGGCCACATCTCCGCCACCTCGAACTCCGCCCTCGCCCTCGCGCACGGCGAGTTCATCGCGCTGCTCGATCACGACGACGAAATCCGCCCGCACGCCCTCGCCTGCGTCGCCCTCGAACTCGAGGCGCATCCCGACGCCGACCTCGTCTATAGCGACGAAGACAAAATCGACGAGAACGGCCACCGCTACGACCACTACTTCAAGCCCGACTGGAATCCCGATCTCTACAACGTCCAGAATTACATCAGCCACCTCGGCGTCTATCGCACGCTGCTCGTGCGCGAGGTCGGCGGCTTTCGCGTCGGCTACGAGGGCTCGCAGGATTGGGACCTCGCGATGCGCGCCATCGAGCGCTCCGCGCCGGACCGCATCCGCCACATTCCAAAAATTCTCTATCACTGGCGCAGCGTGCCCGGCTCCACCGCCATGCTCATCGGCGCGAAGAGCTACGCCACGTCCGCCGCGGAAAAAGTCATCGCCGAGCATTTCACCCGCATCGGCGTCACGGCCACGCTCTCGCCCACGAAGGGCTCCTATTGGCGCGTCCACTACCCGCTGCCCGATCCCGCGCCGCTCGTCTCGCTCATCATCCCGACACGTAACCGCCTCAATTTCCTCAAGCCCTGCGTCGAGAGCCTCCTCGAAAAGACCAGCTATCCGAACTTCGAGCTTCTGATTGTCGACAACGACTCCGAAGATCCCGCGACCATCGCCTATCTCGATGAACTCCGTGCGCGCGAACGCTGCCGCGTGATTCGCTACGCGGGCGATTTCAATTTCTCCGCGATCAACAACTACGCCGTCGCCCACACCGAGGCACCCGTGATCGGCCTCCTCAACAACGATCTCGAGGTCATCCACGGCGACTGGCTCGACGAGATGGTCAGCCAGGCCGTGCGCCCCGAGATCGGCTGCGTCGGCGCGAAGCTCTACTATCCGAACGATCGCATCCAGCACGCGGGCGTCATCCTCGGCATCGGTGGTGTCGCCGCGCACCCGTGGCAGACGCACCCCCGCGGCGCCGCCGGCCAGGCGCACCGCAACCTGCTCCAACAAAATCTCTCCGCGGTTACCGCCGCCTGCCTCGTCATCCGCCGCGAGCTTTACCAGCAGGTCGGCGGCCTCGATGAAGGCCAGCTCAAGGTCGCGTTCAACGACATCGATTTCTGCCTGAAAGTCCGCGCTGCCGGGTTTTGGAATTTCTGGACGCCCTACGCCGAGCTCTATCACCATGAGAGCGCGAGCCGCGGCGCCGAGGACACGCTCGAGAAACGCGACCGTTTCCGCAGTGAGGTCGAGTATATCACCGCGAAGTGGGGCGACGCCCTCGCGAACGACCCCGCCTACAACCTCAACCTCACCCTCACGATCAACGATTTCTCCCTCGCCGTCCCTCCCCGACCCTGGCCACCGCTGGCGTGACAAAATTATTTGACCACGGACTGCGCGGCTGGGGCGGAGCAAGACGGGAAAGCTCAGAGCTATCCGCGTAATCCGCGGTAAAAAATTTCATGCCTTCCCCCTACTGGAAAATCGATGAGTGCTCCGCTTACTTCGATCGGATGCGCGTGCGCGGCTGGTGCTTTCAGGCCTCGCCCCGCATCGTCAAGGTCGAGGCGGTCTTCCCCGAACCCGCCACCGTCGTTCCGCTCGTCAGCTTCGGCCTCTCCAGCGCCGATGTCGCCGCGGCGATCGATCCGGCCGCGACGCACTGCCGGTTCGACGAATGGCTCACGTTGCCCGCCGAGGCCATCGGTCGCGAATTCTCGCTGCGCTTCACCCTCGAAGATCACGCCGTGCTCGTCGGCGAAGGCGCGCTGCGCAACTCCAACGACGGCGATCCGTTTCACGCGTGCTGGGTCCATTTCGTCGAGGCGCTCCATCAGTTGCCTTCGGGCACCGTGCTCGAAATCGGCTCCCGCGCCCGCTCGGCCATCACGCGGCGCGACATGGTGCCGCGCCAACTCGACTATGTCGGCCTGGACATTCTGCCCGGCCCCAACGTCGACCTCGTCGGCGACGCGCATGAGCTCGGGAAACTTTTCGGCTCCGGCCGCTTCGTCGCGGCGTTTTCCTTCTCGGTCTTCGAGCACCTCGCCATGCCCTGGAAAGTCGCGCTCGAGCTGAACCGGGTGCTCGTGCCCGGTGGCATCGTGTTCACGCAGTCGCACCAAACCTGGCCGGTGCACGAAGATCCGTGGGATTTCTGGCGCTTCTCCCGCTACTCGTGGCAGACGTTTTTTAACAGCGCCAGCGGCTTCGAGGTGGTGGAGGCCGGGTGCGGTGAGCCGGCCCGCATTCACGCCCTGCGCGCGAATCCCGTCACGCGGCTCATGCCCGATCACCCCGCTTTCCTCGGTTCGTCGTCCATCGTGCGGAAGATTTCCGAGACCACCCTCACCTGGCCGGTGCCGCTCGAGGTCGTCGCCCGCGACATGTATCCCAAGGGCGAGATGGCCGAGCCGCCCCGCTAGCGAGCCATGATCTTCCTCGCACGCCGCCTGCTCACTCCGGCGTTTGCCCTGAGCCTCTTCCTCCTCGTCGTCGGAGCGAAGTGGGCGGTCGTCGATCGCTACGGCTCGGACCTGGCCAACTGGGATCAGTGGGACGCCGAGGGCTTCTACGTCCTGCAGCCTTTCGGCGAACACCGCCTACACGTGCGCGATCTTTTTATCCCGCACAACGAGCACCGCATCTTTCCCACCAAGCTCCTCGGCCTCGTCGAAGCGCAGCTCAACGGCCAGTGGGACGCGCGCCTGCAATGCGCCGTCAACGCCCTGCTGCACGCCAGCCTCGTCGCCTTCGCATGGGTGTGGCTCGGCCGGATCGCGACACTTCCGCTCGCCCGCGCCGCGCTGTTTGTGATCATCGCCGCGCTCACTGCCCTTCCAGTGTCGTGGCAGAACATTATCAGCGGTTTTCATTCCCAGCAGTTTTTCCTGCTCTGGTTTTCGCTCCCGGCGATCGTGCTGCTCCTCGGGGCGAAGCCGTGGTCGCCGCGCTGGTGGATCGGCCTCGCTTGCGCGATTCTCGCGCTGATCAGCATGGGGTCCGGATTTTTCGCCGCCGCGGTGGTCTTCGGCGTCGCGGGAGTCGAGGCGCTCCGCGATCGGAATTGGCGCGACCGCCTGCCCGTGCTCACCGCCACCGCCCTCGTCATCGCGGTGGGCGTCGCGCTGCGCGTCGAGGTCTCTTATCACACCGCGCTGAAGGCGCACAGCGTCCACGATCTCTTCCTGTCGTTCTGGCGGAGCCTGCAATGGCCGGTGATCAAGTTCGCGCCGTTCGCCGTGCTCGCCTGGACCCCGTGGGTCTGGCTCGTCCCGCGCGTCTGGCGGGCTGGTCCGGCGGGCGATCCGCGCGAACGCGCCTTGGTCGCCATCGGCGGGTGGGTGCTGCTCCAGTTTGCCGCCGCCGCTTACGCCCGTGGCGCCGGGGCCGAGTGGCCGGCGAACCGTTACATGGACACCTGCGTCGTCGGTCTCGTCATCAACGCCACCGCGCTGGCGCGGTGGGTGTCGGCCGCCTCCGCTTGGCCCGGGCGGCTCGTCAGCGGCGGGCTCGCGGCCGGTTGGCTCGGGCTCCTCGCCTGGGGCCTCCACGACCACATCGTGCAGGCGTTTGACGATCTTGGACCCATTGCCGCGGAACTGCGCATCGATGAAAAAGTCACGCAACGCTACCTCGCCACCGGCGACATGGAGAGGCTGCGCCGCGAGCCAGCGCTGCCGTATCCCGGCGTCGACGGATTCGCCGCGCGCATCGCCCCCTCCGCCATCCGCGCACTCATGCCCGCCTCCGTTCGCGTGCCCCTCTCACTCGCACCGGCCAGTCCCCTCGGCGGTGGCTTCCTCGACAACTACTCGGTGCAATCAGAACTCCCCACCGCCCCGCATCGCGGACTTTCTCCGACGACCCCGCCACTCGTGGCGCGCACGACATGGGGTTCATTCAACGCCACCACCGCGGCGGAGTGGACGAGCGCGCCCATCATGGCGCCACTGCGCAGCTGGCTGAAATTCGAAACCGCGGGCCACCTGGGCGAAGCCACCGTCGCGCTCGAACTGCGCGACGCCCGCACTCGTGCGCTGCTCGCCGACGTCCGGCCAACAAAAGTGCCCGGCGATGCGTGGCGTGCCGCCTACGTGCGCGCGCCGCGCGCGCCCTTCGTCGTCGTCGCCCGCGCCGACGTCCCAGCCTGCTGGTTCGCCTTCAGCGCGCCCGTCGAGATGGGCCCGCTCTCCCACCTCGCGTGGCAGGCCGTGAAAAACGGCCCGCTCCTCACCGCACTCGCCGGCGGCGCCATCTTCGTGCTCGCCCTCGCGGCGCTGTTGCTGGGTCGGGCGCGTCATCCCTGACGCGCCTTTTATGCTGTCCGAGGTAGGGCTGGTCTCCGACCTGCCCTCGCCCACCTCGGATTCCCGCCACCACCCCTCGCTCCAATCGCTCGAAGAGATTTTCGCCGCGCGTGCCTTCCTCCGCTTCCTCCGCGAAATCCGCGGATGAAAATATTGGGCCGGTTTCGGGCGGGTCGGAGACCCTGCCCTACCCCGCAGCTGGCCCTACCTTTTCCTTGTCGCCGACCCACGCGATCGTCGAGACTGCGCCTCACGCATGAGGTATTTTTCGCTCCCGGCCCTGCTCGTCGCTGCGCTTTTCAGCGCCGTCGTGGTCGTGCCATTCCTTCCGGTCGCCAAAACCAGTTCCGCCTTCTTTGCCCTCGAGGCGCGGCTGGCCTCGACGGCGGCGGGGCACGTGAAACTTTACTACGACGGCGGCGCCGGCTTCAGCGAAACCGACGCCTCGCAAGCCACCCTCGCGCGCAGCGACACACCCACGCTCTGCCGCCTCCCGCTGCCCTCCGGCCACTACCGCGCGTTTCGCTTCGACCCGATCGACCGCGACGGCACGGTGACGATCGAGTCGCTGCGCGTCGTCAGTGAAACCGGCCGCGTGGTCCGCTCCATCGCGTTTTCTGAACTCAAGGCCGGGCAACAGCTCCAGTCGCTGCGCGAGGTGGGCGGCCGGCTTGAGGCCATCGTGACTCCCGGGGCCAACGATCCCCAGCTCAACGTCGAGTTCGCCCCACCCCTGGCCGTGGTCGCGACGTGGGGTGAACTCACGCACGGATTTTTTCCGCGTGCGCTCCTCGTCTTCGCCGCGCTCGTGGCGCTGCTGTCCGCCCTCGATCGCGCGCCCCGCCTGCGCGCCTCGCTCGCCGCCGCCAGCCGCTGGCTCGCCGCGCGACCCGGCCGCGCCGTGGCCCTCCTCGCCGCCGCCGCCGTGATCGCGAGCGCGTATCCCGTCGTGTTTCTCGGCAAAAGTTACGTGTCGCCCAATTTAGGCACGATCTTGCTCTACGAAAATTTTCCGACGCTCCCCGGTTACACGAGTGATGTAACGACCGACGTCAAAGGCTCCGACATTGGCGCCATCATGTGGTCGCACGTGCCGCTCTCAATGATGCAGCATCGCGCCCTCGGCCAGGGCGAACTGCCGCTGTGGAACCGCTACAACTCCGCCGGCACGCCGCTCCTCGGGCAAGGCCAGTCGATGTTCGGCGACCCGCTCCACTTTTTCGTCATCGCCGCCAACGGCGCCGCCTGGGCCTGGGATTTCAAATACCTCGTCGCCAAATGGCTGTTTGCCACCGGCCTTGGCCTGCTGGTGCTCGCGGTCGCGCGGCACACCCCCGCCGCATTGATCGTGGCGGTCTCCGCCCCGTTCTTCGGCTTTTTCTTTTACCGGTTCAACCACCCCGCGTTTTTCAGCGTGTGCTACGCGCCCTGGGCGCTCTACGCGTGGGTGCGGGTCGCCCAGTCCGAAAACTTCCGGGCGACCACCCGCTGGGCCGCCGCGCTCGTGCTCGCCAATCTCGCGTTGATGAACAGCGGCACGGCGAAGGAAGCCTACATGCTGCTCCTCTGCATGAATTTTTCCGGCGCCGGCGTGCTGCTGGCGAGTGACGCCCCGTGGCGCGCCCGCCTCGGCAAACTCGCCGCGCTCGGTGGGGCCGGGGTGGTCTTCGTGCTGCTCACGGCGCCCGTGTGGGCGACGTTTCTCGGCACGCTGAAAAACTCCTACACGGCTTACAACGCCGCCAGCGCCTTTCAGATTCAACCGGGCGTGATGCTCGGCGCGTTCGACGAACTTTTTTACCGGCCGATCATGACGGAGGAGCGGACGTTCAACCCCTCGGTGAATTTCGTGATTCTCTGCGGACTCCTCTATTTTCTCGCCACCCTGCGGCTCAATTTTGCGAATCGCGCCGCCACCGCCCTCGCCGCCACCGCCCTGGTGCCGCTAGCGCTCGCCTTCGGCCTCATCCCGGCGGCGTGGATCGTGCAGTTGCCGTTCCTCAGCAACGTCGCGCACCTCGACAACACGTTCACCTGTGCCCTGCTCGTCTTGTGGTCGGTGCTGGCGGGCGTCGGCTTCGCGCAGGCCGCGCGGCGGCTCGGCACCCCGGAGGGCCGCGGCGATCTCGCGGCGGCGGGGCTGCTGCTGTTCGCGCTGGTCTTTTCATGGATCGCTTTCCGGCAGGCCGCCCATCGGCAGATTTTCGGCGCAGGTTCGGCGGTCTCGCTGCTGCAGTCCGGCCAGGTGCTGCCGGTGAGCGCCTTCGTGTGGGGCGAGCTCGGCCTTTTGCTGACGGCGACGCTCGCCGTCGCGTGGGCCGCGCGGCGCGCGCTCAAGCGGTCGGCCCTCACCCCCGCCCTGGCCCTCGTCCTCGCCCTCGGTCTGGTCATCATGCTCTGGCGCACCGGCCTGCACGCGCGCTCGGTCGGGTATGACAACTACGTCGCGCACCCGACGGTGCGCGTGAACTTCCAGGCAAGATCGCCGGCGATGGAGTGGCTGCGCTCGGCTCAGGCGCGGGAGCCGGGCCGCGGATTCGGGTTGCACGGAAATTTCTTTCCTGGCTGGAACGGCGTCTACGGCCTCGAGTCCATCCACGGCCCCGACGCCCTGGTGAACCCGTGGCTGCGCGAACTCGTCGGCGTGTCCGGCGTCGAACGGATCTGGGACTGGCGGCTCAACGTCGAGCCGGCCAACGTCTCCGCCGCGCGGCCGTTCTTCGACGCGCTCAACGTCCGCTGGTATCTCGACCTCGCGAGCGACCAGAGCCTGCTCGGCCGCGCGCTCACGCTCGTGAAAGTCGCCGACCTCGACATCTACGAAAGCCCCACCGCGTGGCCCCGCGCGTTCTTCACCGACCGGCTCGACGTTTACGACCAGCCGGCGGATTTCGTGCAAAAAATCCGGGGCGGCGACGGTCGTCCGTTCGCAGCCGCGCAACGGAGCGAGCTCGCCGGACATCCCGCGTTGCTGACCATTGCGCGTGACCTCCGCAGCCGTGCGCTGGTGCCGGCGACGCACTATCGGCTCACGGAAAACACGACGTCATTCGATGTGCGCACCACGGGCGCCGGCGTCATTGTGCTCAGTGAAGCTTATTGGGCCGGCGATTTTCGAGCCGAGGTGAACGGCCAGAAAGCTCCGGTCGTCCGGCTGAACCACGCGTTCAAGGGGGTGGTGGTCGCCGCCGCCGGCGACCACCACGTGACCTTCCGCTACGTGCCGAAAAACTGGCCACGCCACCTGGCCTTCAGCGCGCTCGGCGCCGCGCTGCTCGCGGGCGCGCTGTGGATTACGCGTCGCCGCCCGAGCGCCGCCTAGCTTGTCGTTCTGCGGGCCGGCGGTTCAGCAAGTCCTGAAACCGGCGAAAGCTGTTCCGCCGAACTAAAAAGAATTTTTGCGCGACAACCCCGCGCCGCAACCTTTTGCTCTTACCTTTCCAATGCTTGCCGTGAATCTCAGTGAACGCGTTTGGCTGGCCTCCTGCCCCGGGTGCGGCGGACGGGAGTTTCGCCCGTTCGTGTCGGTCGGGCCGCACCCGGTCGTGCGCTGCGGGGATTGCGGGCTCGGTCTTACCAATCCCCAACCCAGCGACGCCGAACTCGGCGCCATCTACGGGCCCGACTACGTCCTCGTCGAAAACGACCCCATCGGCGAAGCGATGGTGCTGCGCTCGAAACGCGCGACCGCCGATCATTATCTCGATCTGCTCGCCGCCGCCGGCGTCACACCGCCTGGTCGCTTGCTTGAGATCGGCTGTGGCGCGGGAAATTTTCTGCGGCAGGCCGCCCAGCGCGGCTTCGACATCACGGGCGTGGAATACTCCCCCTTCGCGTGCGAACGAGCCCGCACCACCCTCGAGGGCCGCGGCCGCGTGCTGCACGGCGAGATCGGCGTCCTCGCCGCCGAACGCGACGCCTACGATGTGTGCGTGCTCTGTGACGTGATCGAGCACGTGCGCGAGCCCGGCGCCTTTCTGCGCGAGATTTTTCGACTGCTGCGACCGGGCGGCGTGTTGCTGGTGGTGACACCAAGCCTCGATTCGTGGTCGGCGCGATTGCTGCGCTCGAGTTGGATGGAGTTCAAGGCCGAGCATCTCTATTATTTCGCGCCAGCCACGATCACGCGGCAGTTGGAGCGCGCCGGCTTCGGCGGCATCGCGCTGCGCCGCGGCACGAAGAAGCTGTGCCTCGATTACATCGCCGCGCATTTCGACAAGTATCCTGTTGCGGTCGTCACCCCGGTGCTGCGGCTGCTGCGGGCGATCACCCCAGCTTCGTTGAGCGGGCATTTGTTTTCCGTCGTGGCGAGTGGCCTCGTCGCCATCGCGCGCAAGCCCGGCGCTCCCACCTGAACGCGCTCCCTGCTCCATGCCGCTGCCTCCGTTTCCTCCGATTCATCACGGCGTCCTGTCCGTCGTCGTGCCGATCTACAACGAAATCGCGACCGTGCGCCCCGCACTCGACGCCCTGCTCGCGAAGGAAATTCCCGGCTGGACCATCGAGCTCATCCTCGTGGAGAGCAACTCGACCGACGGCACGCGCGCCGCCGTGCTCAGCTACCGGGACCGACCCCGCGTGAAACTGCTCCTCGAGGATACGCCCCGCGGCAAAGGCCATGCGGTGCGCGCCGGTTTTGCCCACGCCACGGGCGACGTCCTCCTCATCCAGGACGCCGATCTCGAATACGACCTCAACGACTACGATCTGCTGATCGCGCCGATCGCGGCCGGCCAGCAGGAATTCGTGCTCGGCTCACGGCATGGCCAGGGCGGCTGGGCCATCCGCAAATTTTCCGACCAGCCGTTCCAGGCGCTCGTGCTCAACCTCGCGCACTGGGGCTTCACCGTCCTGATCAACGCCGCGCTCGGCATCTGGCTGCGCGATCCGTTCACCATGTATAAGGTGTTCCGCCGCGACTGCCTCCAAGGACTGACCTTCGAGTGCAACCGCTTCGACTTCGACTGGGAGTTGCTGATGAAACTCGTGCGCAAAGGTCACCGGCCGATCGAGATTCCGATCAGCTACAAGTCGCGCTCGTTCAAGGAAGGCAAAAAAATCACGATGTTCCGCGACCCGCTCACCTGGCTGTGGGCGCTCGTGAAATACCGCTTGGTGAAACTCTGAGCATGGACGCCGCGCCGCCAGCCCCGCGGGCCCTCGCCGGCGCACTGCGCACGTGGTGGCGCGAACCGCGGCTCACGTGGTGGTTTTTCGCGCTGCTCGCCACGCTGCTGTTTCTCCGCAAACCCGAAGCGCTGACCACGCCCCAGCTCTATGCCGAGGACGGCAGCATCTTTCTCATGCAGGCCGAGTGGCACGGGCTCGAGAGCCTGCCCCTCCCCTATATGGGCTATCTGCACCTTCTCCTCCGGTTGGTCGCGTGGTTTGCCTCGCGCCTCGCCGACCCGGCGTGGTGGCCGGCCCTCTACAACGGCGCGGCCTTCGCGATCTCGCTCGGCGTGGCGGCGCGGATGTTTTCGAGACGACTTGCCCTGCCCGGGGCGCCATGGCTCGCCCTCACGTTTTTTCTCAGCCCGCAGACCGGCGAGGTGCTGATCAATCTCACCAATCTTCAATGGATCACCGCCTTTGTGCTGATTCAGCAGGTGCTCATCGCGCCACCCACCACTGGGACGCAGCGCGCCGGCGATCTCGTCCTGCTCCTGCTCATCGGGTTGACCGGCCCGTTCGGCATCGCGTTCCTGCCGCTGTTTGCCTGGGGCTGGTGGCGGGACCGCGGCGGCGACCGGCTCGCCGCGCTGCTCGTCGTCGCCGCGTGCGCCGCGGTGCAGGTCTGGTTCGTTCTGCGCACCGGACCGAAATTTGAGTTTCCGCCGTTCGTGCCGTCGCGATTTTTCGAGATCATCGGCCAGCATCTGTTGATCTGGCCGGTGCTCGGCGATTCGCTCGCGACCATGCTGCCACCGGCCGTCGTGGGATTCACCGGCATCGTCCCGGTGCTGGCGCTCCTCGGCTGGACATTGCGACCGCATCCGCGCCGGCCGCAGCGCGCGATCATCGTCGCCGCCTTCGCCCTCATCATGGTGGCCGCCGTTTTTCGCAGCCGGCCCGACACGTGGAATCTCGACAACCTCATTTTCGGCGACCGCTATTTCTACATCCCACGCGTGCTGCTCGCCTGGTTGCTCGTGTGGGAGTTCGATGCCATCCCACTCGCCGTCGCCCGGATCTCCCGCGCGCTGTTGCTCGCTTGCGCGCTCGTGCACCTGAATGACTACACCGTGCCCGCGCCGCCCGACTATCATTGGGCGCAGCACTGCGAGCCCATCCGCCGCGGCGTGCCCGCCAATATTCCCACGCTGCCCGAAGGCTGGACGCTTGAATATCGCGGGCGACCCTCTCTCATTAAGCCCTCTGCGAAATGAAACGCCTCCTCGTCACCGGCTCCTCCGGCCTCATCGGCTCTGAAGTCTGCGCCTACTTCGCGCGCGAACTCGGTTACACCGTCCACGGCGTCGATAACAACCAGCGCGCCGTCTTCTTCGGTCCGGCCGGCGACACCCGGTGGAACCAAAGTCGCCTCACCGCCGAGCTGCCCGGCTTCGTCCATCACGAGCTCGACATCCGCGATCGCGCCGGCGTCCTCGCGCTGGTGCGCGACGTCAGGCCGTCTGTCATCGTCCACACCGCCGCGCAACCCTCACACGATCGCGCTGCCGCCATCCCGTTCGATGACTTCGACACCAACGCCACCGGCACGCTCAACCTGCTTGAGGCCGCGCGCCAGGCCGCGCCCGAATCACCGTTCGTCCACATGAGCACGAACAAGGTTTACGGCGATGCGCCCAACCGGATCGCGCTCACCGAGCTGCCGACGCGCTGGGACTACGCGGACCCCGCCTACGCGCACGGCATCGCGGAGACGTTTACCATCGACCAGTCGAAGCACTCGCTCTTTGGCGCGAGCAAAGTCGCCGCCGATGTGATGGTGCAGGAATACGGTCGCTACTTCGGGCTGCCCACCTGCGCGCTCCGCGGCGGCTGCCTCACCGGTCCGAATCACAGCGGCGTCGAGCTCCACGGCTTCCTCAGTTACCTCGTGAAATGCAATCTCGAGGGCCGCGAATACCGCGTCTTCGGCTACCAGGGCAAGCAGGTCCGCGACAATATTCACTCGCTCGACGTCGCGCGCTTCATGGCGGCATTCGTCGCCGCGCCGCGCGCCGGCGAGGTCTACAATCTCGGCGGCGGCAAGGCCAACAGCACCTCCATCCTCGAGGCCTTCAAGCTCGCGGAAAAATTCACCGGCCGGCCGCAAGTGCACACCTACGTCGACCAAAACCGCGCCGGCGATCACCTCTGTTACTATTCCGACCTGCGCAAAATTCGCGCGCACTACCCCGCCTGGGACCTCACCCAGTCGCTGGAGGAAACCATCCGCCAGATCGTGGCGGCGTGGCAAAAGCGGGAAAAGAAATGAAACACTTCGCGGTTTTCCCCGTCGAACCTCCCACGTCCGCCACCTCGCTCCTCGTTCCGCTCCCGCGGCTCCCTTCCTCCCACCCATGCATTGGCGCCTGATGTTTATCCTGCTCGCCATCGCGGGTGTGGCGCGGGCGACCACCGTGGTGCCGCCAAGCTTTCCCGAGCTGGTCAACGAGGCTGAGGCCATTTACCGCGGCCGCGTGACCGCGGTGCAGGCCCGCCACGTCGAACGCTCCGATGGCGGCGGCGTCACCATCAAGACTTTTGTCACCGTCGCCATCGACCGCGTGCTCAAGGGCGCCGCGCAAAAGGAGATCGTCCTCGAATTTCTCGGCGGCACGCTCGGGGAAGACAACCTGGAGATTTCGGGCATGCCGAAATTCACCGTCGGTGACCGCGAGATTTTCTTCGTGCAAAAGAACGGGGTGCAATTTTGCCCCCTGGTCGCGCTGACCCACGGCCGTTATCGGGTGTTGCGGGACGAAGCCGGCGCGCGCGACTACATCGCCCGCGACAACCGCGTCCCCCTCAACGATCCAGCTGAGGTCGAACTCCCCTTGCACCGCTTGACCGCCCAACTCGGTGCCGCCGGCAACCTCGCGCGTGCCCTCACGCCGGCGGCCTTTGAGGCGCTGATCACCGCCGAGGTGCTGCAGCCGACGACGCCCGTGCAAATCAAGTGATGACCGACCTGTCGCGCCGTCCCGCGCCGCGCCGCGCCCTCGCAGCCCTCGGCGCGCTGCTCTTCGCCGCGTCTGCGTCCGCGTTTGATCTCATCGGCTCCTCGTGGTCGAACGGCAACATCGTGATGCAACTCCAGCTCGGCGCGACCCCTGGGACCTTGATCGACGGCGCGACCGATTGGGCGACGGTCGCCGAGTCCGCGCTGAATGAATGGAACGCCCAGATCACGCGATGCCAGTTCACCACCGTGCGCAACTCGACCGCCGTGATGGCCCAACTCAACCGGCTCAACAACGTCTTTTTTAGCCCCAATTTTTACGGCTCCGCCTTCGACGCCCGCACCCTCGCCGTCACCCTCGGCTCCACCAGCACCGCGACGGGGCGCTCGGTCGAGAAAGATGTGATCTTCAACTCGAACAAGACTTGGAACTCCTACCGCGGGACCCTCCGCAGCGGCCTCAGCGAGTTTCGCCGCGTCGCGCTGCATGAGTTCGGCCATGTGCTCGGCCTCGACCACCCCGACGAAGCCGAGCCGCTGCAATTCGTCGCGGCCATCATGAACAGCACGATCTCCAGCGCCATCGAGACGCTCCAGCCCGACGATATCGCCGGCGCGAAGGCGCTTTACGCGGTGACCAGCCCCAGCGCCACCCCCACCATCGCCGCCCATCCGCAAAGCCGCACCGTGCTGGTTGGTGGCAGCTATACCTTCAGCGTCACCGTCAACGGCGCCGGCCCATTCACCTACTCGTGGGGCTTTCGGCCAAAAGGCACCACGACGACGGAATCCTTCCGCCTCGCCACCGGCCCGAGCTACACGATCGGATCCGTGCAGACCGCCGACGCCGGCGCTTATGTCGTCATCGTCTCCAGTAGCGCCGGCATCGTGGTAAGTAACGAAGCCACGCTCACGGTCACGCCCGTCACTACTTCGTCCGATACCGCGCTCGCGAACATCTCCACCCGCGGCGTAGTCAGCAGCGGCAGCGGCGTGCTCATCGCCGGTCTCGTCATCGGCGGCACGACGCCAAAAAATATCCTCCTCCGTGCCGTCGGCCCCGCGCTCACCGATTTCGGCGTCGCGGACGCACTCGCCGATCCCACGCTCACGCTTTTCGGCCCGAATTCCTCGACGCTCATCGCCGCCACCAACGACAACTGGGACACCGGCCCAACCGCCACCACCGCCGCGCTCGTCGCCACCGCCACGCGCCTCGGCGCCTTTCAATTCACGCCCGGCAGCAAGGACGCCGCGCTCCTCGCCACGCTGCCCCCGGGAAACTACAGCGCCATCGTCAGCGGCCCCGGCGCCACCACTGGCGTGGCGCTGGTCGAGGCCTACGACGCCGATGCGAACGCCGCCACCGCCCGCACCCGCCACCTCCTCAACATCGCCACCCGCGGCCAGGTCGGCTCCGGCGACAACGTCCTCATCGCCGGCCTCGTGCTGACCGGCCCTGGCCCGCGCACCTATCTGATCCGCGCCGTCGGTCCCACGCTCGCCGATCCACCTTTCAATGTCCCCGGTGCGCTTCTCGATCCGTTCCTGCAAATCTATCAAGGCGAAGCCATCCTCCACGAAAACGACGACTGGGATGCGCCCACCGCGGGGCGCCAGGCCTTGCGCGATGCCGCGATCAAGGTCGGCGCCTTCGCCCTCCGCGAGATCCGCAACAGCGTCACGCGCTCGGGTCTCGATTCCGTCCTGCTCCTCACGCTCGCCCCCGGCACCTACACCGCCAAAGTCAGCGGCTTCGAAGGAGCGACTGGCGTGGCCCTGATCGAAATCTACGAAATGCCGCCGTAAGGCCATGAAGGTGGAGCGGCTTGACGCCCAGACGTCTTTCGTAGGGCGTCTGTCTCGCAGACGCCGCGGCGCCTGCCAGCCACGCGCCCTGCGTCAAACCAGCGCCTGGCGGTCATTTCCCTCCACCTCGCTGGGTGATTTCATCGTTCCTTTTGTGACGCGGCTGTGTTTCGTCCTCGCTCAGCATGGCTGACTTCAAGCACTTCTTCGGCGTCGCGCCGTCCGATCAAAACGCCCTCGATCTTTTCGCCGGCGAATGGTCCTCCTCGCCACCGGCCGCCCGCCCCGAACTCAAGGCTGGCGCTACGCCGCTCTTCGACGACCCGCGCATGACGTGGACCCACGACCGCCTCATCGAGATGGGCCTCGCCGGTGGCTTTCAAGGCCGCGACGTCCTCGAGCTCGGCCCACTCGAGGGCGGCCACACGTTTCTCATCGATCGCCTCGGCGCCAAGTCCGTCACCGCCGTTGAGGCCAACGCCCGCGCCTACCTCAAATGCCTCATCGCGAAGGAAACCTTCGGGATGCCGCACGCGCGTTTCCTGCTCGGCGACTGCCTCACCTACCTCCGCGAGACCGACAAGACCTACGACATCGGTGTCGCCTGCGGCATCCTCTACCACCTCACCAATCCCGTCGAACTCCTCGAACTCCTCGCCCGTCGCTGTCAGGCAATTTTTTTGTGGACCGTGTTCTACGATCCCGAGTTTGTCGCGCAACACCCGGTGCCCGGCGCGAAATTTTCAGAATCCATCGCCATGGAGCACGCCGGCTTCAAGCACAGCGTTCACCGGTTCAATTACGGCGCGTCGCTCGACTGGAAGGGTTTCTGCGGCGGCGGTGAAGTTTATAGCTACTGGATGGAGAAACCCGAGATCATCGCCGCGCTCCAGCGGTTCGGCTTCACGGACTTTCGCACCGAGCAGCACCCGAACGTCCACGGCAGCGCCCTCCTCGTCGCTGCGCGCAAGGTTTGACGTATCTTCGGGCCTGCGCCATCGTCTCTCCCACTGACATGCCCGCCGCCCTGCGACTCACCCGTCCCGCCTTGGCCACGCTCGTTCTGAGCGCCGCCGGGCTGGCGCTCGCGCTGGCCGGCCGCGCCGGGGCGCAGACTCCGCTCGCGAAAGATTCCCCGTTCCTGCCCGGGGCCAGCCAGGCGGTCGCGGTCGCGGCCAACGAAAATTTCGAACTGACCGCCGTCACCACCGTGGGCAAAAAAACCTACGTCAACCTCCTCGACTCGCAGGCGAAAAAAAGCCGGTGGATCGCCGTCGGCGAAACCGTCGACGGTCTCGCCGTCCTCACCTACGACGCGAAACGCGAGCAGGCCGTCACCCGCATCGGCGGCGTGGAAAAACTTCTCACTCTCCGTCAGCCCAAAGGCGTCGTTTACAGCACCGTGCCCAACGTCAACGCCGCCATGAATTTTGCGATCCCAACGCCGCCCGTCTCCCCGCCCGACACCGCCACGACCCCGGCCGTCGATCCCGCCAAGCCCGCCACCCCCGTCGTGGCCCCGACCATTGCGCGGCAGGAAGAGGAAGCGCGGATGCTGGTCAGCGATCTCCTTGAGATCGGCATGGCCCAGCGCAAAGCCTACGAGGAGGCCCAGAAGAAAGCCGCCGAGCCCGGCGGCCAGACCCCGCGCCCCGCCGACAAGGATTGAACGCCGGGCGCCCTCACGCCCCTGGCTTTACGCCCCACGCGTAGGCCCAAAAATCCAGCCGTCCGGCCACCCGCACGTCCGCGAAACCGGCGTGTTTCAAAAACGCCTCGAGCTCCGGCTGCGTGGAGCATTTCGAAATTTGCGCCGGTCGCTCGCCCGGCGGAAACCGGCGGCTATCCTCAAACACCGCCCAACCGCGCGGCGAAGCCAGATCGACGTTGTCGCAATAAAACCGTCCGCCCGGCCGGAGCACCCGGCGCGCCTCGCGCACGTAGTTGTAGCGGTCCCATTCCTCCAGGTGCATGAACACCACCGTCGTGTAAACCACGTCGACCGAGTTGTCCGCGATCGGCCGCAAATCGAAGCCCGAGATTTCCTGCAATCGCGTATTCGTCAGCCCCAGCAGCCGCCGGCCTGCGAGCCCGAGCATGTTGGCCGACACATCGCAGCCGATCCAAGCCTTCACGAAGGGCGCCAGCACGCGGCCGACGCGACCGACCCCGCAACCGATCTCGAGAAACGTGTCTTCGGGCTTGATGCCCACCGTGTCGCGCAGAATGTCGAGGGTGTCCTCGGCGTCTTCGTGAAATTTTTCCTCATCGGTATGGCCGGCGACCACCATGTAGGCGTCGACCTTTGACCCGGAAAGGGAATTCCAAACGGATTTATAGTCGCCGCGCATCTGACTCATGCGAGCGATTGAGCGGCGGGGCGGCAAATGCGTCAAACAATCCTCGAACATTTTGACCGCGGTAAAGACTCTGCCCAAAAAACACGCTTCCCGCGGGCCGGATTTTTCGCAACGGTGCCGCGATGCGAATCCTGATTTCCGGCGTGTGCGGCTTTGTCGGCCGCACGCTCGCCCACTCCCTCGCCGGGCGCGGGCACACGGTCAGCGGCTTCGACAATTTCATCCGCCCCGGCAGCGAGACCAACCGGACCGAACTGAAAAAACTCGGCGTGAAACTTTTTCACGGCGACCTCCGCGCCGCCAGCGACCTCGAGACCCTCCCCGCCGCCGATTTCGTGATCGACGCCGCCGCGAACCCCAGTGTGCTGGCCGGCGTCGACGGCCGCACGAGTTCGCGCCAGCTCGTCGAGCATAACCTCGGCGGCACCGTCAACCTGCTCGAATTCTGCAAGCAGCATCGCGCGGGTTTCATTTTGCTGAGCACGAGCCGCGTCTACGCGATTGCGCCGCTCGCCGCGCTGGCCGTCGAGGTGAAGGACGGGGCGTTCCGCCCGCAGCCGAGGGCCAAGCTCCCGCCGGGGGTGAGCCCGGCCGGCATCGCGGAGGAATATTCCACCGCCGCCCCGGTCTCGCTTTACGGCGCCACGAAGCTCGCGAGCGAGGCACTCGCCCTCGAATACGGCGAGACCTTCGACCTGCCCGTGTTCATCAACCGCTGCGGCGTGCTCGCGGGCGCCGGCCAGTTCGGCCGCGCCGACCAGGGCATCTTCACCTACTGGCTCAATGCGTGGCTGCGGAAGCGTCCGCTAAACTACCTCGGCTTCGGCGGCCACGGCCACCAGGTGCGCGACTGCCTGCACCCGCGCGACCTCGCCCCGCTCCTTGAAAAGCAATTCGCCGCGCCCAAACTCGCGGCCGCCGACCGCATCGCCAATTTTTCCGGCGGCGGCGCCTCAGCGATGTCGCTCTGCCAGCTCAGCGACTGGTGCGCCGCGAAATTCGGCCCGCATCCGGTCGGCTTCGATCCGACGCCGCGACCGTTCGACCTCCCGTGGCTCGTGCTGGACAGCGCGAAAGCCGCCCGCCGGTGGGACTGGCGCGCCACCACGCCCACCACCGCCATCCTCGACGAGATCGCCGCCCACGCCGCCGCGCATCCGGACTGGCTTGAGCTCTCTGCCCCGCTTTGAAAAAAAGGCTGAAGGGCTGAGGGGCTGAAACGACCAGCCCGCACTCCCACCACAGCCGTTTCCACCCTGCGATCTCCGCCCCACCGGTTTCAGATCTTCCGCCATTCAGTCCTGCAGTCTTTCCCCGATGTCCGCCCCGCTCGCCCTTTTCTCCGTTGTTATCCCCGCCCGCGATGAGGAGGAATCGCTGCCCTCGACCCTGAAGAACCTCCACGCCGTATTTCTCGCCGAGGAAGTGCCGCATGAAATCGTCGTCGTCGACGACGGCAGCCGCGATCGCACCTGGGCGGTGTTGCAAAAATTGCAGGCCGAGATCCCCACGCTTGCGCCCGTGCAGAACCCCGGCCCGCACGGCTTCGGCCGCGCCGTCGTCCATGGGATTGATCACAGCCGCGGCGACGCCGTCGTCATCATGATGGCCGATGCCTCCGACTCGCCGGCCGACGCCGTGAAATACTGGCGGCTCCTCCGCGAGGGTCACGATTGCGTCTTCGGCAGTCGCTTCGTCGCCGGCGGCGCAGTCATCGACTATCCGCGGGTGAAACTCCTCGTCAACCGCCTCGCGAACTTCCTCGTGCGCGTCGGCTTCGCCCTGCCGCTGAACGACACCACCAACGCCTTCAAGGCCTACCGCCGCACCGTGCTCGATGGCTGCCGCCCGTTTCTCGCCTCGCATTTCAACCTGACCGTCGAACTCCCGCTCAAGGCCATCGTGCGCGGCTACAGTTTCACCATCACGCCGATCTCGTGGCGCAACCGCAAATTCGGCGTCGCCAAGCTCAAGATCAAGGAAATGGGCAGCCGCTATTTTTTCATCTGCGCTTACGTGTGGCTCGAGAAATATTTCAGCCGCGGCGACTATCGCCGGAAGTGACGCCACGCCGCCGCGCGGCCGGCACCGGATTTTCACGTAATTTCATTTAGTCGGCACTGGACTTGCCTCGAAAAATTCCAACCTTACCTCAAACCCACCGTTCCACTCCACTACCCATATGAACTCACTCCTGACTGATCGTTCTTCCGCTCCGCTGCGCCTCGTGCGGGCGGTTGGCTTGTTCCTCGGCCTCCTCCTCGCTCCGCTCGCTTGGGCGCAGGGCGTCGTCTCCTCCGGCATCACCGGCACCGTGCGCGACACGGGTGGCAAATCCATCGGCGGCGCCACGCTCGTCGCGACCCACACGCCCACGGGCACCAGCTATGACGCGATTTCGGGCGACTCCGGTCGCTACAATTTCCGCGGCCTCATCACCGGCGGCCCCTACACCCTCGCGGTCAGCGCCGCCGGCTTCAAGCCCGTCCAGCGCACCGAGGTCGTCACCTCGCTGGGCCAGGATATCGATCTCAACTTCGTCATCGAGGCCACGTCCGTCGTGGTGCTCGAGAAATTCCTCGTGAAGGGTGAAAGTCTCGCGCTCGACTCCAACGCCACCGGCGCCGCCAGCCTCCTCACCCGCGACCGCCTGCTGCTCCAACCCACCTCGCAGCGCTCGTTTGCCGACATGGCCCGCACCAACTCGATGGCCACCCTCCGCAACGTCTTCGGCGACCGCCAGGAAGGCATGATCACCGCCGTCGGCACCAACAACCGCTTCAACTCCGTCATGCTCGACGGCGCGCGCATCAACGACGCCTTCGGCCTCAACGCCTCCGGCCTCCAGTCGTTCTTCAATCCGCTCTCGCTCGAAACGGTCGAGCAATTCTCCATCTCGGTCTCGCCCTATGACGTGCGCCAGAGCGGTTTCACCGGCGCGGCCGTCAATGCCGTGACCCGCAGCGGCACGAATCAATTCCACGGCAGTATCTATGGCTTCTACAGCGACCAGAAATACGCCGGCAAAGACTTCGTCGGCCTGCTCGCCGGCACCGAGCCACTCGACGAGCGCAAGACCTGGGGCGCCACCATCGCCGGCCCGATCTGGCAGGACCACCTTTTCTTCTTCGGCAACTACGAGAAATTCCACCGTAACCAGATTGCTCCGCCGCCCGGCTTCACGCCCGCCGCCGGCGACCTGACGACCATCACCAACGGAATTGCGTCGATCAAAACCTCCAGCGGCAAGACCTTCGATGCCGGCACCTTCGGGGGCCTGAGCGCGTTCCAGACGGAGGAGACCAAGAAGCTCTATAAGATCGACTGGAATGTCATCAAGGGCCACCGCCTCTCCGTCCGCTACAACGAGACGCTCGGTAATCTGCCCCAGTTCGGTCGCCTGAGCACCACGGGCGCGTTTGCCAACCAGATTTTCTCGGCAGGCTCTCCCTCGTTCACCAACAGCGCCGCGACCGCGCTGACGTCCAATTTCTACAATCAACTCCGCACCGAAAAAGTCTATGCCGGCACCATCAATGACCAGTGGTCCCCGGACCTGAAGACGGAGTTTAAATACGCCAAGACCTCCTATGAGCAATTGACGACAACGCCGGTCAACCTGCCGGAGATCCGCATCTACGGCGTCAGCGGCACGAACATTTCCGGTGCGCCCATCTCCAACGGGGTGCTATTGTGGGGCTCCGAGCAATTCCGCCACGGCAACATCATCCGCATCAAAACGGAGAGCTATTCGGCCAACGCCGACTATTTCTGGAAAAATTTCACGTTCAGCGCCGGCTTCGACCGCGAGAAAAACGATTTCTTTAATCTCTTCCGCGGTGGCTCCTATGGCCTCTTCGACTATGCGAGCATCGCCGCCTTTGTCGCGGACACGCCGACGGTCTACCGGCGCGAGTTCTACGTCCAAGGCTCGCCGGTCGCCGAGAATTCCGGCTTCACCGATGTCGGCGCGTTTGCACAGGTAAAATGGGACATCAACTCCCGGCTTAATGCCACGCTCGGATTGCGTCAGGATTATGTGAGCTTCCCCACCCGCCCGCCGATCAATCAGGGCCTCCTCACCGCCCTTGGTGTCCGCAACGACGGCAGCGTCGATGGCACGGAATCATTCTCGCCGCGCCTGAGCTTCAATTGGTCGGTCGACGAACAGCGGATGATGCAGCTCCGCGGCGGCTTCGGTCACTTCAGTGGCCGCGCCCCCGGCGTGTTTATCTCCAATGCCTACGGCACCTCGGGCGTCAACCGCTACGGGATCAGTCAGGGCGTGGGCCAAGTGACGACCACGACGCCGACCCTCTCCGGCTATCTTCGCAATTCCTTTGATCCGGCCAACCCTATCGGCTCCTCCGCCGCCGACCTCGCGCCGACCGATCCGCTCGGCCGCCGCCAGGTCAGCCTGCTCCAAAATGGCCTGCAACTTCCCTCCGTGTGGCGCGGCAACCTCGGCCTTGATCACCGCATCCCTGGCCTCGGCATCACGCTAAGCGTCGAGGCGGTGCACACCGTCAGCGACAAGGCGCTCTTCTCCGAGCAGCTCAACATCAAGCCCCTCGTCGTCACCGCCACTTCGGGCCCCGCGATCGGCTTGGACGGTCGTCAGCGCTTCAATGGAGGCTCCGGCGGCGGCGGCGCGGTCAGCACTTTCTACAGCGACGTCATCCGCACCCGCAATATCAGTGAGGGTGAAACCGACTATGTCACCTTCGCCATCGACCGTCCGATGAAAGACCATTGGGCCGCGAATTTCTCCTACACCCGCGGTCGCTCGGTCGAAGCTCAGTCGACCGGCCAAACCGTCGCGGTCGACGGCTGGTCCCGCAATGCGGTGTTCAATCAAAACACCGTCGAGGTGGGCCGCTCGGATTTCGAAATCAAGCACCGCGTTCAAGTCACGCTGTCGCGCCAGTTCGAATTCGTCAAAGGCTGGCCCACCAAGGCCTCGCTTTACTACGAAGGTCACACCGGCAATCCGTTCTCCTACGCCTATAGCGGCGATCTCAACGGCGACGGCGTTTCGAACAACGACCTGGTTTACGTGCCCACGGGCCCGGGCGACACCAAGGTGGACTTCACTGGGATGACCGCGGTGCAGCAGACCTCGTTCTTCGATTTCATCACCAGGAACAGCCTCACAAAATACGCGGGCAGCGCCGCCCCCCGCAATTCGTTCACGCAGCCCTGGATCAATCAGCTCGATCTGCGGTTCACCCAGAAGGTTCCGATCTACAAGCCCGCCGAACTCGAGCTGTTCCTCGACTTCTCGAACTTCGGCTACTGGCTCAGCCGGCATTATTTTGGCTACGTGAACCTCCTCACGAACACCAACAACGCTGTTTTCTATCGCCGCCTCATGGGTGCCGCGACTTATAACGCCAGCGGCCAGATCAGGCCGACCTACACCACCGAGCCGGCCAACGCCGTCATCGATAACACCGCCAGCCGTTGGCGCATGCAGTTCGGCGCCACGCTGCGCTTCTGAGCGACCGCGCTCATTTAGTCGTCACTTCCGACCGCCGCGCCCGCTCCGGGCGCGGCGGTTTTTTGTGGGGATTGCAAAGAACCCAGCACCGCAGCGATCCAGCCAAAATCCGGTTCTCGCAAAAAACCCTTGTTCCCCCACCCGCCCCCCTTTCACTCTCCCTTTCCTTTTCACTCTCACCATGATCTATCTCCTCGGCGGCTCCGGTTACGTTGGCCAGGCCTATCAGGCACTCCTCACCCGCAAGGGCGTTCCCTTCCGCAATCTGCGCCGCGCGGAGGTCGACTACACCCAGCTCGCCGTCCTCACCGCCGCCCTCCGTCGCGATCGCCCTGAGTTTCTCATCAACTCCGCCGGCTACACTGGCAAACCCAACGTCGACGCCTGCGAGCTCCACCGGGCCGATTGTCTCTTCGGTAACGCCGTCCTCCCCGGCATCATCGCGCAGGCCTGTGCCGACGCCGGCGTCCCCTGGGGCCACGTCTCCTCCGGCTGCATCTACACCGGCGCGCGCCCCGACGGTTCCGGCTTCACCGAGACCGACACCCCCAACTTCACCTTTCGCCAGAATAATTGCTCCTTTTATAGCGGCACCAAAGCTCTCGGCGAAGAGGTCCTTGCCGGCGTGCCCAACGTCTACGTCTGGCGCCTCCGCATCCCCTTCGACAACGTCGAGAACCCGCGCAACTACCTCACCAAGTTGATGCGGTATAAAACGCTCCTCGCCGCGACCAATTCCATCTCGCAGCTCGAAGAGTTTGTCGCCACGACCTATTCCTGCTGGGAAAAACGCGTCCCCTTCGGCACCTACAACATCACCAACCCCGGCGCCATCACCACGCACGAAGTCGTCGAACACATCAAGAAAAGCGGCGTCTGCATAAAAGACTACGTGTTTTTCAAAAACGAAACCGAGTTCATGCGCACCGCCGCTAAAACCCCGCGCTCCAACTGCGTGATGAATTCCAGCAAGCTCGCCGCCGTCGGCCTCGCCATGACCGAGGTCCACGAAGCCGTCGCCCGCGACCTAAAAACCTGGCGCAAAGCCGCCGCCTGATTCGTCCGCCCTACCCATGAACCTCCTCGTCACCGGCGGCTGCGGCTTTATCGGCTCCAATTTCATCCGCCAGCGCCTCACCGAAAAAGGCTCTCCCCTGACCCGCCTCGTGAACCTCGATGCGCTCACCTACGCCGGCAACCCCGCCAATCTCGCCGACCTTGCGGATGACCCGCGCTACGTTTTCGCGCACGGCGACATCGGTGACGTCGCCCTCGTCACCCGCCTCCTCGCCGACCACGCGATCGACGCCATCGTTAATTTCGCCGCCGAGTCCCACGTCGACCGCTCCATCGACTCGCCCGAACCCTTCATCCAGACCAACGTCGTTGGCACGCTCCGCCTCCTCAACTGCGCCCGCCTGCACTGGTCCAAGCTGCCCGCCCCACGCCAGGACGCCTTCCGCTTCCTCCATGTCTCGACCGATGAAGTTTACGGCACGCTCTCGCTCACCGATCCCGCGTTCACCGAGACCACGCCCTTCGCGCCGAACTCCCCTTACGCCGCCTCCAAGGCCTCCAGCGATCACCTCGTCCGCTCGTTCCAGCACACCTACCATTTCCCAACCCTCACCACCAACTGCTCGAATAACTACGGCCCGTTTCATTTTCCCGAAAAACTCATCCCGCTGGTGATTCTCAACGCGCTCGAGGGTAAACCGCTCCCCGTCTACGGCGACGGCAGGCAGATCCGGGACTGGCTCTACGTCGAGGATCACGCCGCCGCGATCTGGCTCGTCCTCCAACAGGGCCGCGTCGGCGAAACTTACAACATCGGTGGCCTGAACGAAAAGCCGAACATCGAAATCGTTAACGCGATCTGCGCCCTCCTCGATCAGAAATCCCCGCGCGCCGACGGTCGACCCTACGCTTCCCAGATCACCTACGTCGCCGACCGCCCCGGCCACGACCGCCGTTACGCCATCGACTGCAAAAAACTTCAGTCCGAACTCGGCTGGGCTCCGCAGGAAAATTTCACCACCGGCATCGCGAAAACGGTCGACTGGTATCTCACCCACCGCAGCTGGGCCGCCGACATCACCTCGAAGAAATACGCTCGCGAACGGCTCGGCACCGCCAAGTAATCCTCTCGTATGCATCGCAAAGGCATCATCCTCGCCGGCGGCTCCGGCACCCGCCTCTGGCCCCTCACCATCGCGGTCTCCAAGCAGCTCATGCCGGTTTACGACAAACCGATGATCTACTATCCGCTGTCCGTGCTCATGCTCGCCGGTATCCGCGAAGTTCTCGTCATCTCCACCCCCACCGACCTCCCGCTCTTCAAAAAACTTCTCGGCGACGGCACCAACCTCGGGCTCAAACTTTCCTACGCCGAGCAGCCCAGTCCCGACGGCCTCGCCCAAGCCTTCCACATCGCCGGCGACACCGGCTTCCTGACCGGCGCTGAGCCCTCCGCCCTCGTCCTCGGCGACAACCTTTTCTACGGCCACGATTTCACCCGGTCCCTCGAAGCCGCCGGCGCGCGCACCAAGGGTGCGACGATCTTCGGCTATCACGTCTCCGACCCCACGAGCTACGGCGTCGTCGAGTTCGCCCCCGACGGTCGCGTCCTTTCCCTCGAGGAAAAGCCGGCCCAGCCGAAGTCCAACTACGCCATTCCCGGAATCTATTTTTACGATGCGGATGTCGTGAAAATCTCGCGCACGCTCAAGCCCTCCAAACGTGGCGAACTCGAGATCACGGATCTCAATCGACTCTACCTCGAAACCGGAAAGCTCCGCGTCGAGCTTCTCGGCCGCGGCACCGCCTGGCTCGACACCGGCACGCACGATTCGCTCCTCGAAGCCGCGCAATTCGTCTCCGTCATCGAAAACCGCCAGGGCCTGAAGATCGCTTGCCTCGAGGAAATCGCCTACCGCAAGGGCTGGATCGACCGCGCCGGCCTCGATGCCAACATCACCCGCCTCGGCAAATCCTCCTACGGCGCCTACCTCCGCCGCCTCGCCGACGAAAAATCGTAGGGCGTCTGTCTTGCAGACGCCGTGGTTGCCCTCAGGCTGGCGCCGCGTGCAGGTCAGCTTCATCATTCCCCTCTTTAACAATCTCGCGCTCACGCGTGCCTGCGTCGCGAGCCTGTCGGCTACGCTGCCCCGCGGCCTCGTCCATGAGATCATTTTTGTCGACGACGGCAGCACCGACGACACGCGCGAATGGCTGGCCACGCTCGCGCCACCGTTCCGGGTTGTCCTCAACGAGCGCAACCTCGGTTACGCCGTCGCCAACAACCGCGCTGTCGCTCTCGCCCGCGGTGAACTCCTCGCCCTGCTGAACAACGACCTCGTCCTCCTGCCGGGTTGGTTCGAGCCGCTGCTCCGCGCCCACCGCTCGCTCGGCCGCCGCGCCGGGCTCGTCGGCAACATCCAGCTCGACGCCCGCACCGGCGTCGTCGATCACACCGGCATCGTCATCAACCAATCCGGTAAACCCGTCCACGACCGCACTCCCCCGTCGCTCCTCGCACGCATTTTTCGTCCCGTCCGCCGCGTCCCCGCCGTCACTGGCGCCTGCGTGCTGCTCGAACGCGCGCTCTGGCAGCAGCTCGGTGGTTTCGACGAAGGCTACGTCAACGGCGGCGAGGATATCGATTTGTGCTTTCAGGCCCGCGCCGCCGGCCGCGTCAACGCCGTCGCACTGCGCAGCGTCGTGCGCCACCACATCAGCTCCTCCATTGGTCGCAAACTCCGCGACGAGGAAAACTCCTACCGCCTCGCGCGCCGCTGGCATCGCGAGTTTGTCATCGCTGCCACTGGACCGCTGCACGACTGGTGTCGCGACTATCTCGCCACCATCTCGCCCGAGCCGCGGCACGCCGACCGCGTGCTCGCTCGCCGTGCCTGGCTCTACGCCCGCGGCCTCAGTCACACTCCGCCGCCGCAAGCCGTCGCCGCCGTCGAAACCGCCCTCGGCCGCGAATTCGCCCGCTGGGAAAAAATGTTTCCGCCCGGCCCTTCACCTTAATCTTCAACTCGCTTCCTTCAACTGGCGCCGCCCTCGGCACCGCTGCGGTGCACTTCCCGCACCACCGACTGCGGCCGCCGGTTCACGGTGAGAAACATTCGCCCGATGTATTCGCCGATCAGCCCAAGCAACACGAGCTGCGTCCCGCAAAAAACCAGCAGCACGCCCATGAGCCAGCCAAAGCCGGACGCTGGACCAAGGTCTTTGAACCAAAGCCACCCCAGCACGCCAAGCGCCGCCAAGCCCACCGCTGCCATCACGAGCCCCAGCACCGTCGCCACGCGCAGCGGTAGCACGGAAAAATTCACCCACGCGCTCAGCCACAGTCGCACCAACCGCCGCAGCGTGTAGCCGCTCGCGCCCGCTTGGCGCTCCTCGTGCCGCACGTCAATCGAGCCGATCCGCTGCGTCACCTGTAAAATCAGGCCGTCCACGTAAGGATGAGGCCCGGTGTGCGTCGCGACTTGCTTCGCGACAAATGCCGTCACGCACCGGAAACTCGAAAGATAAAAACCCGCCGGCTTGTCGAGCGCCCAGTCGGTCATCCGGTTCGTGAACCAGCTCCCAAAATTCCGCCATGCCGAATGCTGTTTCACCTCGTAGTGGCCAAACACCACGTCGAGTCCCGTCTCCTTTGCCTGCCGCCACAACCGCACCGCCTCCGCGGGGGGATTCTGGCCGTCGTCGTCGAGATTCACGATGTGGGCGCCGCGGGCGTGGCGCCAGCCCGTGAGCACCGCGTTGTGCTCGCCGAAATTTCGCGCGTGCTCCACGAGCGTGATCGGCACCGCCTGCCCTGCCGGCGGTGAGTCCGGCCGAACCGAGCCCTGGCGAAGCGTGGCTGCTTTCACGAGCGCACGACACACGTCTCCCGTCGTATCGCCGCTGCCGTCGTTGACCAAAATAATCTCATGCCCGCCCTCGATTACGAGCGACTCGATCTCGCGCACCACCGCCCCGATGGTCTCGGCGCTGCGATAAAGCGGGATGACGAAGCTGAGGGCTGGTGTCGTCATAGATAGTGGCGCAGCTCCTTGCGATAGTATGCGAGGGTTTTTGTCAAAGCTGTGCGCAGGTCCGTCCGCGGCTGCCACCCGAGTTTCCGTCCGATCAGCCGGTCGTCGGCATAGTAGTCGCCGATATCGATTTTCTTCCGGTCGCCCGGAAACTCCCGAACCGCAAACGCTCCGCCGCGATTGATTTCGACGAGCAGCTCCGCGAGCCGCTGCAACGTCACCGGCGGCGGCCCGCCGAGGTTAAACACTTCGCCGACCGCCTCCGGTCGCGCCGCCGCGAGGAGAAACGCCTCCACCGCATCGTCCACGTAGGTGAAGTCGCGCCGCTGATCCCCGCCCCACACTTCGAACAGCTCGCCCTCGACGATTCGGCGAATCCAGACCCCGACAAACGTCTGCCGCGCATCCTTCACCCGCATCCGCGGCCCGATCGTATTCGTCAGCCGCAGCGCGGTCGCCCGGATTCCGTGCACGCGCGAATAAAGCAGGTGATATTCCTCCCCCGCGAGCTTGTTGATGCCGTTCACATCCACCGGCCGCAGCGGATGCTGCTCGTCGACCGGCAGATAATCCGGCTTCCCATAAATCTGCCGCGTGCTCGCAAACACGATCCGGATATTCGGATTGTGCACCCGGCACGCCTCGAGGATCGCGAGCTGCGCGCGCCCATTGATGTCGAGGTCCGTCTGGGGATCGCTCATCGAGTCCATGTGACTCGTCTGGCCCGCGAGGTTGAACAAAAAATCCTGCCCCCGCACCAGCGACGGCAGCCGCGGCCAGTCCCGCACGTCCGCGACATGCACGCGCACCCGACCGGCGACGCCCGCGAGATTGCGGCGGTTGCCGCCGTATTCCGGGATGAGCGCGTCGACGATCGCCACGCGCGCCCCGAGCGCGACCAGCCGCCGCGCGAGATTCGATCCGATAAAACCGAATCCACCCGTGATGAGCACGCGCCGGCCCGCAAACGTGCGGCGGAGATTCGGCGGGGCGCTCATGTGCGGGCCAGCAAACACGTCTCACCCGCCATCCGCCAACCCGAAAAGCGCGCCGACTTTTCGCTCCCCGCCCCCTCCCTTTCCTCGTTTTTAGCTTTCTGCGATACCAACGCCCCGGGCGATGGGTCCGCCCCGGTCAGCCACGTTCAGTTCGCGTGCACTTCCAATTGGATCTCAAACGCGCACACCCCGAGAGTCCGGGTGTCACCGGGCGGAATCATCGCCGGCTGAGCCGAGTGCAATCTCACGGTGGTTCCGCCCGGCGGGACCGCAATCGTCGCAAAGCGGGTCTTCGCCCGTTGCGGACCCAGATGCTGCGGCGCGGTCGACTCACCGGCGGCATCGACGAGCAGCAAGTCGCACTCCCCAAGGCTCCAACCATCCAGCGTGCAGGTGACCGCCAACGTTTGGTCCTGCGGATTCTCGATCCGCAGCGTCGCGTCGCCCTTGGTCCACCGCCAGCGTTCGCCCGTCTGCGGGGTGCTTTCCTCCGGATGCCAGCCATCGCCGAGGGTCGCGCGCAGGAAGAGTGGACTGCGGTTATTCACGAGCGCGTAGTGCGGCGTGATTTGCCGGCGCGCACCATCGGCCGGCTTCACCGCGACCAGTGAGCTCTCCAGATCCCACTCACCGCGCAGGGGCGTGTTGCGCCGGCCCTCGTAGGTGTGCGTCAGAAAATACTGGGGCTTCTTCAGGAGAAACGCATTCGCCCACAGCCGCGACCACATGTCGGGGAGCAGGACGTTCACCGACGCCACGTCGGGCATCGCCTCGATTTTTCTCAATTGCCGCAGCTCGCCATCGACCATCAGCGGCGGTGTGGCCATCCGCCAAAAAATCATGCCGGTGCCGACCGCGTTGCCCAGGAGCACCACGCCGGCCACGCCCACCACCCCGAGCCATTCCGTCAGTCGCCGGCTCCACCGCAATGTGATCCACCAGCAAAACGCCGGCAGCATCACCGGATAAAACACCATGAATAGCTTGAAGGCATCGTAGCTGGCGTTTGTGCCCAGCCGCGCGCCGCGCCCTTGGAGCAGCTCATAGCCCACCAGCACCGGCAAGGTCACCGCCATCGCCACCCACGTTTTCTGCCGCCGCTCCCCCACCGCGCGTGCCGTCGCCCACGCCAGCAGCGTCACCACTCCCGCGGCCAGCAGCCAGCGCAGGCCGCCCACCCGCCACGGCTCCAAAGCCGGCCCGCTCACCAACCCCAGCCACCCCTCGGGCGTCAGCACCGGAATTTTCCAACCGAAGTCGTATTGCCGCAGCAGTTGAAACCGCTCGATCAACCCCGCCACCCGCCCGGCAAACACCACGCCGCACAGCGCCAGCGGCGCCAGCATCACCAGCAGCCACCGCCCCAACCGCCGCCACTCGCTGGTCCACAACGCCAGCCCCCCGGCGTGCGCGGCCGCCGGCACGAGGCACAACACCACAAAAAAATTATAGCTTCCGAGCACGAGCCAGTAGCCCACCGCGAGCACGCCCGCGAATTGCCCGCCGCGGGCCCAGGTCAGCCGGCCGCGCCACAGCGCGACGCCCGCCCACGTGATCAACGCGACCGCCATCGCCGCGAGCAGCTGCCCCGGCGCCACGTGTCCGACCACATACCAGTTGAGCGGACTCAGGGCAAAGAGCACCGCCACCGCCACGCTCGGCGCCCCACTGAAGCCGACCACGGCCCGCGCCATCCAAAACACCACCGGCAGCGAACCCGCCAGCAACACCATTGTCAGCAAACTCGTCAGCTCATGCGGCGCACAATCGAGCACCGACCCGTTGAACGCGATCAGGGCCGACGGGGTGAAGTGATTGATGCGCGTCCAGTAGTCGAAAAAATTATCCACCGACTGCACGCTCACCACCTCGGTCAGCCCGAGAAACCCGCCCCGTTCCGTCCGCGCAAATTCCATCAACACCCGCGCACCCGCCGCGTAGTCAGCCGCATCGCAGCTCCCGAGCGAGATCGTGGTCAACCCTTTCGCGGCCCAGGCGAGTGGCGCCACCAGCAGGGCGAGGCCGCCGGCGATCGCGAGCCACACCATCCCGATTCGCTGCACATCGACCCAGCCCGCTCTGATTTCGCCGAGGAGCCCGGCGCGTGAGCGCCGGGACCGCCACCAGAGCGCCACCACCAGCAACGCCAATGGGATCGCTTCGCTCCACCGCGCATAACTGTTCGTGCCGGGAAAATTCGCGAGTGCGCCGAACCACACGACCGCCGACTGCAATGCCAGGCCCGCCGGCATCATCAGCACCGGCCAGAACCGCCGCCATGGCCGCGGCATCGCCAGCCACGCCAGCCCGGCACCCCAAAACAGCACGTGCGCCAGCAGTCCAAACGCGACGAGGAAGTGAATCATGGTGAAAAGGGACTAAGGATCAGGGGACCAAGGACGAGGGACCAAGGGATCACCGGCGAGCGCAACCCAACCGCGAAACTTCTCAGTCCCCCAGTCCCTTGGTCCCGTTTTGGTCTTTTCGTCTTTATTCTTCATAACGGTTTCCGCGCCACCGCCAGCACCGACGTCCCCCAGGCCCACGCGCCACCGGCGCGCAACCACGCGTGCTCCACCCCCATCATCGCGCCAAACATCGCGTCAATCACCGCGGGATAATCTTTCACGTCGCTCGTGTCCTGCGCCGTGCGCAGCAGCTTTCGTTTCGCCCACACCAGCGGAAACGGCAGTGCGTTCCAATGCGTCGTTCGCCGGTTCGCGAACCCCGCCGCACCCAGCAACCCGTCCACCTCTGGCCGCGTGTAGCGGTGTTTCGTCTGACACGAGTCGTCGTGATACGACCACATCCACATATAGGCCGGCACATTGATCACCACGACGCCCCCCGGCTTCAGCACCCGGAAAAATTCCTTCACCGCGACCTCCGCCTCCACGACCTGACAGATCACATCGGCCGACACCACCGCATCAAAACTCGCCTCACCAAACGGCAGCGCCGTCACGCTCGCCTCGCGAATATCCGCATCCTGCCCACAGCGCTGCCGGGTCAGCTCGCACGCCAGCGGCATGAAATCGATGCCACTCCACCGCCAATCCGGGTGCCGGGCCCGCAGCCGCAAAATCATCCCGCCCGTCCCGCATCCCGCATCGAGCACCGCCGCATCGCGCTGCACCCCGGCCTCCGCCAGCTCCCGCGCGACATGCGCGTGCAACGACCGGAAATACCACATGCGGTCCTCGACGTCCGCGAGCTTCACGTATTCGTCTGATTGCATGAGTGGGTGGAGGAGCCTGCTTGCAGGCGATGCCCGACTCTGCGACTTGTGGCATCGCCTGCAAGCAGGCTCACACCGCCGTCATGCGCCGCCTCTCCGCCCTTCTCGACACCCCTGCCGGTCGCTTCGCGCGCTACGCGTTCTCCGCCCTGCTCGTTGCCGCCCTCGTCTGGAATATTGACTGGCGCCAGTTCGCCGGTCTCCGCGGTCAGTTTGCCTTGGCCCCCGTCGCCCTCGCCACGCTCATCGCCGGCCTCACGTTTCCCCTGCACGCCTGGCGCTGGTGGCTGCTCCTGCGCGCGCAAGACCTCCCGCGGTCGTTCCACTGGGCGCACGTCGTCACGTGGATCGGAAATTTCTACAACGCTTTCCTGCTCGGCGGGCTGGGCGGCGATGCCGCCCGTGCCTTCTACGTCTGCCGCGACGACCCCACCCAACGCGCCGCCGGCCTCGCCGCCACCTTCCTCGACCGCGTGCTGGGCCTCATCGTCCTCCTGAGCCTCGCCGCCCTCACGCTGCTCCTGAAACTGGAAACCGTCACGCACCACGCCGAGTTGCGCCTGCTGCTCGCCCTCTGTGCGGTGCTTTCGATCACGGGCGGCATTGCCTTCGCCGTTATCTGCCGCCGCCCGCCCCCCTGGCTCACTCACTGGCTCGGCGAAACTCGCGCCGCCACGCTCGCCGATATCCTGCGCCGTGCGGGCTCCGCTCGCCGCCCGTTCATCGCCGCGCTCGCGTCGAGCTACGTCATCTGGCTCCTCGACTTCGTCTCCGTCTGGCTCCTCGCCCGCAGTGCCGGCCTGCCGCTCCCATTCATCGATGTCTCTCTCGCCATGTCCGTCGCCTACGCCGTCACCGTGCTGCCCGTCAGCGTCGGCGGTCACGGCGTGCGTGAGGGCGCGATGCTTGGCACGCTCGCGCTCCTTGGCCGGATCCCCACCGACGACGCCCGCCAGCACGCCCTGCTTCTCGCCGTCCTCGTCTGGGCCGTTAGCGTGGGGTGGAGTCTGGTCGGTGGCGCAGTGCTCCTGCTCGCGCGCCGTTTACTTCCGCCACCCCAGGCATAGCGGAATCCAAAAATTCCGCGCCAGTCCGAGTCGGGATGGCGAGGAAACCGCTTTCTATTCGCAATCGCGCCTTCAGACGGACCCACAAACCTCCGGTGTGCCCTCAGAGCCCCGCCGCCACCACCACGCCCTCCACTTGAATCGCCGTCTCGTGCACCGCGAAGGTTCGCAACTGACCGCGCTCCTGGCTCACGCGCTGCGCGGGCTCCAACGTGTCCAGATCGATCCGGTTGAAACCCGGCCGCAACGTCACCAGCATACGGACGTCCCGCGGTGATTCGCCAATCGCTGCCGTGAGTTTTTCCTCATTGTTCACCCGCATCCGCAGACGACGGTTACCCACGCCGCTCACGACCATCCGCAAATTCATCTGGGTCGGCTGCGCCAACGGATTGTAATAGGAGAACGTCGCCGGCCCATAGGCCCAGCGCGGCTCGCCCGGCGGTGAGCTATTCCATCCGCGGCCAAAGGTCAGCGTGCGCGCCAGCGGCAGCTTCGGCTGCGCGGCCGGCTCCAGCAGCACGGCAACCTGCTCGCCTAGTGCGCCCTCGATGCGGTGCGTCCGCCCGATCACCGCCAGCTCGCGTAGCAGTTTTTTCCCGTGGTCTGGCAACCCATGCCGGTTAAAATAGAGGGCCGCGAAACCGTAGAGCTCCAGCCGCCGGACCAGCTCGTCCGTCGGCAGCATTTCCGCGTCGCGCTGCCAGCGGCTGCGACTGCGCCCCTTGAGCGCGCCGTAGCTGAACCGTAGCGCGCGCGTCGTGAGATAGGGCCGGAAATGTTCGTAGTCACTCAACTGCGCTGCCGGCGTGACCTCCGGAAACATCATCACCGGCAGTTGAAATACCATCGCCCCGGCCGGCAACACGTTCTCCAGCTTTGCGCTCAGTTCCCGGTCAGCCGCGAGGCGTTTGGCAATCCGTTCCTGCTTCGCCCGGCCGGGCGCTCGCGGCAGTTGATCGATGAGGCCCGCCAACGCGACCAACGCCGCCCCCACCACACTACCCGCTCGCCACCACCCCCGCGACCATGTCCCGGTCTGCGCGACCAGCCGTTCGCGCCACCACCGCGACATCCGTGACACGAAGAACAGCAACACCACCGCCGATAGAAAAATGCTAAACCGGTTGGTCGCGCGAAACACCACCAGCCCCGTGAAAAACGCCATGATGTTCGTCACGCCGCCCACCGACGAAAATGCCAGCACCCAGCCCGCCGGCAGCGCCACTCCCGGCACGCGCCGCCGCTGGAGTATGGCGTGCACCGTGGTCGCCGCCAACCACGAGAAACCCACGATGCCCACCACCCCAAGATACGGCGCAAACGCCTCGCCATTCCGCCAATCCGACCAGCGCACATAACGATGTCCGAAAAACGCCAGCGCCTCCGAGCGGTGCGTCGCGGGCGGCAGAAACAACTCCAGCGGCTTCAGGGCATAGCGCTCGGTGCCCCCATAGTTGCGCACCAAAGGCGACGCGGCGGCCTTGTCCGGTGCATAGAGCCACATCGGCGACGCCACGGCCAGAAACCCCGCGACCGCCACCGCCATCGCCACCATTCCCACCCACATATTCGCCCGCCGTCGCGGCCCGACCCACTGCGCCACCAGCGCCCATCCGAGCAACTGAAGGAAAAGAAACAGCGTGTAGGGATTCCCCACCCCGACCGCCAACGCGACGCCGATACAAAAAAAACCGCTCCATCCGCGCAGCCGCAGCCGCCGGCTCGCCGCCACCAACCCGCAGCACAGCAACGCCAGCGGCACGGTCCACGCAAACACCAGAAACAAGTGCGGCAACCCCCGGCTGAACGTCTGAAATGTAAAGGCAAACAACAGCGCCCCGGCAAACGCCCACTCCCATCGCGCCCGCAGCCAGCGCGCACAGCCATAAAACGCCAGCGCTGCACTTACGGTCGCAAACAACAGCGCGAGGTTTGCCGCCGCAAACACTCCCACCACCCGTGCCAGCCACCCCAGCACGCACACCAGCGGCAAATCCGACGAGGGATAAGCGCTCCAGTTCGCTCCGAACGGCGCATCCAGTCGCGAAATCATCTGGGGCCGCAACGGCGCCGTGTCGCCCTCCGCTGCCGCCTGGATGCGCGCAAAAATTTCCAACGAGTCGCCGCGATAGTCCGTCGGCACCGACCAGCTCGCCAGCGTCCAGCGGTCGTAGTGGGCCACCCATACGAACGTGGTGACCAGCACCAACAATGCCACGCGCCAACGCGCGGCCAAAAAACCAATGCCATGTCTTAAGAGGTCTTTCACAGGAGCTGGGGTTCCTCGCGTGTTGCAGTGGGACCTCTCGGTGAAAGCCCCGGCGCACACCCAACGCAAGCCCGCATTCGTGAATCGAGCACCCTCGCCATGCCCGGAAAGTTTTGCCAACCCCCGCACGCCGCCTTTCGCTGGCGTCCGACTACATGCGTCCCGCTCACCACACGCCCCCTGCCGGCGGCGCCTACTCTCGACGGTTCACCGACTACACCGGCCTGTTCTTCGACGAGTTCGCCAGCGACTCCGCCTGGATTCGCGAAACCGCCCACGCGCACCTGCCTCCGCTCACCGGCGTGAGCGCGCTCGTGCTGCGCGGCGAGTTTCGCCCCCACCCCGACGCCCGCGGCGCGGAAACCTTCGCGCCCGGGCTCGATGTCTTCGTCAACGGCCGGCCAGCGGGCGCACTCATGATTCTGCGCCCCGGCCCGTGGGAATTGCGCGTGCCCGTGCCAGCGGCCGAGAGCACCACGCTGACGCTGCGACTCACCGGCATTGGTTTCACCAACCTCCTCGCGTGGCTCGGTCGCATCAGCGGTTTTAGCGGGTTGCAACGTTTCCGCCGCCAAAACAAAAACCGCCAGCTCCGCCTCGCCACCATCGCGACGGCCGAGGGCGAGACCATCTACGATTTCGCCCAACGCGACGCGCCCTACTCTTCAGCCTACGCCCGCCGCCACGTCCAGCTCGGCCTCAACATCGTGGGCTTTCTCACCGCCGAACTCGGCGTCGGCGAATCCGCCCGCTGCATGGTGCGCGCCGCCGATGCCGCGGCGCTGCCCGCCGCGCTCGTGCCCCTCAAGCTCAACTGCAAAAACCGCCTTGGCGACCAGACCTACGCCGCCCGCCTCTCCGACGAAAATCCCCACCACGTCAACGTCGTCCACGTCGACCCCCCTGCCTCACGTGACCTCGATCACCACCACGGGAAACATTTCCGCGCCGGCAAATACAACATCGCTTACTTCGCCTGGGAGTTGCCGGAGTTCCCCGAGGCGTGGGTGCCGAGTCTCGATTACTACGACGAAGTCTGGTGCCCGAGCGATTTCACGACCGCCGCCATCGCGCTGAAATCGCCGATCCCGGTGCTCACCATGCCGCACTCCATCGCCTTTGCCCGGCCGGCGGAAACCACGGCGGCGCTGCGCGCGCGCTTCGGACTGCCCGCCGAAAAATTTCTTTTCCTCACCCTCTTCGATCTCAACTCCTACGCCGAGCGCAAGAACCCCCGCGCCGTCCTCACGGCCTTTCGCCTGGCAGCCATGGGGAGCCAGGCCGCGCTCGTCGTGAAAGTCCAAAACGTCGCCGGCAACGAGGCCGACTTCGCCGCGTTGCAGGCCAGTGTGAGCGACCTCCCGGGCACCGTGCTCCTCGCCGACACGCTCTCACGGGCCGACATCTACGCGCTCGAAGCCGCCTGCGACTGTTTTGTCTCGCTGCACCGCTCCGAGGGTTTCGGTCTCGCCGTCGCCGAGAGCATGTTCCTTGGCAAGCCCGTCATCTCGACCGACTGGTCAGCCACCGCCGAGTTCGTGAACGCCGCCAACGGCTGCCCCGTGCGCGCAAAGGTCATCACTCTGGCGCAAAACCACGGCCCCTACGCGAAAGGCTCGACGTGGGCCGATCCCGATCCCGTGCACGCGGCCGAATGGATGCAGAAACTTTTCGCCGACCGCGCCCTCGCCGCCAGGCTCGGCGCCCAGGCGCGCGCCACGATCGAGACCCGCTTCGCTCCCGACGTCATTGGCGCGCGCTACCGCCGCCGGCTCGAAGCGATCGCGGCGTTTTAAGCGATTTTGCCATGCACGATCCCAAACAGGGCGAACGCGAATATTTCGCGCGCATCGGCGAAGCCGGCCGGCGCCACGCGCTGGGCAAGCCCTTCAGCGACGATCACTGCCTCCAATACCTGGTTAACCTCAGTGTCTTTATGTCGGTCATGCGGCCACCGCCGGCGCGCATCGTCGAGTTCGGCTGCGGCACCGGCTGGCTGAGCCTCATCTTCGCGGAGCGCGGCTACGAAGTTGTCGGCGTGGATATTTCCCCCGACGCGATTGCGCTGGCCGAGCAATTGCGCGCGGCGCGCTGCCTTTCCCGCGCCTCGTTTCGCACCGCGGACTACGAGGAGGTGCGCATCGATCCGCCGGCGGACTATGTGATTTTTCACGACGCCTTGCACCACGCCGAGTCCGAAGCCGCCGCGTTACGGGCCGCCTACGCCGCTCTCGCGCCTGGCGGCATGGTCATCTGCATCGAGCCCGGCGACGGCCACAGCATCGCGCCCGGTTCGGTGCACGCCGTGCAGGAATATGGGGTCCATGAAAAAGACATGCCCCCGCGCACGATCATCCGTCACGCCCGCGCCGCGGGTTTCCGCCGCCACGTCGTCTTGCCCTGGCCGTGGCATTACGTCCACTCGATCTACCGGCCGGACTACGCCAGCGACCGGAGCAACGGCGCGCTCCGCGGCACGAAAATCGTCGGGCTGTTTCGCTTCCTGAAATATTTTTTCCGCACCCGGGCGCAGGGCGCCGTCCTGCTCTGGAAAAACTGATTCCCCACCGCCGCCCACGCCCGAGTGACCGGCGCGGCTCGATCCGCGTTGCGCCTTGCGCTGTCCTGCGATCTCGCCGAAAAAAACTGTTCCCGCCTACATGCCGCCGACCACCCTCAAAGTCACCGTCGCGATTCCGACCTGCAATCGCGCCGACCTCCTGCGGCAGACGCTGGCGGGCATCGCTGCGCAACAATTCCCGCGGGACCACTTCGAGGTGCTCGTGATCGATAACAACTCCCACGACCACACCCGCGCCGTCGTCGGGGAATTCGCCAGCGCCCGCCCTGCCCCGCGTTATCTTCACGAGCCGAAGCAGGGTCTCGACTACGCGCGCAACCGCGCCATCGGCGAGGCGCGCGGCGACATCATCCTCTTCGCGGACGACGACATCCTCGTCCAACCCGACTGGATTGCGCAGATGGCCGTCCCGTTGCTCGCCGATCCGGCGCGCAAAATCGGCGCCATCGGTGGCGAGGTGATTCCGGTTTTCCCCGACGGCCTGCCACCGTGGGTCGCCGAGTGGCACGCTCCGCTCGCATTTCGCCCCACGGCCGGCCCGCTCGAATCGCAGCAGTCGCCGATGGGCGCGAACCTCGCATTTCCCCGCTGGGTGTTCGAACAAATCGGCCCCTTTCACACCGCCCTGGACCGCGCCGCGGGCAACTACTTTTCCGGCGGTGACAGCGAGATGATCCGCCGCACGCGCGGCGCCGGACTCGAAGTGTGGTTCGCGCCCGCCGCCGCCGTGAAGCATCAGATGCCTGCGAGCCGCACGACATTCCGCTACGCCGCCCGCCACGCCTTCGACTCCGCCCGCTCGCGAGTGATGGACCGCGCCAGCCAGCCGGCCTCCCTGGTGTATCTCGCTGGGCGCTTTGCCGCCAATGCCCTGAAGGCCCTCGCTTTCACGCTGCTCGCGCTGCTCAACACTCTCATCCTGCGCACCGGCGCGGCGAAGAAATCTCTCGTCCGCGCCTGGCGGTCCTGCGGCTATCTTTACCAAGTCCCGCGCTCGCTCTTCGGCCTGCAGTAGGGCGGAGGATCTGACCCGCCCATCAAAATCCTCCGTCGGACGCTTACGTTTCAACCCGCGCGGAGGTTGAGCGACTTGATGGTTTCGCAGCCGGGGAGCTGCCGGATGCGTTGGACGATTTGGTCACGGTGGAGGAAGAGTTCGTTACGGACGACGGAATGGGCGGCGAGGACGACGAGGCGGTTGCGCTCAATGGAGGCCGCATGCGAGTAGGCGGCATTCGCGGCGCCGACGAGTTCGACCCAGCGGTCGCGGATCGTCTGCTCCGCGGACGGCCGGCCGATCTGGTGCTTAACCATCAACTGCTCGACGACGGTCGCGAGCGGCTGCGTGGGGCGTTTAACGGTGCGGCGCGACTCTGCAAAGGGCAGGCCGCGCAATTCCCCGACGAGTTCCTCGGCGAGTTTACTGAACTGGTGACGGTGGTCAGGCATGGAGGAGAGACAAAAGGCCAAAGGAAGACGCGACCAAGGGACTTCAGGCCGGGCGACTATTTGGTTCCAAGGGCGTTTGATCCATTAGACGATGGGTCCCTTGGCTTTTTCCGCCTCGTAGAGCCGACTGTAGCGGACGAACGCGCCGAAGGCCGTCGCGTGGGCGATGTAGAACCCGGAATAGCCGTCAAGGAAACCGAGCTTGAGCACGTAAGCGCGGAAGAAACGCCAGCAGGGGCGGAAGACAGCGGCAAGGACGGAGAACTTTCGGCCACGAGCTTGTTGCTGTTGAACGAAGAGGTCGGCGAAGGGATTAATTTTTGCGACGTGGCTCGCGAGGGTTGGAAAAGAATAATGGTGAAGATCGCCGGATAGCGTAGCGACGGGGCCGGTGCATTCGACCTTCTCGTGAACGAATTTATCGCCGCCCCAGCGCGCGCGGTCGCGGTGGAGGAGGCGCAGGCTGTAGTCGGGATACCAGTCGCCGTGAGTGATCCAGCGGTCGACGAACCAGACCTTGCGGGGGAAACGCGCGCCGGCGAATTGCTCGCGGTCCGGGCGGGCGAAAAAGCCGACGAGTGAAACGCGCAGGGCGGACGAAACCTCCTCGTCGGCGTCGAGCGAGAGCACCCAGGAGTGGGTGGCGAGGGCGAGGGCGGCGTTCTTGGTGTCGCGGTAGCCCTGCCAGGGGAGATGGCGGACGGTGGCGCCGGATTTTTTGGCGAGGGCCTCGCTGTCGTCAGTGGTGTCGTTGAGCGCGACGACAACTTCCGCGACCCAGCCCTGCACGCTGGCGAGGCAGCGTGGCAGATTCAGCGCCTCGTTTTTGGCGATGATGACGACGGAGAGTGAGAGCTTTTCGGGAGAAACCACTGCTGAACACTAATGGACACTAATCGGACGCGAGGAAGCCGAAATGTCGGTGGTGCGCTTGCGGTGATCCCCCGAAATCTGGGCCACTTGCGAGGTTAGTCTGCGGCCCTAAAAGGAGCCCAGACCATGAAAGGAAAACGACACGCGACGGAACAAAAGATCCGCATTTTGCGGGAAGCCGACGGCGGCAAGAGCATCGTGGAAGTGTGCAAGGTGGGCTTGCCTCGAAAAAATGGACACTCATTCAGGCGGCTGTGATGTTTAGTGTTTGTTGTTTTTCGAAGACCACAGGGGAAACATAACCGAGCGAGCTGTGGCGCCTCGTCGGGTTGTAGAACGTCTCGATGTAGTCGAAGACGGCAAGCTCAGCGTGGCGGCGGCTGGCAGGAATCGCGGTATCGAGCCCGGTGTCCGTCTTCAGGGTGCTCCCAAACGACTCCATGGCGGCGTTGTCGTAACAATTTCCGGCCCGGCTCATACTGAGTGGGTCCCGAAAACTGGGCCAGATGGAATGTTAGTCCGCAGCGTTGTTTGATGTGATGACTGCGGTGGTGGTTGGCAATCCCAGGCGGAGGGACGGACTGGCTTGGCGGTCCGGCCCGGAGCTTGGTCTACCCTATCTCAATTATTCGTCCCGGTTAAAATTTTTAGGAAGGCTTATTTCTCGTAAATCGTGCTGATATTATCCACTTTCGATTTGATGCCTCTGTCGTTTGAAATCCGCCAGACGGTCGAGCCTGAGTCCCGATGAATTCAGCACGTCGTAACTGGCACCTTAAGTTTGCCTCTGGCTACACGAAACTCGGCATGCTCGCGGAGGCCAATGTTGAATTACGTGCAATCGAACTTAAAGACACTTTCCTGCCGGAAGTATTGCCAGTCCTGAGAGACCTCTACATGGAGGAAAAGAATTGGGAGCCGCTCTTGGGCGTTGTAAAGGCTTTGACGATGCAGAGACCGAAAGAGCACAGGTGGTGGATTGATTGGGCGTATGCGCTTCGAGAACTCAATCAGGTTGAAGAGGCCAAAGCTGTTCTGCTCAAGGCAGAGAGAACCCACGGATTCGTATGCGCCATCCTCCACTACAACCTCGCCTCCTATTGTTGCCTGTTGGGCGAACAAGTAGAGGCGAAAGAAAGGCTGTCGCGAGCGTGCATGATGGACCCTAGCTGGAAGCAGGCGGCACTAGGCGACGAGGATCTCAAGACGTTGTGGGATGACATCGCATCGATGAAGTGAGTCATGCTACGTCATCGACATCTTGCGGAATCGCACCGCAATGCCGATGGCCTTTTCGACGAATGGTTCATGCTGCTCTGCCGGGACATCGGGCGGCAACGCATCAATCAGCATCAGCTTCAAGTGAAAGGGGGAATGCATGGGGAATGCCTCTATTCCGAAATAGGCCGTCAATGCCGCTATCGCCAATTGGGACTCGGAATCCAACGCATCCGCCTTGTCATCACGGCTGGCACGCATGGACCGCAAAGCTTGGTCAAATTTTCTCCGGGCCTCGGCTTGTTTTTTATCCGGCCGCCACATCCCCGCATTGATCTTGGACTTTTTTTTGAAGTCCTGCGCCAAAAACTTGTCGGGATTGAAGTCCTTTGCTGATTGACTACGGGTCGTCATGGGTGGCTTTCACTCTTTTTCCCGCCGTTTCTGAGTCCGTGACCTCAAGGTAAAGTTCGATTACGCTACGGGAGGAGAGGAAGCGTTCCCAGCGCAGGGAGCCCAGCAGGGCGACCGGAGCTGGGAACGCTTCCTCTGGCAAAATCCCAGCGAAAAAATGAATAGCAG
>SIBG01000049.1 GCA_009695305.1 Opitutus sp. | reverse complement strand
CTCAGCATCGAGCCGGGCACGTTCAGCTACACGCCCGGCTTCACGAAGCTCGACGTCCTCGGCGAATACAACCTCACCCGCCGCCTCGCGCTCTTCGCCAATCTCCGCAACGTGGCCGACGTCCCCAACGCCGGCACCACCGCCGGCCCCAACACTCCGCGCCACGCCACGCTCCGCTTCCAAGAGCGCTACGGCTCCCTCTGGACCCTTGGCATCAAGGGCACGTTCTGACGCCGGACACCCACCCACCGTTCTTCAGCGGGCAGGTTGACCGAAGTCTTCGAGATATTGTTCGACGATGATCTTGAGCGGTGGCGGGGACGGCAGCCCCAGGGCGGTGGCGCGCGCGCCGTCGACGCTGACCGGCCAGTTGCTCACGATACCTTGAATGCGGGCGTCGAACGCCTCGGAGATTGGACCGGGCGTGATCCCGCGTTCCGCCGCCACCTCGCGGACCAGCGCTTCGGCGAGATTCGGCGTCACTCGATGAGCCGGCAGCACGTAGCTCCGATCATCGCCGAGCTGGCTCTCCGGCACTTCATGCAGGGCGATTAACGAATCAATCACGGTGCGGTAGCCCGTCATCGGATGGCATTGATCGCGATGCACCGGCAACGCACACGCCACCCCTTTCAACGGCTCGCGAAACATGCCGCTCGCCCAGCTCGACGCCGCGGCATTCGGCTGGCCCGGGCGAATGATGACGGTCGGCAGGCGCGCCGTTCGGCCGTCGAAGTGTCCCTTCCGCGAGTGATCGTTCACCAGCAGTTCGCAGATGGCCTTGGTCATGCCATAGGTGGTCTGCGGCGTCAGCTTGGTGCGATCCGTATTCGGATCCTGCATCGCCGCCCCGCCATAGCCGGCGATACTGCTCGCGAAGATGACGCGCGGCCGGCCCGCCGCCGCGCGGGCGGCTTCGAAGACATTGCGCCCGCCGTCGAGATTCACCCGCAGGGCGTCGTCGAATCGTTCCTCGCATTCGCCGCTGACCATGGAGGCGAGATGAAAAATCGCCGTGGCGGCCTCGCCGCCGATGGCCGCGAAGACGGTGGACCGGTCGCTGATGTCGCCCGAGATCTGGCGCACGCGCGCGTCCGTGGCCGGCCGGTGAAAGACGGCATCCAGCAGCACGATTTGCCTGATTTTTTCGGGGGCGCCCGACGGGCCGGTGAGTTCGCCCCGCTGGAGAAGTTTCTGCCCGAGCTGCGAACCAAGGAAGCCGCCGCCGCCGGTGATGATGATTTTCATGCGTGCATGACCTGACCACCGTCGATGTTGATCGTCTGGCCCGTGATGTTCTTGGCGTGGGCGGAGGCGAGATAGACCGCCATCGCCGCATATTCTTCCGGCCGCTGCCAGCGACCAAGCGGAGCCACCCGGCGGATTTTCTCGTCGGCCCAGGCCGCATAACTCTGGCGCTGGGCGGCCGGCAGTGAGCGCTGGCTCGCCGCCCAGACGGCTTCGTTCAAGCCGGTCTGCACCATGCCCGGCGACAACGCGTTCACCCGGACGCCATGCGGCGCGAAATCCCGGGCGGCGCACTGCATGAAGTTGATCAAGCCCGCCTTGGCCGCGCTGTAAGGCGGATCCGACTGGGAGCCGATCTGACCCGCGACGGAAGCCAGGACCAGCATCGAGCCGGCGCCGCGCGCCAGCAGCGCGGGCGCGAACGCATGCGCCACATTCACCGCGCCGATGAGGTTGATTTCCAACACCCGCGCCCAGTCGCCGGGTTCCAGTTTCCAGAAGGGGAAACCAAATTTCCCCGATCCCGCGCCGACCGAAAAAACCACGTGATCCACCGTCGCAAACGTCGCGGCAAACGCCATCACTTGATGCAACGCCGTCACATCGCCCGGCGTCGTGTCGAGCCCCGGCTGCGCGTCCCGGTCAAATCCCCGCACCCGGCAGCCTTCGGCGACAAACCCCTCTGCGATCGCGCGGCCGATGCCATTCGATGATCCAAACACGGCGACGCTCTGACCGGTGAGATTTAGCTGCATGGGCTTCGGTGGCATGGGACGCACGGCAGCAAAAGATTGTTTTGGCCCCGAAGACGACTCCCATTTCTCACCCGCCCTGGAAGGGAAACCGGTGCGGCCCTTTCACCCGGCCCCGCGACGAGGACTTTACAAGCCGGGCCAACCCGGACTACGACTTCTCCAGAGTCAGGATCGGAAATTCCAGAGGCGACCATGTCACCGACCCTGCTTCAGCCCCGCATGAACCCCACTCCCTCCCTCCTGATCCGGCGCACCCATATGTATCTGGCGCTGTTCTTGTCGCCGTGGATGGTCATCTACGCGTTGAGCGGGCTCGCCATCAACCATCAGGCGACCGTTCGCGGCTGGTATGGTGGGAAATATCCCGAATTCGAAAAAATCGAGGAGCGTCCCTACACCGCGGCGTTTTCCGCCGACGCCACGCCGCGCCAGATCGGCGAGCAGGTTCTCGCCGACCTCGGCCTGGCCGGATCGTTCAACACCCCGCCCAACCCTCCCGCCGGGCGGCTCGTCTTCAATCGCTTTTCTTCGTTCGCCGCCCACCGCGTCACCTATTTCCGCGCCGAGAACCGTGTGGTCATCGAAAAGCAAACGACCGTCGCACCCGTCATCGTGAACCGCGCGCATTTCCGCAGCGGCTACGAGCAACCGTATCTCGCTTCGAAAATCTGGGGCGCCACCGTCGACCTCGCCGTCATCGGCATGGTCTTCTGGGTTTTGTCGGGCGTCCTCCTGTGGTGGGAAATCAAGCCGGCGCGCCTCTGGGGGGCGGTCTGTGCGCTCGCGGGCTTCGGTATTTTCGGCGTGTTGCTCGCCACCATCTAAGCGGAGACGCCACCATGCAAAACTGGAACCTGATCTTCCGCCGCACTCATCTCTTCCTCGGAATGCTGCTGATTCCCTGGATGCTCATTTACGCGCTCTCCACTTTTGTCTTCAGCCATCGCGAACACTTCCGCGCGTATCGCGCGCCCGACCCGCAGTGGCGAGCAATCTGGGAAAAGGACGCCTCGCTGGCCGCCTTGCCCGCCGCCGATGACACCGCCGCCCTGCGCGCCGCCGCCCAACGCCTCATGGCGGAGCACGGCGTGCGCGGAGCGTTCGGCGTGCGCCGCCAGGGCCAGCGGCTTAATATCAACGTGCAAAACTTCTGGCACCCGCGGCGCCTGACCTACGATTTCAGCACGAAAAAATTACGGGCTGAAGAAAAACGTTTCGCCTGGATCGAATTGCTGACGCGTCTGCACGAGCGCTCCGGCTACGGCCAGGGCGGTTTCCTCAATAACCTCTGGGCGGTCGCGGTCGATGTGTGGAGCGTCACCACGCTCGTCTGGATCACCACCGGACTTTACCTGTGGTGGAAACTCTCCGCCGCGCGCCGGTGGGGCTGGCTCGCGATCGGCGGCGGCCTGGCGACCATCGTGGTCTTGCTGGTCACGCTGTGACCGAGCGGAGAGGAAAACTTTGACCGGGGCGATCCCAAGCCCCCGCCGCGGTGGCGAAGAAAGCTAGCGCCCGTGGCCGACGCCCCAGGGAGAAAATGTCACAACCACCGCGAGCCACAAAATCCCGAGCGCGGCGAGGGTGAGCCGGTAGGTGCGGCGCTCGTCCGGAGTCATCGAATTTCCAGACGCGGCGGCTGTGAGGTCCGCGACTTCGTTCGCGCCCGGGTTCGCGCCGCCGCTGCGGCTGACCAGCGCCATCGTCGCCGCGCACCCGAGCATGATTACAAAACCGCAGTTCAACGCGCTGCGCAGATAGCGCGGAAGCTGTGCGACGATCTCGGGCCGACCGAGCGCCCAGAACGTGATCGCACCTAGCACCGTGCCCACCGTGAGGGTCGCCACGGCGCCGCGTGGTGTCGCCCGGCGCGTGAAGATGCCCGCCACGACACACACGAAGACCGGCGGCGCGAGCAGCGACCAGAGTTGCACGAGGTAGCCGAACACGCCCTTGAATCCCTTGATCCCCGGCGCGAGCACGACGCACAACGCCAGCACCCCGATCATCACTCCGCGGCCCAGTCGCACGCGCGTTTGCTCGGAAAGTTTCGGCGCGAAGCGCAGCACAAAATCATACGACACCATCGACGCCGACGCCGAGAGTCCCGCCGCCACCGTGCCCAGAATCGCCGCGAGCAGGCCCGCGAGCACGAGGCCCGCCAGCCCCGGCGGCACGTAACTGGACACGAGCCGCGCGTAGGCCTGATCCGGATGCGCGAGGCCGGGAAGCAGTTTGGCCGCGATCACGCCCGGCGCCGCGATGATGAAGAGCGCGAGCACTTTCAGGAAGGCCGCGAACAGTGCGCCCATCTTCGAGTGAAACACGCTCCGCGCCGCCAGCGCCCGTTGCACGTAATCATGGTCGGTGCAGTGCCCATACACGCCCAGCACCAGCCCGCCCGTGATCATCGGCAGCCACCCAAACGCGTGGTCCCAGGGTTGGAACAACGACCACAGACTGTTGCCCGCCGCGCCATACGTGGGCAACACCGCCGCCCAGCCGCCCGCCGCCGAGAGGCTCAGGCCAAACGTGATCGCGCCCCCGACGATGAGCAGCGAGGACTGCAGGAGATCCGTCCACAATACCGAGCGCAGTCCGCCAAAAATCGTGTAGGTGCCAGCCGCCACCGCGATGGCGCCCACCGCGAGGTTGAACTGCAGGGCCGTGCCCCAGCCCAGCAGATCGGTGAGCACCGTCGCCCCGGCGTAGAGCGCGCTCGCGATGTTCGCGCAAAGGATCATCACGATGTTGAGCGCCGCTACAAACATCCGCGCCCCGGGACTGTAGCGCCGCTCAAAAAACTCCGGCGCCGTGCGCAGTTTCAGTGAGAGGTAAACATCCACGAAAAACACCGCGAGCAGCGTGAAGCACAACGCCCCGACCAGCTGAAACCCGCCCGCTGCAATGCCGATCGTGTAGGCGAGCCCCGCCTGGCCGACGAATTGCTGGCTCGAAATATTCGCCGAAAACATCGACGCCCCGATCACCGGCCAAGTCGCCTCGCGGTCCGCGAGAAAGAGCGCTTCCGCGCTGGAGATTTTTTTCCGCCCGAACCACAGCCCAAGGGCAATCGTCAGGAAAAAATACGCGGCGACGATGACGCCATCGAGCGGGGTGATGCGGAGTGCGTTCATGGGATTATCCGGCTCAGAGATTTCACCGTTGTGTTTGTCATTGCGAGCCCGGCTCGGCGGGCGCGGCAATCCAGCTGAAATCCAGATGGATCGCCACGTCGCTGCGCTCCTCGCGATGACCAGCAAGGAAAGTGCGATGCCCAGGGTGATTCGTTTTCACGCGGGAGGTGAACTAACCGGATGAAGCAACGGATGCGTGATCCTCCACCGCGCCAAACCAACGGTCACCCGTTTCCGCCTGCCACGTGTGCAGTTGGCCGCGAAGGCCGGCGATGCGCCCGGCGTGTTCCCCAGCGCCCGCCAGATCGCGGCACTCATCCGGATCGGTGACCAAATCGAAGAGCTGCAGGCGCTCGGTGCCGCCCACCCGATAGATGATCAGTTTCCAGCGCCCATCCGTCACCATCCGCTGGCCGTCCATGTAGACGGAACACACAAACTCCCGCCCGCCACCGCTGCCCGCCATCGCGCGCACGAGACTCCGGCTATCTAGTCCGGCCGGCGCCGCCACCCCCGCGAGTTCACACAGCGTCGCATAAAGATCGAGCGGCTGAATCAGCGCCTCGCACCGCCGCGCCACCGGCACGCCCGGACCCGCCATGATCAAGGGCACGCGCACGCTGTGGTCGTAGAGGTTTTGTTTCCCCAGCAAACCATGGCTGCCGAGCGCCAATCCGTGGTCGGAAACGTAGACGACCAGCGTGGTTTCCTCCTGCCCAGTCTCGCGCAGCGCCGTGAGCACGCGCCCAATGCACGCATCGTGGTGCGAAATCATCCCGTAATAATCCGCGAGGTGTTCGCGGACGACATCGGGCGAAAGCGGGCGCGGTGCGAGCAGCTCGTCGCGGACGTCGAGTTCGCCGTTGTCGAAGCCGTGATCGGGTTGGAAATTTTTCGGCAGCGGAATCTGCGCCGCGTCGTAGAGCGCCCGAAATTCCGCCGGCGGCGTCCGCGGATCGTGCGGTGAGGTCAGCGCCACCCACGCGAAGAACGGCCGGTCCCGCCCGCGCTCGCGCACAAATTTTTCCGCCGCGCCGCAAAAAATTTCCGACGAAAACCCCTCGCCGATCCGCGTCGGTTCCCCGCGGCGAATCTCCTCCAGGTCGCGCGCGGGCACCGCGGTGTGGTCGCACATGCCGCCGTGAAAGATCTCCAGCCCCTTCTCAAACGAGCGCAGCAGCGCCGGCAGATCGTTGTGCCATTTGCCGGTGACAAACGTCTCGTAGCCCGCCGCGCGCAACCGCTCGGGCAGCGTGCAGGCATCCCCCGGCAGCCGGACTTCGAAGATCGGTCCCGGGTCGAGCTTCGGCTCGGCATCGGCGCGAAACACCCCGTTCCCCGTCAACAGGCACGCCCGCGACGGCGCGCACACCGCCGGCATGAGGCTGCCCTGAACGGTCGCGCGCGCGAACGCCGTCCCGCGCCGCACGAGGCCGTCGAGCACCGGCGTTTGCACGGTCGGATGCCCGAGCGCGCCGATGGCATCCGCCCGGTGGTCGTCGACGACCACGAAGAGAATGTTAGGGCGCGGAATGCCATCGCCAGGGGACATGACTCCAAGGTGTGTCGGGCCTTGCGGTGCAAAACAAGACCGCGTCTACTGAATCGCTTAAGTGAACACCCCGCCCCCCACGACCCTCAAGCACATCGCCCACCACGTCAGCCTCAGCGTCGCTGCCGTGTCGATGGCCTTGCGCGACCACGCCTCGCTGCCCGCCACCACAGTCGCCCGAGTGAAACGCGCCGCACTCAAGCTCAACTACACGCCAAATTCCGCCGGCAGCGCCCTTGCCGCTCACCGGCAGCAACTGCGCGTGCGCCGCGATTTTTCCGTCATCGCGCTCGTTTCTAACTGGCCTACGAGCGAAGAGTGGTTGCGGCAGGCGAGCGCCCAACGCCTGCTCGCCGGCGTCACGGCCCGCGCTCGCGCCTACGGTTACGAGTTGCAGCACCTGTGGGCCCGCCAGCACGGCATGACACCCGCCCGCTTCAGCCGCGTGCTCACCGCCCGCGGAATCCGCGGGATCATCCTCGCGCCGCTTGAGCACCCTGAAAGCCGCCTCGACCTCGATTGGGAAAAGTTCTCCACCGTCACGATCGAGCGCCCCGCCCGCTACGCGCATTTCCATCACGTCCTACCCAATTACTCCGCCGACCTCCGCCTCGCGTGGGCCCGCTCGCCGAGCGCGTCGCCCATCAGTGGGAGGCGGACCACACGTTTGAACAAAGCCGCGCGTCGTCCCCCACCCCTCCCGTCCCCACTCTAATCGTCGCCGGGCCGAATCCCTCCGCCACGATCTGTGATTGGCTGCGGCAACACCAGCCCGACGCTGTGATCAGCCGGTGCAACGACGTCCTCACGGCGGCGGCCGCGTTGAAGCTCCGCGTGCCCCGCGACCTTGGCTACGCGAGCCTCAACGTCCTCGACGACGCGCCCGGCGTGAGCGGCATTCTCCAGCACCGCGACGTCATGGGCGCCGCCGCCGTGGACGCGCTGCACGGCCTGCTCCACCGCAACCACCGCGGTCCGCACCTCGTCGCGCAGGGCACCCAGATCGACGGCTCCTGGCACGAAGGCCGCACGGTCAGGAAGCCGCCTCGCGGCCGGAAGCCGTGATTCGCCGCCTGCGGCAGCAGGCGGTCCTTGCACTTAAGCGTTTAAGCAACCGCGCGATTGCCAACGCCCGCCACGTTGGTCTCGCTGTCTCCTGCGCCAGCGCCGTTACCTTCGGCGCTCCCCACCCCATGAACACACCTCGCTTCGGGCTACGATTCTGCTCCGTCGTCGTAGCGCTCCTCGCGCACGGCCAATCCTCGTTTAGCCAATCGGCCCCGCCCTCGGCCGCCTCCAAGCCCGGCGACGCGGCCGCGGTCCAGCTTTCGGTCTTCGAGGTCACGGCCGACAAGGACCTCGGTTACGCCGCGTCGTCGGCCATGACTGGCACGCGCACCGGAGAAAAACTCGCCGACCTGCCCAACTCGATCTCGGTGATGACGCAGGAGTTTCTCCAGGACATCGCGGTGAATAACTTTCTCGATGCCGTTGAATTTGCGACCAACGCCGAAAATCTCTACAATGACTCCGGCACGCGCGGCGCCGCCATCGGCTCCCGCTCCGGCAACCAGATCAGTTTTCGCGGGCTCGCCTCGATCCGCCAGCTGCGCGACGGCTTCCCGTGGTATATGCCGCAGGACATCTACAACACCGAGCGCATCGAGTTTTCGCGCGGCCCCGGCGGACTCGCGTTCGGTGATGTCGATGTCGGCGGCATCATCAACATTACCACCAAGCGGGCGAACGCCCGACGCCAGGCTTCCGCGCAGGTGCGCTACGACAACTGGGGCAGCCAGCGCTACTCAATGGACATCAACCAGCCGCTCGGCGGCACGGGGGTCTCCGTCCGCCTCAACGCCATCCGCGCCGAAAACGAATCATGGCGGCAGCGCTCCGGCACCGAGCTCCGCGGCCTCGCCGGCGCGTTGCGCTGGGAACCGTTCAAGAATCACAAGACCGTAATCGATTTCACCTACGAACACGGCGATCAGGACGAGGGTTTCAGCCACGTCGTGCTCGACGACCAGACTGCCGCCTACGTGCGCGGCTCGGGCACCAATGCCCTCGACGCCAATCCCAATCTCGCCGGCGCGCAGGCCAACGGCGTGGGCATGCAGCAAATCCGCGCGGCCACCGGCGTTGACCACCTCTTCGGGTTGATCGACGGAAAAATCTACAGCCTCCAATCCACCCCGACCGCCACGTTCCGCACCTCGATGGTTCAGATCGGCGCGACCGTCGCCACTGGCACCGACCCGGTGAACCCGCTGCGCTTCCCCATCATCGGGGCCTCGGAAAAAATCGTGCCGCGCGGCCAGGACTGGGGCGGCCCCATCAACCAGCTGAATTCCAAGTTTCACGCCTACACGCTCGAGTTTCGCCACGCCTTCAACGACCGCTTCAGCGTGCTGTTCGCGCACAATGGCCAGAAGGACGACACGCGCCGGATAAATGTCTTCAACGGCAACGTCGCCGGCGTCGGCATTCGCGACGTCCTGATCGACGTCAACCCGAACCTCCCCGATCCCACCGACCCGACGCGCACGCGGCTCCTGCCCAACCCGCGCTTCGAGCAATATTACTCTGTGCACAATCCCGTCACGCTGATCGACGGTCACGACATCCGAAACTTTCGGGGCGTGGCCGTTTACGACGCGCCCCTCCCGTGGTCGATCAAGCAACGCCTCGTGTTCAGCGGCGGCTATCGCAGCGAATCCTACTACAAGGATGCGTTTACCCGCTCACTCTCCCGCGAGGAAGTTCTGCGGCGCGGCTACACGGGCAACGCCTCGTTCTATTCCAACAACTTCTTCTACTATTACCACTACCTGAAAGAAGGAAACAGCGACACCGCTCTCGCGGACGCGCACCTGCCCGGAGTGACGGCCGATTTTCGTTTCACGCACGGCGGCGGCAGCCAGCGCTTCGACCAGAGTCTCACCTCGGGTTCGCTCAACGCGCTCGGTTCCTATTTCGGCGGCAAGGTCCGCTCGAGCATCGGACTCAGCCGCGATCACTGGCTCCAGAGTTCCTTTCGTCCGCTCGTCTCCGATCCCGGCACCAACGAACAACGCTTCGTCGATCTCTCCGGCAATCTGATCGCCAACAACGGCACGAGCTACGTCGGCGTGCCGCTCCTGCCGGTAGCCAACCAGTGGGTGACGAATCAGACCTACGGCGCCGTCTGGCACGTCACCCCGTGGGTTTCCCTCACCGGCGGTTATTTCGAGTCCTCCTTGTTCAGCGACAACGTGGGCCTCGATCTCAACGGGCTCGCGCTCGCCCCGCGCACCGGCGAAGGCACCGACTACAGCGTGCGTTTCAATCTCCTCGACCAGCGCGTCAGCCTCAATCTGACCTATTTTCAGAACACCGCCGAAAACATCAGCAGCGGCGTTGGCGCGCCCCCCGCGGCGGAACTCAACCCGCTCCTCGCCGTCCCCTTCGTCAACAACACTGACTACCGCGACCGCGGCACCAAGGGCTTCGAGGTGGAACTCGTCACCAACCTGACGCGCAACTGGACGGTGCGCGGTTCGTTTGGCCGCAACGAAATTTCGTTTACCCGCTTCTATCCGCTGCTGCGCGCGAAACTTTCCGAAGCGAAGGCGACCGCTGCGCGCCGCGGGCTCAATCCCGACAACGCCACGACCGTGACCCAGCAGTTCATCGCCGACCAGGAAGCCGCGGACACGGCCTCGGGCCGGAAGACCGCGAACCTGACGACGCGCTACAGTATCAGCCAGGGATCGCTGCGCGGCCTGTCGCTCGGCGGCTCGGTGCGGCGCATTTTCGGAAAGGACTGGGCGGCCATCGTCGTGGGCGGCCAGGAAGTGCTGCCGAAAAAAGTCACCGACAAACAATATGTCGTGAGTCCGTTTGTGAGCTACCGCCGCAAATGGCGCGATGCCGCTTGGACCGCCCAAATCAACGTCAACAATCTCCTCGACAAGGTGACGGATCAGGGCACGGCGTATCGCTACACGCGCTGGACCGATCCGCGGCAAATCATCACCAGCATGACTGTGAATTACTGAACCGTAACCCGCAGCCTGGCGGCACGCCACCGCCCGCCCGGCCATTTCTCTATGAAAAATCTACAAATTCGCCGAGTGCCGCGCTCCCACCGCCTGGTATTGGTTGCGTTTGTCGTGTGGCTTTCGCCCGCCGCGGCCCAGACGTCGAAGACGGGGACGCCGGACCCGAAAGATGCGGAGACCGATCCAGTCCAACTCTCACCCTTCGAGGTGAACTCACGTCGCGACCAAGGCTACCTTTCGACCGACACCGTTTCCGGCAACCGCGTCAACGGGCCGATCAAAAACATTCCGCAGCCGATTACCGTCTACAACAGCGAGTTTCTCAATGACCTCGTCCCGGCCGATTCCATGCAGCTAGTGGATTACTTCATCGGCGCGCAGAACAACGGGGCGGCCGCCAACGACGGTCGTTACACGATCCGCGGCTTCGACACCGTGGCGGGCAACCAGCTGCGCAACGGTGTCTATGCAATGCATGTCGCGGTGGACAACTTCAGCGTCGACCGCGTGGAGCACATTCAGGGACCGGCCTCGGTGCTCTACGGCAACGCGCAGCCCGGCGGGGTCATCAACACGATCACAAAACAGGCCATCCTCGGCAAGCGGTTCACCAGCGTCACCCAGCAGTTCGGTGCGTGGGATTTCAGCCGCAGCACGCTGGACGCCAACGTGTCGAAGGGGCCGTTCGCGTTCCGGTTCAACGCGCTTTATCATGACAACGGCAGCTGGCAGGATTGGGCGAACAAGAACAAGCAGTTCTACCAGCTCGCGATCGCGATTCGCCTGGGGCGTTCGACGTTGCTGAAGCTGGAGGGAGAATACGACGACCAGAACCAGACCATCAGCGACAATTATCTCGGTTTCCAAAACCCGGATTTGTGGGCCCAGGCGTTCATCGATCAGAAAATCGTTCCGCGCTCGAAAGCCGGCGGCTGGCAGGGCCCGCACGCTCGCACCCAGACACTCAGCAAGGTGGCCTCCGCCACGCTCGAACACACCATCAGCCCGCGCTGGCACCTCCAGGCGACGGCCGTCGTTCAGAGTTACTTCCATGGCAATGTGCTCCCCGGCGGGTCCAACAAGATTTCTCAAAGCCCGGCGCTCGGCTATTTTGTTCAGACCGGCTGGCTCTCCAAGATCTCCGACTACCCGCAACAGGAGTTCATGGTCAGCAGCGTCTATGATCTCGACGTCCGGTGGACGAAGCAGGCGCTGGTGCTCCAATACGACTACAGCGCGCAGCAGTTCCGGCAGGCGCAGGCGCGCGAGTCCATCAAGGGGACCACGCGGGCGTTCAATCGCAACTTACAGCTCTCGCTGGGCAACGGCGCCGCGCAAACCGCCTATCTTCCCAACGCTGGCGCCGAATGGCGCTACAACTCCAATGCGTGGGAGGATGCCGCCACGAATGCGTTCTACGCCAGCGCGCGCGGTTCATATTTTCAGGACCGCCTCAAGTCGCTGGTCGGAATCCGCCGCAATTATTACAACACCAAGGTCTACAACATCACCCACTCCGGCGGCATCCACGTCTTCCGCAAAGGGGCGCCGATCACCTGGGACGACTCACCCGAATCCTACAAGGTCAACAGCGCTTCCTACGGCCAAAACCAGTCATGGACGCCGAGTGCGGGCATGATTCTCTCCGCCACGCGCAACGTGGATTTGTTTGTCACCTACTCGACGTCCTACTCCGTGCAGGACGCGAGACGCCGGGACATCAACAACAACCTCCTGCCGGCGGAGGAAGGCATCGGCTACGAAGGCGGCTGGCGACTAAGATTGCTGAACGATCGCCTGCAGGTCTCGACGAGCCTGTTCACCAACACGCGCAAGAACACCCAGGAGCGGATCCCCGACGCGCAATTGCCGAAGGAATTGCAGGGCACCGGCACCTTTTACCTGCCCGGTGTCACCGGTCGGGCGGACGGCGGAGAAATCCGGATCGTCGGCAATCCCACCCCCGGCTGGTCCCTGATCGGCGGCTACGGCTACGTCGACGCCCGCATCACGCAGTCGATCTATTCCCCCGCCACGGTCGGTCAGCCATTGACGCCCGCGCTGCACCATTCCGCGAACGTCACGACCCATTACGCGTTCCGGCAGGATTGGTGGAAAGGTTTCAAAATCGGCGGCGGCGCGGTCTTCAAGGATCGCGTGCAACCGCAGGCCGACATCAAGTGGAAGAATCCTTCGGGTGTGATCTATCACGCGATGATCAGCTACAAGAGGCGCTTCGGCACCCATGATGGGGAAGTGCAGGTCAACGTCCGCAACTTGACGGACAAGGTCTACTTGAACGCGTTTCGTTTTGAGGAACCGCGAAACATCATGGTCACCACCCGCCTTTCGTTTTAGGGCTCGTTGCCGCCAGCTCGCGAGGCCTCACGTTCCCATGCACCATCAGAATCGGAAGCAGTTTCTCACCACCTTGAGCACGGCGGCGATGGCCGCCCTCGCGCTGCCGGCCCAGGTCCGCGCGGCCTCGGCGCCACCGGCCAAACCTGATCCGACCATTCCTTCCTACCTCCGCGGCTACGAAACGCTCTTCCGCGAAAACCCCCGTGCCGCCTCCGTCGAGTGGCACCGCAACGCGAAGTGGGGGATGTTCATCCACTATGCGCTCGAAAGTCTGCGTGGGCTGAAGGCGAGCGACGTGCTAGCCAAGAAGGCCGAGCCCGGCGACGAGTGGAAAAAATTCAAATCCGGCGGCGCCGTGAACTACCAGGCGCTGCGCGATCGCTTCACGGCGGCGAAATTCGACGCGGATTTCATCACTGACCTCGCGCTCTCGGCCGAAATGCGCTACCTCAACTTCACGACTCGCCACCGGGGCGACCTCTACCTGTTTCGCACCAGCGTGTCGGACTTCACGAGCGTCAACTCGCCCGCGAAACGCGACCTCGTCGCCGAGCTCGCCGTGCAGTGCGCGAAGAAGGGTCTCGGGCTCTTCCTGTATTGCCCGCCTGACGTGGCGCGCACCGAGCCGCCGGAAATGTTCGAGCGCAACTGCACCGTCGTGCGCGAACTGCTCACTCAATACGGCCCGGTCGCCGGCATCTGGCTCGACGGCATCGGCTCCTATTACAACGAGCCCGAGGCCTACCGCCGCATCAACGATCTCTACGCGCTCATCCGCTCGCTCCAGCCGCAGTGCCTGATCTCGTTCAAGCAGGGCACCGGCTCCGAAGATTTCGTCGCGCCCGAGGGTCTGATGCACGTGAAGGCCGGCGCCATCGCCGAAAAAGCCTGGGCGCTCAACGCGGGCAAGCGCGGCGACATTTGCACTAACATGCAAACCTCCCCGCCCTCGTGGCTTTACCTCGAGGGCTGCGAACACATCGACGCCGACGAAACGCTCGGCCTCCTCGCGGACGCCTTCGCCCAAAAGGCGAACCTCACGCTCAACACCGGCCCGCTGCCCGACGGCTCGATCCACCCCACCGACGTCGCCGCGCTGCTACAAGCGGGCGTGCGCATCCGGCGCGACGGGTTTCCAGCGCCCGCGCTGATGGACCGCACCAAGCGGAAAAAAATGAAGAAGCTGAAGTAAGAGGCCCGCCATGCCACCGCCCAAGCAACGCCGGTCGATCGTGCTCCATTGGCGTCCCTTTTTGGTTTCGGCGCTGGCCGGCTGCGCCTGCCAGGTGGCGGCGGCGGCGACCACCGTGCACGTCGCCCCGGATGGCCGCGACAGCGGGGATGGCTCGGCACTCCGACCCTTCGCCACCCTAGCCCGTGCGCAAGTCGCCGTGCGCGAACTCAAGCGCTCCAGCGCCGCCAGCCCGATCACCGTGCAGCTCGCCGCCGGCACCTATCGCCTCACGACGGCCTTGGCGTTTTCGCCCGAGGATTCCGGCCGACCCGATGCGCCGATCACTTATGCCGCCGCGCCCGGCGCGATGGTGCGGCTCGTCGGCAGCGTCGCGCTGCAACCGAAGTGGACGCCCTTTCGCGACGGCATTTTGCAGACCACCGTCCCGGCCGGCGTGGTCTTCGATCAGCTCTTTGTGAACGGCACGCGTCAGGTGCGTGCCCGATTTCCGAATTTCGACACCGCCCGTCCGCTGCGCGACGGCCCGGGCTACATTCAGGTCACCGGCGGCACGAACCAGCGCCCGGACAAGTGGGTCAGTTACGACTCCACCACCTTCTCGCCCCGCGAGTGGAAAACGCCGACGACTGGAATCGTCCACGGCTTCCAGAGTCACAACTGGGGCAACATGCAGTATCGCCTCGCCGGCGTGGATCGCGTCCACCACCGCCTGCTGCTCGGCGAAGGCGGCTGGCAACTCCAACGCAGCCAAGGCCTCGGCCGTGCGCGCGAAGCCGGCTCGCCGATCTATGTGGAAAATATTTTCGAGGAACTCGATGCGCCCGGCGAGTGGTTTCTCGATGCGGCGGCGAGCACGCTCTACTGGTTGCCCCCGAGCGGCACGAATGCCGCCTCCGCCCAAATCGAAGGTGTCATCACGCAGGATTTGATCGTCGTGCGCGGCACGGCCGCGGCGCCGGTTCGCCATCTCTTGTTTCGCGGGCTCACGTTTACCCAGGCCGGGCTCACGTTTATGGAGAGCTACGAACCGGTCAGCCGCGGCGACTGGGCAATTCATCGCGGCGGCGCTGTCTTCGTCGAAGGCGCGGAAGACACCGTCATTGAGGACTGCGACTTCGACCACGTTGGCGGCAACGCCGTTTTCCTCAGCGGCTACAACTGCCGCGTTGCCGTGCGCGGCTGCCGTTTTTTCCACACCGGCGAATCCGCCGTGGCCCTCGTCGGTTCGCCCGCCGCCGTGCGCAACTACCAGACGTGGGACGATCAGGACCTGCTCGGGGAAAAATGGATTTCCGATCCCGCCAAAATCGATCCGGTCGCCGGCCCGCGCACGCCCGACTATCCCGCCGACTGTGTCGTGGAGAATTGCACGATGTCCGAGATCGGCGACTTCGGGAAGCAAGTCGCCGGCGTGTTCATCGCGATGAGCCACCGCATCACCGTGCGGCATTGCACGATTCACGGCACCGCCCGCGCCGGCATTTGCATCAACGACGGCACCTGGGGCGGGCACCTGATCGCCGATTGCGACATCTGGGACACCATTCGCGAGACCGGCGAGCACGGCCCGTTCAACTCGTGGGGCCGCGACCGCATGTGGCTCAGGGAAGGTGGCCTCCGCAAAGAACTCGTGCCCCTCGACGCCCTCGACCCCACGATCATCCGCCACAATCGCATCGCCAACTACCGCCCGAGCATTTCCGCCGGCAACTGGACCATCGACCTCGACGACGGCTCCAGCCGCTACGAAATCACCGACAACCTCTCCCTCGGCTCGACGCTCAAACTGCGCGACGGCTTTTTCCGCACCGTGTGGAATAATATCTTCGTCTCCGCCGTGCCCCTCGGTTTCCACGTCTGGCCCGCCGAATCCGGCGACCGTCTCTTCCAGAACATCACGGTCGTCGCCGGTGCGCGCCCCGGCCAGCGCGAGGCCGAGGCCACCATGATGCGCCCGATCCGCATGAAGACCGCCGACTGGGCCGCCGGCATGGATCGTAATCTCTATTGGAACGCCAACACCCGCGCCTTCCGCGTCGAAGGCGACGACTGGGTCGCCTGGCGCGCAAAGGGCTTCGACCGCGAATCCGTATTCGCCGATCCGCAGTTCGTCGATCCGCTCGCCGGCAACTACCACGTGCGCGCCACCTCGCCCGCGCTCGCGCTCGGTTTCAAAAATTTCCCGATGGACGGCTTCGGCCACCGTATGACTCGCCTCGCTCCGGTCGGCGGCGAATTCGTCGCCCGCGTCGCCATCACGCTCACGCCCGACGCGCGCGGTGGCGAAGTCCGCTACACGCTCGACGGCAGCGAGGTGACCGCGGGCTCGCCGCGCTACGAAGCCCCGCTGTCGCTCACCCGCGCGACCACCCTCAGCGCACGCACCTTCCGCGCCGGCTTGCCCGTGGGTTTTCCCGAGACCGCCCGGTTCACCAAGGTCGAAAAGCTCACGCGCCCCAGTTGGCTCCAGGTCCTCACCGCCGGCCCTGCGCCCAGCGCGAACGTGCAAAAATCCGCGACCTTCGAATGGCTGGGCGCCATCCTTCAGCCAGTCGCCGGCGACGGCGATCTCATCGACGCCACCGGCGGACAGGATTTCGGTCTCTTCGTGCGCGAGGCGCCGAAAAAATCCGCCGCGCTGCGCGCCGGCTTGCGGAGCTCCGATGTCATCAGCACCGCCAACGGCCAGCCGCTCCGCCAGTGGGCCGATCTTGAACGCGCCTTGCGTCAGGCACCCGGCGAACCCGTGCGGCTGACGGTGCGGCGCAACCAAGCGGAACATTCCCTCACGGTTCCCGCGGTGGCGCCCTGAGAGATATTCCCGGCCCTTGCGCGTCTCCCGTCTTCGCGTCACCCTCGTCCCGTCACCGCATTGCGTGATCGGGTCACCCCCAAAAACCTGAAAACGAAATCCTCATGAATCAGTCCAGGCTTCTCGCCGCTGTCATCGCCCTGTTGCCGGGATCGCCGGCCTTCCTCCTCGCGGCCGAGTCGCCAGCCAAGCCAAACATCATCGTCATCCTCGCCGACGATCTGGGCTACGAGTGCATCGGAGCCAACGGCGGCAAGTCCTACCGCACTCCGAACCTCGACCGCCTGGCGCACGAGGGAGTTCGGTTTGAAAACTGTTTTGCCCAGCCAAATTGCACGCCGACGCGCGCGCAGCTGATGACCGGGATGTCGAACGTTAGGAACTACGTTGCCTTTGGCTCCCTCGAAAAATCGCAGACCACCTTCGGCCATGTCTTCGGTCGTGCGGGCTACGCGACGTGCATCGCCGGGAAATGGCAGCTCGGCGCCAAAGACGCCTCCTTGCCGAAACACTTTGGTTTCGATGAGCATTGCCTGTGGGCGCACCTGGGGCGCGGCGAACGCTACGCCGACCCGAGCCTTTCGGTGAACGGCGAGCTCAAGACTATTGCCGGAAAATACGGACCGGACGTCTGCCAGGAGTTCGTCGTGGACTTCATCCGGCGCAACCGCCGCCAGCCTTTCTTCCTGTATTACCCGATGATTCTCACGCACGGAGGCTACGAGGCGACCCCGGACAGCAAGGATTGGGGCCAGCCAAGCGCGAAGAGCCGGGAGGCCCGCCAGAGGCATTTTTCCGAGATGGTGACCTACATGGACAAACTGATCGGCGGACTCACGAAGGAACTGGGGTCGCTCGGCCTCCTCGAAAACACCCTGATCCTCTTTACCGGCGACAATGGCACGGGGCGCGGGGCGATCTCGGAGCTTGCGGATGGCAGCGAACAGAAAGGCGAGAAGGGCAGCACCACGCGTGGCGGCATGCATGTGCCGTTGATCGCGAGCTGGCCGGGAAAAACGGCGTCCGGCATCGTGTGCCCCGATCTGGTGGACATGACGGATTTCCTGCCGACGATCTGCGATGCGACGGGCAGCAGGATTCCGGAGAACCTTAAGCTGGACGGACGCAGTTTCCTGCCGCAGCTCCGAGGGGAGAAAGGAACTCCGCGCGAATGGATCTACAGCTACTGGGTGCCGCTGCGCGCAAACCAGACCGCCCACGTCGGCCGCCGTGGCGCGGTGGAACAGGCCTTCGATCACCATTTCAAACTTTACAGCACCGGTGAGTTTTTCGACCTCACCCGAGATCCGGACGAAAAGTCGCCACGGCGAGTTCCCGAATTGAAAGGCGAGGCGGCGACCGCGGCGCGAACGTTGCAGGCGGCCCTGGACCAGTTCAAGGACGCACGTCCCGCCAGTCTTTCCGCGCCTCGGACACCCGGAACCAATAAGAGGGCCCGGAACCAGCAGCTATGAGCGAACGACCCACGATGAATCCGCTCCGATTCCAGATCGCCACCCGACTCCTCCTGCTCGGCACGCTCCTTGGCGTGCCGTCCGGTCGATCGGTCGCAGCCGTCCCGGCCGCCCGCCCCAACATCATTCTCATGATGGCCGATGACATGGGTTGGGGCGATCCCGGCTTCAACGGCAACACGATCATCAAGACGCCCCACCTCGACGCCATGGCAAAGGCCAGCCTGCGTTTCGACCGGTTCTATTCCGGCGCGCCGGTGTGCTCGCCCACGCGGGGCAGCGTCCTCACCGGCCGCCATCCGTATCGCTATGGCATCTGGACCGCCAACGAGGGCCACCTGCGCAAGGAGGAGATCAGCCTCCCCGAGGTGGTCAAAACGCAGGGCTACACCACCGGACATTTTGGCAAGTGGCACCTCGGCACTCTCGATCCGAATTTCTCCGGCAAGGGCGCGGGACGCGACGCCGCGAAGAATTTCATGACGCCCGCGATGAAGGGTTCCAACGAGTGGTTCGCGACCGAGTATGGCGTCCGCCTCTGGGATCCGTTCACCGACGCCGCGGCGAATCCCTACTACCACAACGGCAAACTCGAAACCGAAAATCTCGCGGGCGACGACTCGCGCGTCGTCATGGATCGCGCGATTCCGTTCATTCGCAAAGCCGCCGCAGCGAAGACACCATTCCTTGCCGTGATTTGGTTTCACGCGCCGCATGAGCCGGTGGCGGCCGGGCCGGAATTTCTGAAAATGTATGCCGGCCTCAGCGAAGGGGAGCAGCACTACTATGGCTGCATCACGGCGCTGGACGTGCAGGTGGGGCGGTTGCGCCAGGAACTGCGCGACCTCGGCGTCGCCGATAACACCATGCTCTGGTTCACCAGCGACAACGGCCCGGAGGGCAACACCGGCGACGCCGGTCGCCAGCGCGGCTCGGCCGGGCCGTTCCGTGGCCGCAAGCGCAGCCTCTGGGAAGGCGGCATCCACGTGCCCGGACTGCTCGAGTGGCCCGCGCGGATCAAACCCGGCGTTACGACCGTGCCGTGCAGCACGCTCGACTATTTCCCGACGACGCTCGACCTCCTCGGCTTCAGGATGAAGGGCCAGCCCGAGCCGATCGACGGCGTGAGCCTCGTGCCGCTGTTCGAGGGGAAAATGACGGAGCGTCCCGTGCCGATTCCCTTCGAGACGCTCGGCGGCACCGGCAGCAACAACTCGCGCGGGTCGCCCCGCATGGCGCTCGTCGACAACCGCTACAAACTGCTCACCGACATGGACGGCACCACGGAGACCGACCTGCTCTTCGATCTGCTCGCCGATCGCGGCGAAACAAAAAATCTCGCCGCGCAGCGCGCCGACATCGCGCAAGCCATGAAGGCGAAGCTCGCGGCCTTTCGCGAGTCGTGCAAACGCAGCTTCGCCGGCAAGGACTACGCGACGCCGTTCGCGCTGGAGCCGGGTGCGCTCAGCCCGAGCGATCCCGGGTTTGCGCGAGGCCTGCGCGCGACGGCGGAGCCGGCCGAAAAGCCCGCAGCGACGAAAGCTGCCGCCCGTCCGAACCGCAGAACGAAAGCTGGCGCGACCGACCAATCACCTGCCGCCGGCATCGCCACCGCGCCCGGCAAGATTGCCCTGCAAAACGACGACTCCGGCATCGTCACGCTCACCGCCGCCGCGGCCACGACGCACGGCGATCTCACCTACCGGGCGGACCAGAACAAGATTGGCCGGTGGTCCAGCGAGAAAGACTGGCTCAGCTGGGAGTTCGAGCTCCGGCAACCCGGCAAGTTCGAAGTCGAAGCCAATATCGGCCACACCGAGGACGGAAGTGTCTATGAAATTTTTGTCGGTGATCAGAAAATCCAGAGCGTGGTCTCGGCCTCCGGCAGTCACCAAAAGCAGAAGGCCCAGATCGCCGGGACGCTGACCCTAAGCGCGCCCGGTCGCTACACGTTGTCGCTCAAGCCGGTCAGCAGGAATGGCCCGGTGGTGATGTCGTTGTGGAGCGTTAGCTTGATCCCGGTTACGAAGTAAGGCCTCCCCATGTCGTCCACCCGCACGCGTTTCTCACGCTCCGCTTCGTTCGCGGCGACGGCGTCGCTCTTTTTGCTCAACCTCGCGGCAGCAGTTGCCGCCGAGTTCCACGTCGCGACGACCGGCGACGATCGCAACGCCGGCACCGCCGCCGCGCCCTTCGCCACAATCGAACGCGCGCAACAGGCCGTCCGGCAGCGCGCCGCCGGCGAGGCCGCGACCGTCTGGCTCCACGGTGGCGTGTATCGCTTGGAGCGTTCGCTGCAATTTACTGCGGCCGACAGCGGCACACCGGCCGCACCTGTGCTCTTCGCCGCCGTCGCGGGCGAAACCGTGGAGATCAGCGGTGCCCGCGAACTCGCCCTGACGTGGACGCAGGGCGCGGCCGGACGCTGGCAGGTGAAAATTCCGGCCGGACTCGAATTCGATCAACTCTTCGCCGACGGCGCGAAAATGATCCGCGCGCGTTATCCCAATCACGATCCGGGCGAGGGATTTTTCGGCGGGTTTGCCCGCGATGCCACGGACCCCGCGCGGCTCGCGCGCTACGCCGATCCCGTCGGGATGTTCGTGCACGGGCACCACGGCTTGGGTTGGGGCAGCCTGCATTTTCAGATCCTGAAAAAATCCGCCGATGGCCGTTACACGTTCGAGGCGGGGAAAGACGCACGCGTCGCCGGCGGCTGGCAGAACAAGGGCCGGGCCCTGATCGCCGAGGCGCCGTTCGATCCGGAGAAACGTTTTGTGGAAAACGTGCTGGAGGAACTCGACGCTCCGAAAGAGTGGTTTCTTGATCGCGCCACGGGCACGTTGCATTTCATTCCGCCCGCCGGGGCCGACCCGCGCCAGATGCGCTTTGAGGCCGTGGTCCTGAAGCAACTCATCGAGCTGCGCGGCACCGCGGAGCAACCGGTGCGGCACCTGACGCTGCGCGGCCTCACGTTTCGCCGCGCGGGTTACACCTTCATGCAGACCGACTCGGTCCCGAGCGGCGGCGACTGGCGCATCTACCGCGGCGGCGCGATTCTGCTGACGGGCACGGAGTCCTGCGCGATTGAGCAATGCCGCTTCGACGGCATCGGCGGCAACGGCATCTTTGTGCAGGACTACAATCGCGGCGCGGAAATTTCCGGTTGCGAATTCAGGCGTATCGGCGCCAGTGCCGTCCTGTTTGAGGGTAGCGACTCCGCCATGCGTTCGCGCTGGGCCCACTCGTGGGGCTGGCCGGCCGCGGAAGTCGGGCCCGTCCCTCAGGTGAACGGCCGGCCTTTCGACCAACGCTTCGTCGCCCTGCTTCCGCCCGCGATGCTCGACGGCGCAGTCGCCGATCCGCAGCTCGATCTCCAGCCCGGGCCGAAGAACCAGAATTTCCCGGATCGCTGCCTCGTGCGCGACTGCCTGATCACGGAGATCGGCACCGTGGAGAAACAAGTCTCCGGCGTCTTCGTCGCGAAGTCGCGCGGCATCGTGCTCCGCCATCTCACCATCCACGATGTCCCGCGCGCCGCAGTAAACATCAACGATAACATGTGGGGCGGCCACGTGGTCGAGTGGTGCGACGTCTTCAACACCTGCCTCGAGAGCCGCGAGCACGGCGCGTTCAACAGCTGGGGCCGCGATCGCCACTGGATGCGGATGAAGGGCGACGCCACGCCCGCGCAGTTTGCCCGCATGCGCGACCTCGCCCGGCTCGACGCCGTGGATGTCACGACGCTGCGCCACAACCGCCTCCAATGCGCCAACGGCTATGACATCGACCTCGACGACGGCTCGACCCATTATCTCATCGAAAACAACCTCTGCCTCCAGGGCGGCATCAAGTTGCGCGAGGGGTTCTTCCGCACCGTGCGCAACAACATCTCGCCCCTGTTCAGCCCGCACGTGTGGTATCCCGACAGCCGTGATGTCGTCATTAACAACCTCTTCGTCGGCAAGAACGCCTACGACCCGCGCGGCATGACGATGGACCGCACCAAGGACGCCACGATCGATTTAAACCTCTTCGCCGCGTTCACGATTTCAGAGGAACTGCGGCGCCTCGGGCTCGATCGTCATTCGCTAACGGCCGATCCCGAGTTCGTCGCACCCACGATCGGAGACTACCGCGTGAAACCTGGTTCACCGGCCGAACGCCTCGGCTTCGCCAATTTCCCGATGGACCGTTTCGGCGTGGTCTCGCCATCGCTCAAGGCTCGCGCCAAGACGTGGGCCGGCCTCGGCCAGGCGTTCGGTGGCGCGGCCGAAATCACCACGGTCGCCCCGCTCCATCACTGGCTGGGTGCGACGCTGCGTGATCTCGTGAACCGCGGCCGGGAGTCGGCCGTCGTCAGCAACATGGAGCTGTCGGACAACCGCGGCATTCTCATCAAGGCGGTCGCACCCGACTCGCCCGCCGCGTTCGCAAAAATTCCGGCTGATGCGGTCATCGTCGCGGCCAACGACGTGAGCATCGGCGGGATTTCCGGCCTCACCTCCGTCTTACGCGAAGCGAAAATCGGAAACGTCCGCCTGAAAATCCTCACCGCCACCGGCCACATCGAAATCGCCATGCCCACCGATGGCGAACTCCCCAAACCCGCCGCCACTCCACCCGCCACCCGCCGGCCAGATCGCGTTCGCGCCAAATAGCGGGCGACAACTCCAATCCACACCATGCTCATCCGGCTCGTCCTGGCATCTTTGGTCGTCGCTGCCGCAACTTCCCGCGCCGCGGAGAAGCCCAACATCGTCTACATCCTCGCCGACGACCTCGGCTACGGCGACGTGCAGGCGCTGAATCCTGCGCGCGGAAAAATCAAAACGCCGCACCTCGATCGGCTCGCGTCTCAGGGCATGACGTTCACCGATGCCCACAGCGGCTCCTCTGTCTGCACCCCGACCCGCTACGGCCTGCTGACCGGCCGCTATGCGTGGCGCTCGCGCCTGCAAAAAGGTGTGCTCGACGGCACCGACGATCCGCCGCTCATCGCCGCCGATCGGCTCACCGTTCCCGCCCTGCTCAGGCAACACGGCTACACCACCGCTGCGATTGGCAAATGGCATCTTGGTTTTCTCTCGGAGCGCCCGGCCTCCGCGTCGGCTCCTTCCACCAAAAAGAAATCAAAGATGGGCGAAAACGGCCTGCCCGTCGGCTCGCGCATCATCGGCGGCCCCATCACCCGCGGCTTCGATTATTTCTGGGGCTGCTCCAACGCGCGCACGATGTCCGGCCTGATCGAAAACGATCGCGTGATCGAAAACTTGCCGCCGGTTCAAATGCTCCCGCGCCTCGAGCGGCAGGCCGTGAACTACGTCGCGGAACACGCCGCCGCCGCGAAATCCGGGAAACCGTTTTTCCTCTACGTCCCGCTCACTTCGCCGCACACGCCGATTCTCCCGACGCCCGAGTGGCAGGGCAAAAGCGGCCTCGGTGCCTATGGCGATTTCGTGATGCAGACCGACGCCGTCGTTGGAAAAATTCTTGCCGCCCTCGACGAACACGGCCTCGCCGGCAATACCCTCGTCATCTTCACCGCCGACAATGGTTGCTCGCCGGCCGCCGACACGCCCGGCCTCGAAAAGCAGGGCCACTTCGCCAGCGCGCAATTCCGCGGTTACAAGGCCGACATCTGGGACGGCGGCCACCGCGTGCCCTTCTTCGCCCGCTGGCCCGGGAAAATAAAACCCGCCTCCACCAGCACCCAACTCATCTGCCACGTCGATCTGCTCGCCACCTGTGCCGAACTCCTCAGCGCTCCACTCCCGCCCAATGCCGGCGAAGACAGCGTGAGCATTCTCCCCGCGCTCCGCGGCACCGATCGCGCCCCACTCCACGAAGCCGTTGTGCATCACTCGATCCACGGCATGTTTTCCATCCGTCAGGGGAGCTGGAAACTTGAGCTCTGCCCGGGCTCCGGTGGCTGGGCCGCACCGGGCGACGCCGACGCCCGCAAGCGCGGCCTCCCCGAAATCCAGCTCTACGACCTCGCGACCGACCTGGCTGAAGCCAAAAATGTCCACGCCGAAAACCCCGCTGTGGTCTCTCGGCTAAAGGCGCTGCTCGAGCGCACCATCGCCGACGGCCGCAGCACCCCCGGCCCTCGCCAACCCAACGACGTCCCCATCGACCTCCTGAAAACCAAAGCCTCCGCCACCAACCCATGAACTATCTCCCCACGTTCCTCTTCCCTTCGCGGCTCGTGCTCTCCCCTTCGCGCCTATTCCCCCTCTCTCTTTCTCTCCTTCTCTCCTCCTCCGCCTTCGCCCAAACCGCCCCGCCGTCGCCCGCCGCCGCCCCCGCGTCCAGCACTCCGGTGCAGATGTCCGTCTTCGAGGTCTCGTCCGACCGCGATCTCGGTTACCGCGCGATGGCGTCCATCGCGGGTTCCCGCACCGGCGAGGATCTGCGCAACGTCCCCATGCCGGTCACGGTGCTCACGGAGGAATTTCTCCGCGACATCGACGCCACCGATCTCCTCGAGGCGGCGCGCTTCTCCACCGGCGGCCGCGGCATGCCCACCGACGACAACGACCAGCAGGCCTTCCAGTTTCGCGGCTTTCGCTCGCAGTATCAGACCCGCAATCTCTTCGTCTGGCAGGCCCCCGCCGACGCCTACAATATCGAGCGCATCGACATCGCCAAGGGCCCCAACGCCCTGCTCTTCGGCTCCTCCGAGCCCGGCGGCGTCGCCAACTTCAACACCAAACGCGCCAACTTCACCAACCGCACGGGCGTCACCTTCCGCCTCGGCTCATGGGACCAGTATCGCGCCACGCTCGATGTGAACCGCCAGCTCGGCTCCGCCGTCGCGGCCCGGCTTAACCTCGTGCACGACTCCCGCCAGAGCTGGGAGAATTGGGTCGGCGGCACGCGCCAGGCGGCCCACCTCGCCCTCACGTTTCGCCTCGGCCCGAACACCACGCTCCGCACCGACAGCGAGGCCGGCCGGCTCTCCCGCGTGCAGGCGATTTCCCTGCCGATCGACGCCTTTACCGCGTGGAACGGCACCACGCCCTTCGTCGTGACGGCCACCGCCGTCCCCGCGGGCACGGCCCGGCTCAGCACCGCCACCGGCAACGACTACCTCGTATGGGACACGCTCACGTCGCGGTATCAAAACTGGCGCGGCTTCGGTCAGACCAACGGCTCCGTGCAGAGCCCCGCTCGCCCGGTCAAAAATCCCGCCATCATCCCGCGCGGCGCGCAATTCACCGGCCCCGACAAGGATCAGGCTACGACGTTCCACACGTTCGGTGGCTCACTGGAGCACCGCGTCGGCCGCTCGCTCTCATTGCTCGCGTCGTTCAACGCCCAGAATATTACCGAAAATTTGCGGCGCCCCAACAACAGCAACGTGCGCCGCGACCCCAACCCGACGCGCCCCGACGGGGCGCCCAATCCGTTCTTGGGGGGGCATTACATGGAGATGACCTGGAGCGACACGCGCACCCACGACCTCATCTACGATTTCCGCCTTGATGCGGTTTTCGACTGGAAGCCCGCCCGCTGGATGAGCCAGCGCTTCTACCTCACGACCGGCGCGACGACGGGTCGCAACAATTCCGCCGCGCTCAATCTCGTCCGCCTCAACAATCCCGCCGCACCCAGCTTCAACGCCGCGCCCAACACGATCCGCCGCCGCGTTTATTTTGCCGCAGGCGACACCGCGCGCAACAGCGCCCTCGGCGTCCCGGCCACCGATCCCGTCTCGGGCATCGCCACCGCTTTCATGCCGACCGGCGGCAAGACGCGGCTGTGGAGCGATTCCACCTACGAAGGCATCGGCGCCGCCGGCACCTACTGGGGCGGACTGCTCCGCACCTACCTCGGCCTGCGCCACGACGACTACGTGAACGACATCCAGTCCGGCGTGCGCGACGCCGCCTCGGGGCTCCTCAACTTCACCGATCCGCGCCGCAGCGTGAACAGCCTGAAGAAATATTCGCCCACGCTCGGCGGCACGCTCACGCCCTGGAAGCCGCTCACGGTTTTCTTCAACTTCGCGAAAACCTTCCGCGCGCCCGGCACCACCGGCACCAATCCGCTCGGCGAGTCCACCACCCTCCGCCTCGGCGAGGGCCGGGAGGGCGGCGTGCGCGTCGAGCTGCTCGAGGGTCGCTTCTACCTCACCGCCAGCGCCTACGATATCACGCAGACCGGGCAGAACCATAGCGTCGCCGGCGCACTTGCCGCCATCAACGGCATCTGGACCGATCCCGTGCTCAACAACCTCAATTCCACTTTCGCCAACCGCGCCCTCACCGGCGGCAACAACGAGAGCCAGACGCTCCACGCCACCGGCTACGAAATCGAGGTGCAGGCCAACCTCACGCCCGCGTGGACGCTCACCGCCGGCTACGGCAACAACATCAACCGTGTGAGCGAGCAAGACGTCGGCACCCTGCGCTACGTGCACGCCAACCTGCCCGAATGGGAGCGCCTCGCCGCCTCCAGCCCCGCCATCGGCGCCTCCATCGCCGCCGAGATCGCCGCCATTAACGACTACCTCCGCGACGCCGCGCCCGGCCTCGTGCGCGGCCGCTCCTACCGCGACACGGTGAATCTTTTCACGCGCTATACGTTTCGCGCCGGCCGGCTCCACGGCCTCACGGTCGGCGGCGGCATGAGCTACCGCGGCCCCGCCGCGCTCAACAGCCAGATGATCAACGGCAGCGTCGTCACCCTTTGGGGCTCCTTCTTCGCCGAATATGAGGCGATGGCCGCCTACGCCTTCCGGCTCGGCGACCGCTACCGCGGCCGCGTCCAGCTCAACGTCCGCAATCTCCTCGACCGCCAGCGCTACGAGGAGGTCAACCTCTCCCAGACCCGCTACGAGACTCCGCGCTCGATCAGCCTCACCACGTCCATCATGTTCTGAGCCGCGCCGGCATCCGCCGCCACACCGCGCCATCGCCCCCGCCCGCGACCTTGTTTCTGCCAACCCCGTCCATCACCTGCTGCCCATCAACCAAAAGGCTTCATGCTCCGCTCAGCACTCCGCGCCGTGATCGCCCTCGCCGCCGCCCTCGCCGCCACCGCCTTCGCCGCTAGGCCGGGCCCGCCGAACATCCTCCATCTCCACGCCGACGACCATCGCGCCGACGGTTTGCGCGCGCTGGGAAATCTCATCGTCGAAACGCCCAACCTCGACACGCTCGTCGCGCGCGGCACCACCTTCACCCACTGTTACACCATGGGCTCGATGGTCGGCGCCGTGTGCCTGCCGAGCCGCACGATGTTGCTCACCGGCAAGTCCTGGCTCCGCATCCCCAACGGCCGCGACGCCAGCGTCGACGCCTCGCAATCGCTCCCGAAAGTTCTCAGCCACGCCGGCTACGAAACCTTTCACGTCGGCAAGGGCGGCAACGAGTTCACCGCCGGCCTCAACGCGTTCGACACCAACCTCAAGTTCGACAACCACCCGGTCGAACTTCGCCGCGGCTCCAGCGAGCGCCACGCCGACGCCGCGATCAAATTTCTTCGCGAGCGTTCCTCCGCGACCGCCGCCGCGACCGCGAAACCGTTCTACATTTATTTCGCCCCGCCCGTGCCCCACGACCCGCGCGTCGCCGCGCCCGAATTTCACGGCCGCTACGATCCCGCGAAAATTCCGCTCCCCGCCGCGTTTCTCCCGCAGCACCCGTGGGACAACGGCGAGATGACCGTGCGCGATGAGCAACTCGCCCCGTGGCCCCGCACCCCGGCCGACACCAAGCAGCAGCTCGCCGACTACTACGCGTGCATCACCGGCCTCGACCACCACATCGGCCGCGTCTTCGCCGAGCTCCGCGCCCGCGGCGAATGGGACAACACGATCATCATCTTCACCGGCGACAACGGCCTCTCGCTCGGCGAGCACGGGCTCTTCGGTAAGCAGAACCTCTATGAGTTCGGCGGCATGCACGTCCCCTGTGTGATCGCCGGCCCCGGCATCCCGCAGGGCCGGAGCGACGCGCTCGTTTACCTGATGGATCTGTTTCCCACCTTCTGCGATTTCGCCGGCGCCAAAATTCCCGCCGGCGTCGAAGCCCACAGCCTCGCACCGATTCTCCGCGGCCAGACCGCCAAGGTTCGCGACATTCTCTATACCGCCTACCGCGACGGCCAGCGTGCGGTGCGCGACGACCGCTGGAAACTCATCCGCTACCCGCTCGTCGACCGCACGCAACTCTTCGACCTCGCCGCCGATCCGCGTGAACTCAACAACCTCGCTGGCCGTTCCGAGCACGCCAACCGCGTGGCCGCGATGACGGCTCTGCTCCAGCGGGAAATGCAAAACTACGCCGACCCCGCGCCGCTCACGGTTGCGAACCCCAAGCCCGCCGCGTGGTCGCCGCCCACGAGCCCGCCCGCCGCGAAGAAGGCGAAGCGCCCGGCCGCGCCCTGAGCCCAATCCGAGTCCCAAGCCGAGGTCGTCCGCAACGACTTACTCTGCCCTCGTGGCAGAACGACTATGGAGCCTTTTGGTCGCGCCCGAAAAAACCGACGCCACCCCAGCGCTGCGCCCATGGCCCCGAGCCCCAACCACACCGCGACGGTGGCGGGTTCCGGCACCGCAACCACGGCGCCGTTGATGGTAAGGTCGTCCAACCGCAGCGTGGGGGTGCCGTTCGTCGCACCATTGGCATAGATTCGAAACGTCGTGGCCGAAACAAAAGTGATCGTGACGGAACTGCTACCGCTGGAGTGCCAGTTGTTGTCCGAGTTGGTCAGCGAGCCGGTGGCGAGGTCGGCCGCATACGCGTCGGCACTGGAACGGAAGTAGAAATTGGTTGGCCCCGTGCTCGTTCCGCTCTCGCGATAGCCGAAGCTGATCGATGTGAGGCTAACGCTGGCGCTGGCGGGTGTGATCGAAAACTGAAAATAATTCGTGCCCGGCGTAGTGCCCGTCCAGCCGTTGTCCAAGATGAAGTAGCCGCCCGACGCACCGGAGTAGCCGGACGACACGGGTGAGCCGTTGCTCGTGGTCGTGACGCCGCCCCCCGTCGAAACCGCACCGCCCGTGAGGCTGGCATCGGCACTCGTCGGCCCGGCGCTGGAACTTGTAAAGGCCTAGACCAAAATTTGCGCTGGAAGCGAACTCGCCAGCAATCCCATGAGGATCGGCGCGAGACAAAAACTGCTCTTCGTAGTCATCGGCGGAAGTGGCGGTGGACCGGCGAACCGGACCCACGATAGAAAACCATATTCCGCCGCCGCGGCATAGGACGGCGGCTACGTTTTAAAGGGTATCGCTCTACCCCAGCCGGGTCGCTGAAGGCCACTCAGCCAGACCCCTGCAACGTATAGTTCAGCGGCGGCACACGATTGAGATTCGCATTAAATGGGAGAGGCCATTTGCCGTAGTTCGGGGTTTATCCCGGACGGATTTTCCCAGCATCCATCGCAGCCGGCCAAGTGTCGGGCATTAAGCCCGACCTACCACCAGCGTCCCGGATTTCGCGGGCCTACGCCAACCGCTCACTTCCCCGGCAGCTTAATCTGCACGCCCGCGGGCGCGTCGGCCTTCGCGGGCGGGATCGCCGCCGGAGCGGGCAGACTCGCGCGCAACGCGAGGGCGCGCTGCGTCCACGGGCTCGTGGGATCGATCTGCATGAGCAGCATGGAATACTTTTGCACGTCGTCCGGCTGGTTCGCATCCGCCGCGAGGCTCGCGAGCTGATAAGCCGCCTCGGACCGCGCGCCTTTGAACTGGTTCGCATCGTTGGCAAGTTGCTTGAGATCCGCGGTGGCTTCCGCGGTCTTGCCACCCTGCGCCCTCGAAAGGGCGCGGCCTAGTTGGGCGCGGGCGGCGAGCGGACCGGTCTTGATCGTAGCCAGGGCCTGTTCGTAGCCGGCGAGCGCATCGGCGGTCTTGCCCGCGGCGTAGGCGTCATCTGCCAGGCGAAGCTGCGTGATTCCCGCCAGCGCGTGGCCGGCATGAGCTGCGGCAAACGCCTTCAGTGCCTCGGGGGTCGCGGCGGCGGCGTAGGCCTTTTCGACGTCGAGCTCCTTCTGGCCCTGCAGATATTCCCACCCGCCCTTGCCGATGATGCCGAGCACCACGAGGCCGCAGAGCACGAGGATGGCGTTGCCGTTGTTCTTCCAGAAGAGGTTCAGCTTATCCTCCAACGTGGGCGCGATGTAGTGCGCGTCGACGGCGACGAGGTTGCGGTCATCACCGGCGGGTTTGGGAGCGGAAGGAGTGGCGGGCGTGGTCATGCGCGAGGGATTTGGGCTTTGGAACCGGAGACGAGAACAAAACCCCACCCCGCTGTCCATCCCTCTGTTTTTGGCCAAAATGAGGCGCCGAAACCGCCTCTCCGGCAGCAGCCAGCTGCCCGCGCGCCGATCGGCGCCTCATAAACTTCCGTCGCCGAGTAAAGATCCTCGGGGCAAGCCCCGAGGCATTTGATCAAGACAGCTCCAAATCCAACTGACCCTTGTGCAACTGACGATACTCACTCTGGCCACCCTGTCGCTGCACATACTCCGCGATCACCTTTTCGCTGCCGTGCTGCCCCACC
>SIBG01000048.1 GCA_009695305.1 Opitutus sp. | reverse complement strand
CCTCGGCGACGACGCGGCTGACGGAGCTGCCCCAGTTGGTCAGCACCAGGCCGCGTTCAAGATGGGCGCGGGTCACGAAGGTCTTGATGCTCCCGGCGAGGTAACAGATGTAGCGGAGACGGGAGGGGAGGACGGGGGGGAGCGCGGGAGTCTTCCAGCACGCGAGAAGAATTTCCGGATCGGCGGCGGCGAGGTCGCGGGCGAAATCGGCGGCGCTAAGGTCGGTGGGATCGAGTTCGCGAAAGTCGGGGGAGAGCGCGCGGAGCTCGGCGAGCAGCGGAGCAGGGAAAAAGTTTTCCGCCTCGAAAGGCGTGAGGACGACGAGGAGGGAGGCGGGCATGGGCTTCACGGAAAGGCTGAAAGAAGGTGAGGCTGAAAGGGGAGCACCGCAGTCAGAGAGCGGCGGGCGGGAGGCATTCGAGGATCCCACAGCCGCCGGGGGCGGGCGTGAAGCGCACGGGGCCGAGTCCGGCGGGGAGAAAAAATTTGTCGTAACAGCGGAAATGATGAACTTCGCCCCCGGCCGCGGCGCTGACGGAGCCATGGGTGACGATGGCGATGGTGGCGGCGGGCTCGGTTTTTAGAACCGGAGCGTCGAGGGTGGAGTGGAGGACGCGGAAGCAGTCGGTCTGGTTGGGGCCGATGAGTTCGTCCTGATAGCTGCTGGGCCCGAGGGCGCGGAGGCGGCGCGGGCGGCAGCGGACGCGGGTGTCGACCGCCGCGGGGGTGAGCGGCGCGAGGTTAAAAACATCGAGACAGAATTCGAGGCCGCGGCCCATGAAGCGGGCGGACTCGGGCAGGAGGTAGCCGGCGCGTTCGAACTCGAAGCGCACCACGAGATCACTCGGTTCCTGGATCTCCACCATGAACAGGCCGGCACCCAGCGCGTGCGGCGTGCCGCCAGGGATGATGAACGTGTCGCCGGGGCGCACGGGAATCTTGTCGAAGCACGCCTCCAGAGCGGCGATGTCCTGCGCCTCGATCATGCGCCGCAACTCAGCACGCGCGGGCGGGCGCTGGAAGCCGACGTAGATGAACGCGTCGGCGACATCGTCGCGCGTGGTGAGGATGTGGTAGGCCTCGGTCTTGCCGCTGGGGGCGGAGAGAAATTTCCGTGCGAACTCACGGGTGGGGTGGACCTGGAGGTGCAGGCGCGTGCCGCTGTCCAGGAATTTCACGAGCTGCTGCGGCTGCGCGCCGAATGTTTTCGTGTGCGCGGCGCCGAGAAAATATTCCGGGTCGCTCGCGAGGAGCGCGGCGAAGTCGCGCGGCGTCTCGTCGGCGCCGACGAGCACTTGGGAGACGCCCTCGGCGAGGTGCTCGCGGCCGCGGTTCACGGCGCGCGTCGTCGAGGCGATCCAGTCCTCGGCGAGCTGGGTGTCGGCGGGGGTCGGCGCGCCGGCGAGCCGGTCGAGCGTGCGACCGCCCGGATAGGTGCGCCAGACGCGGTTGGGCGGAAGGCGGAGGAGGCGACCGCGGTGAGACATGGCGCCGGCAGAAAAACCGCCGGCGACGCGGGAGGCGATGGGATAGTGACCGGCGGCGACCGCGTCCGGGCCGCGCGGCGGTGCGGGCGCGGGCGCGCCTGGCGGGCGGAGCGGGGGAGAGCCGGCGTGGGTCATCGGGTGAATTATTTTAATAATAATGAATTAATGGCAAGACGCTTTTATCCGAGACCCCAGACGTGGAGAGATCGGTGGGGTGGTGCGATTTAATAATAATTAAACCGCTTGCCAAATGCCGTCTGCGGAATCTTCGTGACGGGGCAGCTTGCCTCTTGGCCGCCGGGGGAGCACCCTGCCCAACCCCAATCCCCCGCCATGAACGCTCCATCCTCCATCTGGTCCACCGCTTGCTCCGCCTGTGCCCGCCCCATTTTTCGGCCGGGCTTTTGGTTCACGATTTTCCTTACCCTCGGCCACGCCGGGTTTGCCCAAACGGCTCCGGTCGCCGCCCGGACACCCACGACCCTCGTCAAACCAGCCGAGGAAACAATTTTTCTGAATGTCTTCGAGGTCTCGGCGGACCGGGATGACAGCTACGGCGCGCTCAACTCCAACTCGATTACGCGCTTCAACACCGAACTCGCGAAGCTGCCCATCTCGGCTGAGATCTACAACGAGGCGTTCATGCGGGATGTCAACGCGACCTCGGTGGAGGATATGATCTCGAGCTTCACCGCGGGCGCCGGTTTTTCGTCGGCCGACGGCCCGGCGAGCACGCTCACCGGGCAGCCGGGTGACCGGGCGTCCAATTCCTATATCCAGCTCCGCGGCCTCACGGCACCCGGGATGCAGCGCGATGCCTTTCTGTCGCTCGCGACGTTTTCCAACACCGGCTCCACCGCGACGGGCGTCACCAACAATTTCGACATCGAGCGAGCCGAGGTGATCATGGGACCCCAGGCGCTGCTCTACGGCAACGGTGGCGGCGGCGGGGTGATCAACCTCGTGTCCAAGCAGGCCCGCTTCGGCCGCAAACTTTTTGGCTCGCTCCGCCTCCAGACCGATCAATACGGCGGCAACCAGGGCACGCTGGATTTCGGCGCGGGCAACAAGCGCTTCGCCATCCGCGGCGCCTTCATCCATCAGGATGCGCACACCCGGCGGGTGAACATCGGCGCGCTGCTCGACGGTCAATACGTGCAGTTCGCTGCGAAGTTTTTCGGCAACACCACCGTGCGCCTCATCGGCGAGCAAACTTCGAACAACCGCAACGTTTCCTCCAACGTCACCTTCGGCGCCCTCAGCGCCGCCAACGACGCGCGCAACGGCCAGTTTCTCCACTATCTGCTCGCGACGAATCAGATCAACGCCAGCGCTACGGGCGCGAGTGGCGGCGGCCCGATTGCCGGCGGCCGCATCAACTGGAGCAACGTCGATTCGTTTTTTGGCTGGCGCTTCAGCGAGCGCACCGTGGACACGCTCGGCACGCTCACGGTCGAGACACAGTGGTCGCCCGCCGTGTCCTCCCAGTTTTCGATCGGCTACAAGGATTTCAACAACCGCCTCTTCAACGCCGGCACGCTGGCCATGCAGGCCCCGAACGTCACGGCCAACTATGTCGGCGCGTGGGCGGTCGGTGGCACCGGCGGCCAGCCGGCGCAGGAGAGCATCCAGCCGGCGAAGACGTTTCCCGCGCGGCTCTCGGTCGCATTTGAAAACTCGCTCTTCGACGGCCGCGCCCGCAGCCAGTCGATCCTCGGGGCCGACTACACCCGCATCAACGCGGCGTTCATCGGCTACGGTTACTACCGGGCCGACGCCAGCGGGAACGCGATCGTCAACCCCGCCACCGCCGCCGTGAACAACGGCCGCACCGTGATCGGCCCCGTGCTCTGGGCGATGGGCACGGAGCCCACCGCCTATCCCGCGTGGCAGCCCGGCCAGAACCGGGTTTCCTGGCTCGGGATCGACTACGTGCGCCAACAACAGAATCCCTCGCTGCCGTCGCAGGTCACGGCGGAAAACCCGCTCGGGGTCACGCTCGGCGGCGGCAACTACAACATTGTGCGCACCGTCAGCAAGGGCGTCTACGGCGTGAACGACACCGCGTGGCTCAACGGCAAGCTCAACACGCTGCTCGGCTTCCGGGCTTCGCAAACGTTTCAGCAGACGCTCAATCAAGGCAGCGCCATCACCGCGCTCAACCCCACGTCCGGCGCGCGCAAGATCTCCGACGAAAAATCCGTCAGCTTCAGCGCGGGCGCCAACTACGCCCTCCGCGACTGGCTGCGCCCGTATATCGCCGTGTCCGACTCCCACAACCCGCCCACCCAGCAAAACAACGATCCCATCGGCCAGGCGACGCTGGCCGCGCACGCCATCGGCGAGGAGATCGGGATCAAGGTGCAAAACGCGAGCGGCACGCTCTCCGGCTCGCTCGCGCTGTATCACACGAGCGCGAAGAACGAGACCTTCTTCGTCACCAGCACGCTGGCGTTCATCATCAATCCAACGGGCCTCAACGGCCGGTTTGGCGGCGCCCCCAGCACCATCATCAACGTGGATCGCAAGTCGAACGGGGCTCAGCTCGCCCTCACGGCCGCGCCCACGCGCAACCTCCGCATCCGGCTTTCAGCGGCCGCGATTCAAGGCGAGATTGGCAACACCCGCACCTATCAGGCGCTCTACAACGACCAGTTCTACGCCAACGCCGCGGGGCAGGTGACGTATAAGGACGGTGCCGTCGTTTTCGTGACGCCGACCTTTGCCGCCGCGCGGCCCACCGTGCCCGAGGGCACGGCCGGGGCGATCCCGCTCACGATTGCCGCGCTGAGCACGCCGGGAAATTCCTACTACGCGAACCCGATCGCGATCAGCGGGCAGATCTTCTCCACCTCTGCCCGGACCACGCTCGCCGTGGTCGATCCCGTGCACGGGCCGATTCTCACCGGCGCGACCGGGCTGCCGGCCTCGAAGATCCAGATCAACCCGGGATTCGTTCCGCCCTCCGAAGTGCCCGTGACGAAAGCCGGCGAGGGCACGACCAATTTTCCGACGCTGAGCAGTAATTTTACCGCGACTTATTCGTTTACCGAAGGCGTGCTGCGTGGTCTGCGCGCTGGCGGCACCACGACGGTGGCGTGGTATAACCGGAGATATTATTACTATCCCACCGGCGTGAGCGTGGGGGCCCAGCGCCGGTTGTTCAGTTTTCCCACCCAGGCACGCTTCGATCTGCTGCTCGGCTACGACAAAAAATTTGGCCGCTACACGCTCGGCACGCAGCTCAACGTCTCGAATCTGTTCAACCGCTACCACGTCGTGATCACACCGAACGCGATCAGCGGCTGGACGGGGCCGAATAACGCCGTCTTCGACGGGCAGCCGCGCATGTGGACTCTGTCGACCACCTTGGGCTTCTGAGGGCCCGGCCCCCGGGGTCCTTCGTCGGTCAGCCCGCCGAAGCCTGGGCTGGAAAGTTTGAGCCACTCGTGGCGGAATGGGTCGCATGATGCCTTCGCTCAAGTCGCTCGGAGCGGTCCTCGTGATCTGCGCCGCGGCCTTGGTGGCGTATCACAACAGTCTGCACGGTCCGTTCGTCTTCGACGACGCCTCATCGATCACGACCAACCCGACGATCCGGCAACTCTGGCCGTTGACGACCCCGCTGAGCCCACCCGTCACGAATGTCACCGCGCAGGGCCGGCCGATTCTCAATTTTTCGCTCGCGCTCAACTACGCCGTCGGCGGCACCGCGGTGGAAGGCTACCATGCGCTCAATCTGTTAATCCACGTCCTCGCCGCTCTGACGCTTTTTGGCCTCGTGCGGCGGACGCTGGCGCCGGACCCGAAGGCACTTTGGCTGGCGCTGACGATCGCCGTTCTCTGGGTCGTGCACCCGCTGCAAACCGAGTCGGTGACCTATGTGATCCAACGCGCCGAGTCGCTGATGGGGCTGTGGTATTTGCTCACGGTCTATTGTTTCGCGCGCAGCGCAGCGCGGGAAGCGCCCGCCGTCGTGTGGCAGACGCTCGCCGTGCTCGCGTGCGCGCTCGGCATGGCGACCAAAGAAGTGATGGCGACGGCGCCGCTGATGGTGCTCTTCTACGACCGGACCTTTGTGGCGCGAAGTTTTGGCGAGGCGCTGCGGCGCCGGGGGCCATTCTACGTCGCACTGGCGGGCACGTGGCTGCTGCTCGGCTGGCTCGTGTGGCAGGGCGGCGGCAATCGGGGCGGCTCCGTGGGTTTCGGCGCGGGCGTCGAGCCGTGGGCCTATTGGCTGACGCAGCTCAAGGCGATCGCGACCTATCTGAGGCTCACCTTCTGGCCGGTGCCGCTGGTGTTCGAATACGGCACGTTTTGGATCACGTCGCCGGGGGAGATCGTGCTCGAGGCGCTGCTCGTCCTCGCGTTGCTGGCGCTTACGATTCACGGCTTGAGGCGGCGGCCGGTCGACCGGGCGCAGGGTTGGCCGGCGCTCGGTTTCGCGGGCGCGTGGTTCTTCGGCCTCCTGGCGCCGACGAGCCTCGCCCCCGGCACGACGCAGATGATCGTCGAGCACCGGATGTATTTGTCGCTCGCGGCCGTGCTGGCGGTCGTCGTGGTCGGTGGCGCTCGCGTGGTCCCGGCGCGCTACCGACCGGTGTTGCTGGCGGGTTTCACGGCCGCCGCCCTCGGCGCGATCGCTCTCACGGTGCGGCGCAACACCGACTACCGCACCGCCGTCGCGCTATGGAGCGACACGGTCGCGAAGCGGCCGGAGAATCCCCTCGCGCATTTCATGCTCGCGGGGGCGTGGGAGCGGGCCGATGACGGGCCGCGCGCGTTGGTGAGCTACGCGGAGGCGCTGCGGTTGAAACCGGATTTCTCCGTGGGCCACGAGAATTATGGCGAACTCCTGCTGAAACTCGGGCGCGGACCGGAGGCGATCGAACACTTTGAGGCGGCGCTGCGGCTGCAACCGGAATTTGCCGATGCGCACATGAATCTGGGAAATGCGCTGCTCGCCGGGAGCCGCGCGGTCGAGGCGGTGAAGCATCTGGCGACCGCCGTCCGGCTCGCACCGGAATTTGCGGAGACGCGCTACAATTTCGGCAACGCGCTCGTCGCCGTCGGGCGGGGGCCGGAAGCGATCAGGGAATTTGAGGCCGCGTTGAAGTGCACGGCGGGGAATCCGGCGGTGCACACCGCGGCGCACTACCAGCTCGCCAATGTGCTCGCCCTGTCCGGCCGACCGGCGGAGGCGGTGCCGCACTACGAGGCGGCGCTGCGCGCGAATCCCGACCACGCCGAGGCGCAGCACAATCTCGGTAGCGCGTTGTTCGAGCTGGGTCGGCTGACGGAAGCCGCGCAGCACTACGAAACGACGCTCCGTCTCGCCCCTGATTTTCCGAACGCCCGCGTCGATCTCGAACGGGTGCGCGCGAGTCAGCGCCGTTGATTACCGGTGGGACCGGGCCAGCTCCAGCCGTTCCCGCGCGAGGGCGAGGTCTGGTCGCAACCGCAGCACGGTTTCGAATTCGCGGGCGGCTTCCGCCCAGCGCTCCCGCAGCAGGAAGACGTTGCCCAAACCGAAATGCGCCTCGACCGAGTCGGGCTGGGCGTGCACCACCCGTTCCAACTGCGCCTGCGCCTCCTCGAGCCGGCCCAGTTCCAGCGCGACGCCCCCGAGATTCGTGCGAGCCTCGAGGTGCTGTGGGTCCAGCGCGACCGCGGCGTGAAAATGTTCGAACGCCGCCGTTTTTTCTCCGCGGCTGAGGAGGAGATTGCCGAGGTTGTAGTGCGCCTTCGCGTAGCCGGGCTGCAGTCTTAGCGCGGCTTCGTAGCTGGCGACGGCCTCGGGCAGGCGACCGGCCGCGGTGAGGGCGTTGGCCAGATTGTAGTGAGCCCCGACGAGGTCGGGACGCAGGCGCACCGCGGCTCGATCATGAGCGATGGCCTCGTCGAGGTGGCCGGCCTCGGCGAGGGCTTTGCCGAGATTGTAACGGGCGTAGGCATTGTCGGGTCGCTTCGCGGCGGTGTCGGTGTAGAGCGCGAGCTCAGTGCGGTAGTCGTGGTTGCGGCGGATCGTGGTGGCGCCGAGCGCGACGGCGAGCACCGCGAACCACCACCCCGCCCGCCGGCCCAGCCACGCGTGGGCGCCGAAAACCACGAGCACGACCACCGCCGCGAGTGACAGATACATCCGATGCTCCGCGAGCATCTGCCGCGTGCCGCCGACGACACTGGAAGTCGGGGCCAGAATGACGAAAAACCAGGCGCCGAGGAATCCCAGCGCGGGCCGGCGCCAGAGAGCGAAGGCGGTGAGGGCCAGCAGCACAGCGAGCAGAAGCGCCGACGGTGCGATCTGGCGGAGCGTGACGAAATCCGCGCCGTAATCGAAAATCAGCGGGTCCGGCCAGAGTGCGAGCTGCAAGTAGTGGATGACCGCACGCGACTGGCACAGCGCATATTGCCACCAGGCGACGCCGGCGCTCGCGCCGATGGTGCCGCCGCGATTGCCCGCCGCGAGCACGAGGAGCCCGAGCAGGAGCCACGTCGCCGCGAGCCCGAGGTAAAATCTTCGACGCTGCCGCCAGGCGGCCTGAAACGAACCCGCGACAAACGTGCGATCGAAGAGCAAAACCATCAGTGGAGCGGAGGCCATCACCTCTTTGGTCGCCATGCCGAGCGCGCACGCGAGCACGGCGAGCGTCGACCAAACGGCGCTGCGCGGCGGTGGGTCGGAGCCCCGCCCGGCTGCCGGCGCAACGCTGCGCGCGAAACAATAAATCGTGAGCAGGTAGAGCAACCCCATGAGCGACTCGGTCCGTTGCACGACGTAGGTCACCGACTCCGTTTGCAGCGGATGCACGGCCCACAGCAGAGCAATCGCGAAGGCGCCCGAAGTTGCGCGCGGAGCGTTGAGCGCGGAGAGAGTCCGGCGCACCAAGCCGAACAGGGTGAGGGCGGCGAGGGCGTGGATGATGAGGTTGACCACGTGGTAGCCCCGGGGCGACGCGCCGCCGATCGCGTAGTTGAGCGCGAGCGAGAAGTTGAGGAGGGGCCGGCCCTCGACGGTCAGGCCCTGGCCGGACGGAGGTGAGAAGGCGGCCCACGGAGGCCAGAGCTGGCGGAGGGTCGGATTTTCGACGATGGCCAGCCCGTCATCGAAGACGAAGGGAACGGAAAAACTATTGTGATACGCGGCGATGGTCGCGGCCACGATGATCGCCGCCGGCCAGGGGCCGGGTCGGGAGGATTCACGGGACGACTCGGGGAGCACGGCGAAATTTCTGACGCCTCCCGCCCTCGCGGGCAAAGTCGAAAGACGGAAAAATCAGCGTGGCGCCGGCTGGGGATCGCCGCGGCGGGCGGAGCGGACCAGCAACGCGCCGATCACCGCGACCAGCCCGCCGCAGCCGAGAAACGCGAGGCGGCCGATCGCCGGATTCGGGATGAGCACGAGCAGCATGACAAAGCCGCCGTAGGCCAGACACAGCCAGCCGACGGCGGAGGACTGGCGGGCGTCGTTGCCTTCGCCTTCCTCCTTGGCGAAGTCGATGGGCTGGTTGAAGCGAACAAAGAATTCGGCGACACTGGCCTGGTGTTCGGCCGAAGTGCGGCGCCAGAAAAACGTGGTGCCAAGAAACCACGCGGACCCGACGGTGATGTTGCCGAAGAGCTCGATGGACTGGCGCCAGTATTCCCGGGCGCCGTCGTCGAGCGGCGCGGTATAGCCGAAAAGCGGCGCGGCCCACTCGGGCGTAAGAAAGCGGCTGATGCAGAGGGAGCAGAAAAAGCCGATGAGGACGGTGCTCCACGCGGACCAGGGCGGGGTGCGGCGGACGATGAGGCCGAGCACCAGCGGCACAAGGATGGGCGTGCCGATCAAGATGCCGAGGCGCTGCGTCATCGTGAAGAGATTCATGCCGCGGAGCTCGCTGAGTTTCAGGCCGACAAGGATCACGAGCACGCCGAGGATCGCGGTGGTAAACTTACCGACGCAGAGCAGGTGGGCGTCGGAGGCGTGGGGCCGGATGATGGGCTGGTAGAAATTCTTGATGAAGTAGCCGGCGTTTTTGTTCAGGCCGGCGTCCATCGACGACATGGTGGCGGCAAAGATGCCGCTCACGAGCAGCCCCATCATGCCCACGGGCATGACGTCGCGGGCGATGGCGATGAAGGCGGCCTCCTCAGGATTCTTGAGCGTGGGGAAAACGGCGTGCAAATCGGGGTAGAGGATGCGCGCCACCATCGGCGGGACGAACCAGATCACGATGCCGATGAGAAACAGCCCGGCACCGAGGAAGCCGGCCCAACGCGCGTGCCGGCCGTCCTTGACGCAGAGGTAGCGGTTGGCGTCGTTGAGATTGTTCGTGGAAAAGATCTGCTTGAGGATCATCGCGAGGCACCAGAGCCCGAGGAACTCCTGGGAAAACATCTGGCCGAGATCGAGGTGGGCCGCGGGCACCTGCGCGAAAAAACCGCCGACGCCGCCGACCTTGAGCAAGGCCAGCACGGTGACGGCGAGACACACGGGCATGAGGATGAGCACCTGGATGAAATCGCTCGCGAGCACGGCCCAACTGCCACCGATGAGGGCCATGAAAAGCACGACGAGCCCGGTGGCCATGATCGTGAGGCCAAGGTCGAGGCCGAAGACCGCGGCGAAAAAGACCCCGAGCGCGTTGAGCCAGATGCCGGCCTGGAGGAGGCCGAAGGGCAGCTGCATCCAGGTGAAAACCTGTTCACTGGCGGCGCCAAAGCGGGTGCGAATGGCCTGGATGCTGGTGACGACGCGGAGCTGGCGAAAGCGCGGGCCGAAGTGCAGGGCGTTGATGACAAAACCGATCGAATTACCGAGGTAGATGACGACAATGGGCCAGCCGTCGCTGTAAGCCTTGCTGGCCGCGCCCGTGAAGGTCCACGCGCTGAACGCCACCATGAAGGCGGAACCGCCGACCATCCACCACAGCGCCTTGCCGCCGCCGCGGAAATACTCGGAGACGTTGGTGACGAAGCGCCGGAAGACCCAGCTGATCGCCAGCATGAAGCCGAAGTAGAAGATCAGCACAGCGTAGTCGTAGGGGGTCATGCGGGGTGGCGGTGGGAGTCACTCGAGTTTAATAATTATTAAATGCCAAGGGAAATCTGCTGATCGGCGGTCGCGCGGCGCGCCGCGATGAATCCGTGGCGCGTCCGCAGGCGAAGGCGGCCGACCAGTGTTCCGGCCAAGCTGCGCTGCGTTCAGAATGACAAAAACGGTCGGCGGCGCGGCGCGCCCTCACTTGCGGGCCGGGCCGGTGGAGTCGCCGATGAAGAGCTGGGCGGGCAGCATGAGGTCGGTGAAACCTTCCTCGGAGCCGGCCGGGGCGTCGAGCACGAGGCGGGCGGCGGCTTCGCCGAGCTTTTCGGGGTTTGAGCCGGCGGCGGTGATGCTCGGCGTGCTTTCGGTGGCGACCGGGGAAAAATCGGCGCTCGCCACGCTGATCTTCGCGGGCACCGGCCAGCCTTCGCGCTGCAGCTCGCGCACGGCGCCGGCGGCCATGAGCGTGTTGTAGGTGATGAAGGCGGTGGGGAAGTCCCGGCGCCGGCCCAGCGGGAGGAGCGAGCGCGCGGCATCGGCGCCGTCGATGCGTTCCCCGTCCTTGAGTTTCACCAGGTAACGGGGATCGAGTTTCAGTTGATGGCGGGCGAGGGCGGCCTCCAGCGCCTGCAGGCGCGACTCGTGGCGACCAAGGCCGACGTTGCCACCGAGCCAGCCGAAACGGCGATGCCCGAGGCCGTGCAGGTGATCGACGAGGGACTCGAGGGCCTGGGGTTCATTGCCGAGCACCGAGTGGCACAGGCCGGGATAACGGGCCGACACGGCGACGAGGCGCAGACCGAAGCGGCGCAGGTGATCTAGAAAAACGCGGGTGACTTCACCGACGAGGACGATGCCCTGGAACGCGTGGCCGGGGCTGAAGATGCGCCGGAGTTTTTCCGCGTCGAGCTGGTCCTCCGCGCCGAGAAACACCGTGGTGTATTCGCGCGCTTCGATCCCGGTATGCAACCCGTGCTGCACGTGGCCGAAATACATCGTGGGCGTGTTGAGGCGCAGCGGGGCGCGCAGGATAATGCCGACCTGCCGCCCTTTGGCCGCTGGGGAGGAGGCGAGATGCATGCCCTTCGGATGGTAGCCGCGTTTGACGGCGTGCGCCCAGATGCGATCGTAGGTCTCGGGGCTGATGCCCTGCCGGCGACCATTGAGCACGAGCGAAACCAGCGCCTGCGAGATGCCGAGCTCCCGCGCGAGCTGAGTCTGGGAAACTTTTTTCAGGCGGGGCACGCCGGGAGATTTAATCATGCGCCGGCCGGGGCAACGTTTTATTAAATGCCGTGGGCGCCGCCGTGGCTCAGCGGTAGAGCCAGTATTTTTTGCTCTGCTCCTGGTAGACTTTCGCCTGCTCCCGCCAGGTGCGGAGCCAGGTCTCGAGGTCGATGTTCTTCCCCTTGGTGACGAGGTCGCGGTGGAAGGCGGCCGAGCCGAGGTGGACCAGAAAGGTGCGCCGCTGGGCGTCGGTCGCGGTCGCGAACGGGTTTTTTGGCTCCAGCTTGCAGGCGAGTTTCATCAGCCAGAAACTCAGCTCGGTCGGCTGCCACGCATCATAATCGTTGATCTCGATGAAGAGACCCGTGCCGGGCTGGCCGGTTTTCGCGCTGGGCACGCTGATGGGCGCGAACTGGATGCCGGGCAGCCGGAGCGCCCGGATTTCCTTTTCCCAGACGTCCCGCTTGACCGTGAGATGGGTGAGACTGCGGAACGCGTATTGGCTGCCGACGCTCTGTTTCACCCCGTGCCGGAACCCTCCGAGGATGCAGCCGAGCCCGGTCATCGGGTAGCCCTGCACCGCGGCAAAATCCTGGAGGAGGCCCGACGTGGGCACCCACGTGAGCCCGGTCTCCGGCCAGCGCATCGCCCGGGTCCAGCCGCGCATGGCGATGACGGTGAGTTTGCCGCGCGCGCGCGCCACGGCGGAGATCGCCAGGCCGCCGGGCGGCAGCGCATCCTTCACCATCAGGGCGAGCTCGCCCATCGTCAGGCCGTGGACGTAGGGCACGCGGAACCGGCCGACGTCGCTCATCCGGTCGGCGTCGAGCGGTGGGCCGTCGGCTTTCAGGCCGCCGAGCGGATTGGGCCGGTCGAGGATGATGACCTCCTTGCCGTTTTCGAAACACGCTTCCATCGCGACCTTCATGGCGCCGCTGAATGTGTAACTGCGCGTGCCGATGTCCTGCAAATCGATCACGAGCGCATCGATGTCTTTCAACTGCGCGGCGGTGGCGCGGACGAGATTGCCCCTGTAGAGCGAGAACACCATCAGGCCGGTGCGCGGATCGATTTTGTCGGCAAACGGTTTCTCGGCGGGCAGATCGCCGTAGAGGCCGTGCTCGACGGCGTAGAGGGCCGTGAGCTTCACGCCCGGCGCGTGGCGCAGCACCTCGATGGTGCTCACGCCGCGGCGGTTCACGCCGGCGGGATGAGTGAGCAGGCCAAGGCGCTTGCCCTTGACGGCGGCGAAGCCGGCGGCCTCGAGCACGTCGATGCCCAGCAGGACGGGCGGAAGTTTTTCGTCGTGCGGCGCGATCGCGGGCGCGGCGATCGGCGGCACGAAGAGCGGGGTGGCGGGTTTCTTCGCGGGCGGCTGGCTCGCGCTGCAACCGAGCAGGCCGAGCACGGGCACGAGGAGCGGAAGAATTTTTTTCGCGAAGAAAAGATGCGACGAGTCGGACATACAGCGAGGGCGAGGGCGGGCGGCGCAGGGCGGTCGAGAGGGGCTCATGGCCGCGCGGGCGATCCTCTCAGTTGCTTGAGGATTCGTCCGCCGTCCAACTCCTTGGCAAAATAGGAGCATGATTTTCCATTGGCGAGGTTCTTGAAATTGATCATGCGCTGGCTTGGGTCAGAATCCACGGTGCCGTCGGGACTGACCACCACGGGCGCGCCGAGCAGCGCGGACAGCCCGACGCGCAAAAAATCGAGCCTGATGCCGGCAGGACCGCGCTGGAAAAATTGTTCCACGGGAATCCCGTCGTCACCGATCACGACGGGGAGCGCCTCGGGATACCGGCGGAGAAATGCCGCAAGGCCTGCGGCGCGGTCAGATCGGCCAGATTTTACCTCGACGGCGAAGAGTTCGGTGGGCGTTTCGACGACAAAATCCACTTCCAGATCGCGCTCGCGCCAGTAGCTGACGGTCCAGCCCTCGGCTTCCGCCGTCGAGAGGAGCGTGGCCCCAACGGCATTTTCCACCAGTCGACCGCGCCAGGCTGCCCAATGAGCGGAGCGCTCCACCCGTTCGGCCGCGGGCCGACCGCGCGGCGGAGGGTGTTGGGTGGAGTTCATGGCGGTGATAAGCGCGTTGTTGAAGACCACGAGTTTTGGACTAGACGCCTTGCGGCGGGTCACGCCACGGCTAAATTTCGGCAGCCCGCCGCAAAGGAAGGATTGGGCGAGCACCTGGAGATAGTGCGCGAGGGTGGTCGTATTGCCAGCGTCGGTTAGCTGTCCGAGCATCTTCTCATACGAAACGATTTGCGCGGGAGCCTGACAGACCAGACTGAAGAGTTGTCGCAGCAGGGCGGGCTTGGTGACGATGTGGGCGTTGAGCACGTCCCGCGCGAGCACCGTTTCGATCATCGAGTCACGAATGTAGGCCCGCCAACGGGCCTCGTCCGAAACCAGTGCCGCCGCACCGGGATAACCGCCGTAGCGCAGCCATTGCTCCAAACCCCACCCGAGCAGTTTCTCGCATTCTGGCCACGGCCAATGCCCGCAGCGAGTCAGCTCAAAGCGGCCGGCCAGGCTCTCAGTCAGGCCTCGCTGCATCAGCAGCGATGACGAGCCGAGCAGCAAGACGTGCAGGGTGCGGCCAGCCTGCCGATCCTGCGCCCAAAGCATTTTCACCGCTTCGCTCCAGCGGGAAACTTTTTGAATTTCATCCACGACGAGCAATTGCGCCCGGCTGGTGCGCGCCGCGATCCACTGCTCGCCCAACCAGTCGGCGGAGGGCGGGACGAGTTGATCCGCGCTGACGTAAACGGCTTTCGACTTGAGGTTGGTGACCCACTGCTGAGCCGCATAGGTTTTGCCCACCTGCCTTGGCCCGACAAGAATTTGAACAAACCGCGGTTTTTCAAGAAACCGCTCGGCCAGTTTATTCCAAAACGGGCGACGGTGGGCGGCCATCCCAGCATCCTCAACGTCAGCTCATGCCCGTCAAATACAATTTCCTCAGTCACTGAGGAAATTGAGAAATTAGGGAAACGCGCAGCTAATGGTGGCGGAGAGGTTCGCGGACGCCTCGCGCAAAGCCTGATCGAGCGAGATGCCGTTGGGTGTAATCGCGTGGAGGGTGAGGCCGCTGCGCGGCGTGGCCGTGACGGCGCCGGCGAAAACGTGGACGGTTTTGCCGAGGGCGAGCGCACGGGCCGCGACGGCCCCGGGACCCTTGCCGCTCAGCGAACTTTCATCGAAGCGGCCTTCGCCGGTGATCACGAGGTCGGCGGCGGCGAGGCGTCGATCCAGATCGAGCCACGCGGCGACGAGATCGAAGCCGGGCAGTAGTTGCGCGCGCGCGGCGGTCATCAGGCCGAAGGAAATGCCGCCCGCGGCACCGGCTCCGGGGGTGTCCATGAGTGAGTCGGGCTGCCGGCAGTGCGTGCAGAGCATGAGTCCCAGTCGGGCGCTCTCATGATCGAGGCGCTGGAGATCGGCGGGGCGCAGCCCTTTTTGCGGGCCGTAAATCGCGGCGGCGCCGCGCGGGCCGAGGAGGGGGTTGGTCACATCGCAGGCGATGCGGATCGGCGGGAGCGTGGCCGGCACCTGGCCGTCGAGCCGGGCAATGCGGGACCAGGCGGAAGGGATCGGCGGAGAGATGAGCGCCCCGGCGGAGGAGCAAAAGGTGAAGCCGAGTGAGCCCAGCGCGCCGAGACCGAGGTCGCTGGTGGCGCTGCCGCCGACGCCGAGCAAAATGGCCGCGGCGCCGAGATCGGCGGCGGCGCGGATGAGCTGGCCCGTGCCGGCCGTGGAGGTCTGCCACGGGTCGCGGAGTTCGGGCGCGAGCAAGGCGAGGCCAGAGGCCGCGGCCATCTCCACGACCGCGACGGTCGGTGGAATGTCCGATGACGAATGACCAATGTCTAAGGACAGCAGGGCGCGGGCGGGGGCGGGGATGTTCGCAAGCGGGACAAAGCCGATGGTGGCTTCGATCTTGCCGCCAAGCGGACCGGCGACGGAAAAATTCCTCAACTCACCGCCGGCGGCGCGGGTGAGAATCTCGCAGAAACCTTCGCCGCCGTCGGCGAGCGGGGCGGAATCAATCGTCCAATCCGGATGCGCGGCGCGGAGCGCGCGGGTGGCCAAGTCGCAGGCCGCCGGGGCGGTGAGGGAGTCCTTGAATTTGTCAAAGGCCAGGAGGACGCGCATGGAGGCGAAGGGGATAGACGTAAACTTACTCGGATTGGACGAAGGCGAAGCGTGGCACGTGATGACCGGCGACCTCGACGGTCTCGACAAACATCGCCTGCGGGCGGATCCAGAAACCGTGGTCGCCGTAAAGCATTTGGTAGACGACGAGGACTTCCTGGGTCTCCGAGTGGCGGGCGAGATGGTGCACGCGATACTCGTTGCCCTTGTAGTGGCGGTAGCGGCCGGGGCGGGGTTCGGCGGGGAGGGGCGGGAGGAGGGCGGTCATGGTCACGTGGATTCGGGTGGGCCGACGTGCGTGATTTTCAGCTTGGGAAAATAATGCCGATAGAAGCCGCGGTCGCGCGTGATGAGTTCATCGGCGTGGTAGAAAGCGTGGGCGGCGACGAGGAAATCGGCGACGACGCGATGGCGCGGTTTCGCGGAGAGCTTGCGGTATTCGAGGAAGACACGGCCGGCGAGGTGGAGGTCGCGCCAGCCGAAGGGAGCGAGGCGGACCTGCATCCGCTTGAGCGTGGCCTCCGTGTCCTCGGCGGTCGGGAAGTAGAGTGATATCTCTGCCGCCACAACGGGGCAGATGACGAGGGCTCCGCGGGAGAGGGCGGCATTGAGGGCTTCGACGGCGTAAGGCGTGTGCTCGGACGACTGGCCGAGGACGTCGATGAGGATGTTGGAATCGAGGGCGATGGCCATGGCTCAGCGGGTGGTGCGGCGTTTCTTCGCGGCGGGTGCGGCCTCGTAGGGACCTTGATCCTCGGCGACACGGAGGGCCTCGCGGGCGGCATCGCCGGTGCGAAAGGGAGCGTCGGCTGCCTGCAACGCGACGAATTGGTCGAAGAAACCCGGGGTGGGTTTCTTGCGGAGGACGATGCTGCCCTTAGTGCCGAGCTCGACCTCGAGCACGGTGCCGGCGGCGATACCGAGGGCGTGGCGGATCTCCTGTGGCAAGGTGAGCTGGCCCTTGGTGGTGACGGTGGTTTCCATTTCCTTACTATGAAGTAAGGAGTAAGGAAAAGGCCAGGTCAATGATCGTCGCGTGGCGGTGAAGAACGAGGGGGACCGAGGGCGGATCGGAGACCCGGCCCTACTTGGCTTCGACGCGGAGGATGCCCTTCATCAGGAGCGCGTGGCCGGGAAAACTGCAGAGGTAATCGTAGTCGCCGGGGGTCGTGGGCGCCGTGAAGTAAATGGTGTCGGTCGCCTCGGGCAGCGTCAGCGCGGTGTGCACGAGCACGTCGCCGGTGTCGGGCACATAATTTTTGGCCGCGCCTTCGATGGCGAGGGCCATGGCGGCGACGCCGACGGACTCGCCTTTGCCGGGGGCGCAGAGGACGAAGTTGTGGAGCATGTCGTCGGTGTTGCGGAACACGAGGCGGACCCGGGAGCCGGCTTTCACCGTGAGGAGTGTCTGGTCGAACTTCAGGCCGGGTTGCGTGCCGAGGATGATCGTTTTGTCGCCGTCTTCACCGGACCAGTCGGAGCCGGGTTTGGTCGGATGCTTCTTCGTGTTGGCGTTTGCGACAGCGGGAATCGGGGTGACGCAGAGCTCGGCTTCTTTGACCTCGAGCGGGATGATGCGGTTGCCGTCGGGGAAACGGTTGAGCGTGTAATAGGCGGTGTGGTGCAGGAGGGGTTCATCGCCTTTGGCGGAGCGAAGGCCGGCGGCCTTGATCTCGTGAATGTAGCCCTCGCGCAGACAGATGTTGGCGAGGCGCACGCTGAGGCCGTCGGAGGCGACGACGACTTTGCGGACGGGGCAACCGGCACGATTCGTGGGAGCGCTGCCGTATTCTCGGTGCCAGAGATAGGTGAAACCGGATACGCTGTAGCTCTCGGGTTTTTCGGCGGTGGCCCGATCGACGGGCGTGGTGAAGGTGAGGACGAAGCCGTCGGGCTGGGCTTTCACTTCCTTGATTTCAAACGGCGTCGCGCCGGTCCAGACGAGACGCTCGATGCCGTGTTTCTTCGCGCCGAGGGAGCCCCAGCCGCGTTCGGTTTCGCCGGTGAAAAACGAGCCGTCTTCGCTCTGCGCGAGGCGAATGATGCCGCAATCGAAGCCACTGCGGAACGCGTAGGCTGCGCCTTGCCACACGCCTTTGACTTTCTCGAGGCTGATGCGGGCGATCTTGCTTTGACCTTGGTCGGCGACGAAGAGTTGGCCGGCAAACGGACCGAATTTTCCGCCGCTCAGATCTTCGAGCACGCCGGAGTTGGAGATGCCGAGCACGGTGTGCGGCAACCACACGGCGGGTGACTTTACGCCGGGCAAGCGTTTGGCGACGTCGGGCATGGGCTCGTCGAAACTCTTGATGTCGTCGAAGCGGAGCGACACAGGGGAACCGGGCTGCTTGCTCCACGCGAGGCCGGCAGGGTGACCGAGGAAGTCGCCGCGCTCGATGTGCGTGAGTTTGCCGGAGCCGACCCACTCGCCCTGGTTGTCGGAGGCGAACCAGTCGCCGCCGGTGGTGACGGTGAAACCGGCGGGTGAGCGCAAGCCGGCCGCGATGGGCGTCATTTGACCATCGGGTGTGATGTCCATCATCCAACCGCGCCACGGCACGGGTGCTTGGGTGGCGCCGCCGAAGGCGACGTTGAGGGTAACGCGGAGATTGCCGTTCGGTGCAAGGACGGGGCCGAAGGCGTATTCGTGGTAGCTGCCGGAAATCGGAATCTTGGCGACAGTTTCAAACACGTCGGCGCGGCCGTCGCCGTCGGTGTCTTCGAGGCGGGTGAGCTCGGCGCGTTGGGCGACGTAGTAACCTTTGCGTGGCGCAGGTGCGGCGATGATGCCGAGTGGCTCGTGGAGGCCGGAGGCGAAGAGGGTGAACTTCAACTTCGGGTCGGCGTCGAAGGCGCCGTCGATGAAATACACTTCACCGCGGCGCGAGGTGACGAGGAGACGTTTGCCGGGAAGCGGGAGAATGCCGCTTGTTTCCAGCACGATGTCGTCGGGGACGGTGAGCGGAATGCGTTTCCAATATTTATCTTCGCGGGCAACGAGTTCGTCGCTGGGTTTCGCGAAACGCTCGGCGGACGAAGGGTTGTTCGTCTGAGCGAACGTGGTGGCGACGCTGCACGCGGCGAGGGCGGGGAGAGTGGAGAAAAAACGTTTCATGGCGGCGGCGTTACCAAACGAGCGAGTAGGAGAGGGGGGCTTCGAGGGTGGATTTCGAAAGACGAACGAAGAGGAGCTGGCGATCGCCGACTTTGCGGATCGTCGGCTGGTGCACGGAGCCGGCGGGCCAATCGATGTAGTAGTCGCGGTCGCCGATGACCCAGCCGCCGCCGGGTTGCGGTGTGATCACGTCGGCTTCGGCGAGGAGCACCTGCGTCTCCCAGGACGCGAGCGAGCCTTTGAAGTCGAGGCGACGGGCGAGGGCCTTGCCGTCGGCGGTCGGGGCGACGCGGTCGCGGATCGAGACATCGGAAAGCTTGGAGAGGAACACGGGCAGGCCGTCGGCCTCGAGGGTGTAGCCTTGGGAGGATTGCAGGGCGTCGGCGGACTCAGGCCAGCCGGCGGTGGTGGGCTTCTCGATGAGTGCGACGGTGGGCTTGGAGTTGAGGGTAAGCGCGGGACCGGTGGGCTTCGCGAGCTGGGGTTCGCCGCGGCCTTCCCACATTTCGGCGGTGTCGATCCAAGAGCCGCGCCACGCACGGAGGAGTGCGCCGGTTTCTAGATCGTAGGCGTAGTGGACTCCCTGTGGCGTGCCGACGCTGGTGGCGTAGAGGCGCTTCTTCGGCTCGAAGGGCACGAACCCGCGCTGCATGCGCACGCGGTCGGCGGCGGGCTCGAGGAGGATTTTCTTCGCGGAGCTGGCGGCGGGATTGCGTCGACCACCGGCGGGGCCGGAACGTTCGGAGCCGCTGAGCGATTGCGGGGCGAGGCCGGGGCCCTCGGCGATGATGTCGAGCGACGGGCGGTTGTTGCCCGTGTGAAGAAAGTCGAGCCGCACGGTGTGGGGGCCGGCGGCGAGGGCGATCTTGCCGGCCTGACCGCCGCGTTCGAGTGGCGTGATAACCGGGCGATCATCGATGAGCAGGCGGACGGGGGAGGTGGTCTCGGGCGAAAACGCATACTCGCCGGCGCGGGTGAGATTGAGGGTGCCGGTGAGGACGAGGGCGAACTTGCCGCTTTTCTCGACGGCGGCCTGCGAGAAACGCTCGGGCACGCCCGTGGCGGTGGGTTTCTTGGAATCGTAGTCGCCGATCTTTCCGAAGGCGGCGGAGTGGAGTTGGTAGCCGAGTTTTTCCACAACGAGATGGGCGTCGGCGTCGAAGCGTTTGTAGGCCAGATGGCGGATCGCGACGGCGCCATGGTCACCCTGAATCATGAGCGGGCCGAGGGGGGCTTCGGGTTCCTTTTCGAAATGTGCGCTGCGGGTCGGGCCGGTGACCTCGACGTTTTCGTGGATGAGAAAGCCGTTGAGAAGGACTTTGGTGAAGCGGGCGTTTTTCGTTTTCTTGCCGGCGGCGTCGAAACGCGGGGCTTGGAACTCGATGTGGAGCGTCTGCCAGAGACCGGGGGCGCGGCTGGCGTTGGCGCGGGGAGCGGTGCCCTCGTAGCCTTCTTTGCCGGCGCCGCGGGCGGCGTCCCAGCGTTGGTAGATGCCGCCGCAATCGGCGGACGTCGGATTTTTTTTACCCCAGCTATCGAAGAGTTGCACCTCGTAGCGGCTCTGCAGGTAGACGCCGGAGTTCGAGCCGGGGGCCATGAGAAATTCGAGATCGAGCTCGAGGTCGCCGTGTTCCCAGGCGGTGAAGAGATGGCCGCGCGTTTCTTTGGTCGTGCCGGGATTGCAGACGAGAACGCCGGTGCCGGGGGCGGCGGTGAGGGTTTTTTCGCGGCGCGGGTCGCCGGCGAGACCGGCGGCAAGCTGCCAGTTGGCAGTGACGGGCTTGAAGGCGGCGAGCGAATCGAGGGCGACGCGCTCGGGCGCGAGGAGCGATTGGGCGCGCGTCGTGACGGCGAGGGAGACGGCGGCGACGGATGCGAAGACGCGGGCGAGCACGCGCAAGGAGGGAATCAAGTGGGGCATGGCGTAAAGTGGGGCGGCGAAGGTCGACGGGCGGCGCGACGGGAGCAAACCGGAATTTTTTTCATCGTGGAACAAGCAGCCGCTGTCCCGCGACCTGCGGCCGGTGGCGCGGGCTTTCCTCGCTAAACATTTTGGTCTGTAGTTCTGTCTTGGCTGGCGAGCGCGCCCGGCGTCGGCCCAAAACTCCCGCTCCTCCTCCTACTCTTATGAAGCATCTTTTCTCGCTCCGCGGCCATGGCCTCGTCACTGCGCTCGTAGCCGCGCTGTCGGCGTCGCTCGGCTTCTCTGCCGCACCGCCGGTGACCCGCGGAGCGGACGAGGATGTCAACAGTGCCGCGGTCCGCGAACGCTCCGGCCTGTTGCCGAGTTCGACGCTGTTGTTCAACGGCTGGGGTGTCACGCCGGCCGGCCGCCACGTGCGCGTGAGCGACATGCCGCTCAAGATGATCGTGTCGCCCGACCAGAAGATGCTCGTCGCGGTCAGCGGTGGCTTCAGCGACACGGGCCTCACGTTGTTGGACCTCAAGACGCAGCAAGTCGCCCAGTTCCTCCCGTTGAAAGAATGTTGGAACGGCGTCGTCTTCAGCCGCGACGGCCGTCGGATTTTCGTCTCGGGCGGCGATACCGGACTCGTGCACGTGTTCGACTACGCTGACGGCAAAGCTACGCCGAAGAGTGCAGTGGATCCTGTGCAGCCGCAGGTGATCCCAACCGCTGGCAGTCCGAAGGCCACCCATGTTTTCCTCGCCGGACTCGCGGTGCATCCGACCACGGGAAGGCTCTACGTCTGCAACGAAGCCAATCACGAGGTCTGGGTGCTCAACGCCGACACGCTCGCGCGCGAGGCCACGATCGCGACCGGCCAGCACCCGCACACGTGCATGGTCGGCGCTGACAAAAAATATCTCTACGTGACGAACTGGGGCAGCCGCTCTGTCACCGTGATCGACACCGCGACCAATCGTCGCGTGCAAGACGTGACGGTCGGCGTGCGGCCCAACGATCTCGCCCTCGCGCCGGACGGGCGCCTGTTCGTCGCGTGTGCCGGCGACAACACCGTGCATGTCATCGCTACCGACAAACTGGAAAAACTGGGTGATGCGGCCAGTCCCGCCCGGCGCCTGTGGGCGGGCACGCGGGAAATTATTTCGACGTCGCTCTACCCGCAGTCGCTCGAGGGCAGCACGCCCGACGGCCTGGCGGTTTCGCCCGACGGCAAGACCCTCTTCGTCGCCAATGCCGACAACAACAACGTGATGGTCGTCGATATTTCCAACCGGCTCACGGAGGAGGCGCATGAGCGCGGCGACACGATCTCGATGGTCAACGGCTTCATCCCCGTCGGCTGGTATCCCACCGCGGTCGCCGTCAGCCCGGACAACCAGACGCTCTTCGTCGCGAACGGCAAAGGACTCGCGTCGCGGGCGAATTTTCCCGCGACCACGACCGATCCGCGCACGCCGAACAAGTCGCCGCCCTACGACTACATCGCGCGCACCTTTGAAGGTTCGATCTCGGCCATCGCGCGCCCCGATACGAAGCAGATGGTCGCCTACACCGAGCAGGTCCGGAAAAATTCCCCCTACACGCCCGCGTCGCTCACGCAGGCGCCCATTGCGAGCAACAGCATCATTCCCGCAAAAGTCGGCGACCCGTGCCCGATCAAATACGTGCTCTATATCATCAAGGAAAACCGCACCTACGACCAGGTGCTCGGCGACTTGAAGGACGCGGCGGGCCGGCCGCTCGGCAACGGTGACCCGCACCTCGCGATCTTCGGCGAAAAAGTCACGCCCAACCACCACCAGCTCGCGCGGGATTATGTGCTCCTCGACAATCTGTATTCCAACAGCGAGGTGAGCGTGGACGGACACAGCTGGTGCGACGCTGCGATGGCCACCGATTTCAACCAACGCTCGTGGATCATGAGTTACTCGAAGCACGGCATCTTGCCCGGCAACGAGGAGATGGAGAATCCGGTCAGCGGCTACCTCTGGGACCTCTGCCGACGGCACGGGCTCAGTTACAAGAATTACGGCGAGGGCGCGCAGCGCGTGCCGTCCGCCAACCGCGGCCGCTGGGGTAAACGTTCCAACAACGATCGTGACATGAATCTCGTCGATTTCTGGATCGAGGATTTGAAAACCGCCGAGCGGACGGGCGAATTGCCGCGCTTCACGATCATGTCGCTCGGGGAGAATCACACCAGCGGCACGACACCGGGTTCCTTCACGCCCAATGCCTGCGTCGCCAGCAACGACCTCGGCCTGGCCAAGATCGTCGCGGCCGCGAGCCGCAGCAAGTTTTGGAAGGAGATGGCGATTTTCGTGATCGAGGACGACACGCAGAACGGCCCCGACCATGTCGACGCCCACCGCACGACGGGCTTCGTGCTCAGCCCCTATGCGAAGCGAGGGGTCGTGGACTCCACGCTTTACACGACGGCGAGCATGATCCGCACGATGGAGCTGATCCTCGGCTTGCCGCCGCTCACGCAATACGACGCGGCGGCGACGCCGATGTTCAACTGCTTCCAGCGCGAGGCCGTGCTGACGCCCTACGATGTGCTCCCGGCGCAGGTGGACCTGTTCGAGAAAAACACGAAGAAGTCCGCGTTCTGGCGGGAATCTTCGCGGATGGATTTTACGGAATACGACCGGGCGCCCGAAGATGAGTTGAATCGGATTTTGTGGGTTGTCGCGAAGGGCGACGCGCCCTATCCGACTCCGATCCACCGCGCCCTGTTTACCCGCTAGCCGCAGGGGCGCCCCAGCCTTACTCTAGGCAAAACACCCAACCGACTCCGATCGCAGGGCCGCGTCGTCTCGCGACAATCGGCGCGCTCCTCATCCTTGCAACGGCACCCTGCGCCTCCGCGCAAACCCCGTCGGATCGCCCTCGCTCCGCTCAACGGCTGTGGGCCTTCGCCGAAAAAAATAACTGAGGCCCGGCGCGGGCGCCGCGCGAGGTGCGGCGGTGCGAGCGTCCTGGCTGATCAACGTGGCGCGTCCGGTTCCATCGCGCCCAACGTCACTCGTCCGTTGGCTGCGAGCACCGGTCGTCCGGCGAAATCGTGTGGCGCGTGTTGCGGCAATGCGACGCCTGCGCCGATCGCCGACGAATCGGAGCGCAAGGCATACGCCGTCGCTGCCGCCGCGCGCCCCAGGCCCGCCCGGCCCGGCCGGATGAGGTGGGGGTCGTTGGTCAGCTTGTGCGCATCGGCCGGCTCGCTCTTGGGGTGTAGACCAAAAAATAAATTGTGGTCGTAGCGGTTGCCTTTGCTCTCGCCCGGCTCGTAAACGACCTCCGGGCAGGCGTTCACGATGAGATTATTGAAAAAAGAAATCCCGTCCGACCAGCCGCCCCACGTCTTGTGGTAGACGATGCGTGGCGGATCACCCGCGGCGCGTGGGTTGGCCATACCGGGTTTCGCGTAGAGCGTGTTGTTGTAGATCAGGGCGTTCGTCACCGTGCCCGAGATGCGGATGAGATTTCCGCCGTCGTTTTCGCTGATGTTGTAACGCACGATGGTGCCGTCGTTGAAGCCGTTGGCGCGGCCGCCCTGGCTGCAAATCAGGATGAAGCCATAGTCGTTGTCGTGGCTGTAGTTGAACTGAAACACGCTGCGGCGGCAGTTGTAGTCGCTGTCGAAGCCGGCGGCGTCGCTGTCGCCGGGATTGTATTTCGTGAAGCACGATTCGTTGAACTGCACGAGCGCATCGTCGCAGTGGAAGACAAACATGGCGTTGCCGCTGCCGAGCCGCCCGCACTCGCGGAAGAAATTCTGTTCGATCAGTGGCGCCGCGCAGCCGCGCACCAGGAGGCCGTTGCGGGCGATCCGCTCGAAGGTGTTGCCGCGAATCACCACGCCGCGGCTCGGAAACCACGCCGCCGGGTCGTTCTCGCGATGTCCCGCCATCCACGAGGAGAGCATCACCAGTCCCATCGGGCCGACGTCGCGGATTTCGCAGCCCTCAATGAGCAGATCGTCCCAGGCGGTTTGCTGCGCGGCGCCCTCGATGATCGTCACGATGCCGCCGAAGGATTTTGCGACGGTGTCGCCGTCGTTGGTGTAGTCGGCCACGGCGTTCACGTCGTGAACCGTGAGATTTTTCAAGTGGATGTGCCGCACCCGGCCGAAATCCTTCGCGCGAAGCTCCACGCCACGATGCCGCTGGGGCGCGCCATCGGTGAAGTTGGTGATCTCGAGCTGGCCGATCTCCCAGCACTCTTGGTTGACCAAGCCGAGCACCCACGGCACGCGGCCGCGGCCGTGCAGCGCGGGCTTCGCGCCCTCGCCGAAACGGTCGAGCACGATGGGCGCGTCCGGCGTGCCGGAGCCAAGCGGGTGCAACGCCACTCCCTCCCACGCGCTGCCGGCCCGCAACAAAATGCGGTCGCCGGGCGCGAACGTCGTCGCGTTGACCTTGGCGAGCGAGCGCCACGCGCGATCCGGTCCGCGACCATCGTGCGCATCGTCGCCGTCACGGCTGTCGACATGGTAGGTCGCGGCCGAGACACCGGGACCGATCACGAAAGTCAGGACTAGCACGGTGAGGAACTTCATCGCGCCGAGGTTGGGCGTTTTCAAAGAGAACTCAACTCCGACCGGCCCTACCAGCCCGACCGCGGCGCCTCCGGGGTGCCGCGGTCAGGGTGCCGCATCTGGGCCAGGATGAGGGCGACGGCCGCGGCTCCGACGGCGCGCGGAGATTGAACCACGCAGGCAAATTCCTTCGCCGCCGCATCCCCGACCAGCGACCCGAACCCCACCTCTCGCGGCCGTGGACCACCCGCCTTCGCCAGCCACCCGCACGTCAGGTCCACGGTGGAAATCACGGCCTCCGGGCGGGGCGCGCCACGACAAATCCGGACTGCTTTTCGCGCTCTGGTCGGGATGCGGGGTGAGGCGGCGCACGGCGAAGCGACCGCAGGTTGGCCGAAAGCGCGCAGTCTCAGAATCAGCGGAACCGGTTCCGGGGTCGCCCTTGCAAGGTTTGCTGTGGCGGGATATGCTTTGGGCTGATTTACCTCTCGAAAGCAGCTCACTTGACGGTGCCGCCCCGACCCGTTTGAAAGCCAGCGGCAGTTGTCAGTGCAAAGCCGTATCACCCATGAACCACCCCAAAATCGCCCCCTTAGCTTGGACACTTTCCCGCGTGCCCCTAGTCGCCACCGCCTCGTTGTTATTTGCGCTTAACCCAGCCGGCGCCCAAGTGGCCCCGACGGCAGCGAACGACAACAAGAAAACCGCCGCGGGCGACGACACCGTCACGCTGACGCCGTTCGAGGTGACCTCCGACAAGGATGCCGGCTTTGCCGCCGCGAGCTCCCTCGCCGGTGGCCGGCTCGCGAGCGATCTCCGCGACACGCCGGCGGCCTACTCGGTGATCAACCGCGAGTTCATCGACGCGCTGAACCTCACGGACCTCCAGGCCGCCGCCGAGTGGGCGACGGGGTCCACGTTCCAATCGGATATCGGCACATTTAATTTCACGACCTTCACGGTGCGCTACACCACGCGCGGCGTGGGCGCGGGCCAGCAGCTGCGGAATTTTTTCCCCGTTAACGGCGACAACGACAGCTATGCGCTCGAGCGCTACGACTTCGGCCGCGGGGCCAACTCCATCGTCTTCGGCAACGGCAGCCTCGGCGGCGTGAGTTCCTCGACGACGAAGCGCGCGCGCACCGACCGGGCGTTTCAGGATGTGAAACTCACCGCCGGTTCGTGGAGCATGATGCGCGCGACCATCGACGTGAACCAGCCGATCAGTCCCAAGCTCGCGGTCCGCGTCGCCGGCGTCGCGCAGCACAATCTTGGTTGGCGCGATCAGGAATTTCAGAAGCGCAAGGGCGCCTTCGCGTCGGTCACCGCGCGACCCTTCAAAAACACGGTGATCCGCTTCGAGGCCGAGGCGATCAACCGTGAGATCAACCAGCCGATCAACAATCTCCAGGACCAGCTCTCCGGTTGGGACGGCCGCACCTCGTTCGCGACGCCCGCGGCGCTCGCCACCGCCACGGCGGCCCAGATCACGGCGTTGCAGGCCGCGGGCGTCGGCCGACGCGGCGCGAACTACAACGTCTTCGATCCCTACAACGGGTTCGCCGCCATCTCCAGTTACACCAACGAGGCGATCACGCTCGGGGGTGGGACCACGGCGACGACCCCGATCGCCGGCTACACCTCCGGCACGGGCCCGGCCTTCGGGCTCACCAACACGAATCTCGTCCATGCGATGAATGTCCCCGCCGCGCGGTTCAACGGCGTCGAGGCGGGTTCGGCTTTCCGCCGCCCGTCCGAGCGGTTCTCGATCAACCAGGATGGCCCGCTCCTCGAGACCACGTTTCGTGATTTGCAGATGACGCTGGAGCAGCGCCTCGGCGATTTCTACCTCGAGCTCGCCGGCGATGTTAATCGGAATTCCAATTACACGAACGGCGAGCAGAACCGCGGGGCGAACTCCACCTACCTCGACCTCAACCGCGTGCTCCCGAACGGCGCGGCCAACGCCCATTATCTCCAGGCCTACGGTGACGGAAATTTCTTCCGCGGTTTCCGCCACTACGATTACCACAACGTCCGCGCCGCCCTCGCGTGGAAGAAGGACACGCGTTTCGGCAATTTCTCCGTCAACACCATGCTGGGTGAAAATAAGAATCACTACACGCTCTCCTACCAATGGCTCAGCCTCGCGCAGGGCAACGACACCCTGGCGTGGATCAACGGCACCACCTCGGACATCAAGATTCGCCGCTACTGGAACGAGCCGAGTCGTCCCTTTGTCGAGCTCGCCGGCAAACCGATTCCCTACCTCGACCCGACCACGCGCACGACAACGACCGTCACGCCGCGCTGGGTGATCGACCACACGCGCTTCGACGCTGAGTCGGTCAACGACACCAACTACCGCTTCGGTCTCGCCGCGCTCAATGCGAAGTTTTGGCGGGACCGGCTGATTCTCCTCGGGGCCGTCCGCCGTGACCGCTACCAATCCGGCTCGCAGCAGATGGCGGTGAACGGCGACTACCCGACCGACCGAGACCCACTCAAGCCGCTCTTCAAGCCCCAGGCCCCGGCCGATTGGCCCTCGCTCACCTACGTCCCCCTCAACGCCGCCGGCCAGCCGCTGCCCGCCGAGCCCGCGATCACGCGCCCCCGCCTCACGGGCGGCACGCGCGACCCGCGTTACACGCAGTATCGGTTCCAGAGCGACTACAACGCGCCCGTGCTCAGCGGCTATGCCAACACCAAATCCGTCGGCGGCGTGGTCCACCTCCTGAGCTGGCTGAGCCCGTCGGTAAATTACGCCGAGACCTTCAATCCGCAGAAAGCCTACGCGCTGCTGCAGGGCGGGGGGATCATTCCGCCCACCGTTTCCACGGGATGGAACTACAGCACGCGGCTCGAGTTTTTTCAGCGCAAGCTCGACGTGAATCTTACCTATTACACCAGCCAGGAAATCAACAACCCGTTCGGCGTTTCCGGTTTTCCCTTTAACACGCTCCTGCTGGCGACCCCGACCGGCACCACGCAGGACCTCAACAAGCGCGGCCTCCCCGTGTTCATCAGCGGCAGTGATCTGCAGGACCGGCAGGCCAAGGGCTACGAAGTCGAGGTCACGGCCAGCGTGATCAAAGGCCTGCGCATCACCGCGAGCGCCTCGCTCCCGGATGTGTCCGGGGCCAACGCCTACCAGCTCACGCGCGCCTACGTGGCGAAGAACCGCGACACGTTCAAACTCATCCTCCAGGACGCCGGCGGGCGCGTGGATGCCGCCAATGTCGCCACCATCGATCCCGCGATTCCGGCCAATCTACTTTCGCCGGACGCGCAGTCCGCCGTCGACGCCTACAACACGATTTTCACCGCCTACAACAACCTCAACATCGCGCGCACCGTCGGGACCAACCAGCAGCTGTATAAATTTTTCGGCGACTACACGGTGCAGAGTGGGAAGTTCAAAGGCGTGCGCCTCGGCGCCGGGGTGCAATACCGCGGCCGCGAAATTCTCGGCAACCGCGGGGCCGACACCATCATCGATCCCGCCAATCCGGCGCGCGCGATCGACGACCCAACGCGCAGCATTCACACGCCGCTCTATTCGCCGCGGGGCGACTACACCGTCACGGGCACCTTCGGTTATCTCTGGAAATTCAACCAGCACAACGTGCAGCTCCAACTCGTGGTCAATAATTTGCTCAACGACCACGCGATCTACTGGACGACGTCGACGAACGGCACCGCGACCAGCGCGTTGCGCCCGCGCGACGGCAACTACGCGTCCCCCGCTCGCGAAACCGTCCCCGTGGGCTTCGGCCTGAAGCAGCCGATCTGCTTCAACTTGTCCGCCGCCTGGCGGATGTGATACCTCCGGCTGTTGTGTATTAGACTTTTGTCATCGCGAGGTGCGCGAAGCGCGCCGTGGCGATCCAGCTGGATGGCTTCGTCGCTTCGCTCCTCGCCATGACAATCCAAATATTATACCAATTGCGAATCGCTTTTGGACAGTGGGGACAAATGAAACGGACTGCTGGTCTTGAGCCCCAACGGGGCGCCGGTAGAAAGCCCGGGGCAACGCCCCGGGAAATCGGCCGGCGAAAAATCAGAGCCCTGAAAGGGCGAAACGTTCGCGAATTGGTTCCGCCCTTTCAGGGCTCTGGTAAAAAGGTGGATCGGTTTTCCCAGGGTTACACCCTGGGCTTTCAAATTGCGCCCCGTTGGGGCTCGACTCCCGCCTGTCGTCCAAATGCGACTCGTAAATGGTATTTACAGACGTTGGGATGAGGCGGCACCGGGGGCGCGCGGGCTTCGGTGGGGCGACCGCGGGATGGAGTGGCGCATGATCGGCCCCGGCGGCGATGGCGGAGATTCGCCGCGAGGTAATTCTCACCCGCCGCTCGTGATCGGCGTGGCGGACGTGCGGTCGGGACGATTGCGCCCCGCGACGGTGCGGGATCGTGGTGAATCTGAGCCGGCTGTTCGAGCGCCGGTCCGGCAGGATCGGCGCGATTATTTGAGCACCGAATCGAGCAGCCGGTAGGCGGTTTCGCGCTCGGCGTCGGGGAAGTCGTGGGCGCTGGCGGGGTGGGCGACGGTGAGGCGGGCGGAGGCGCGGTAGAGCGTGTAGACTTCGCGCGCGGCGGCGGCGATGCGATCGACCGAGTCCCACCGGAAATTTTTGTCCTGAAGCGGCGCAGAGAGGAACACCGGGCGCGGTGCGAGCGCGCCGATGACCTCGTGCAGATCGAAGGGAATCTCCGCGAGCCGGCCCGCGTAGGCCGCGAGCCGTGGAATGTAGCGTTCCTGACTCCACGCGATGCCTGGCCCCCAGAGCTTCGGATCACCGCCGGCGTAGTCGAGAAACGAGTCGAGCCCGCAGCTCGAGACCACGGCGACAATCCGCGGTTCGAAGACGGCGGTGAAGATCGAATTGTGCCCGCCGAGCGAGTGGCCGATGGCGCCGAACGCGCCGGGCTTCACGAACGGCAGCGACTCCAGCACGTCGAGCGCGCGGATGTTGTCCCAGATCGCCTTCATCGTGCCGCTGGCGTAACCGAGCGCGCGAAGATCCGGTGCGTAACCGGCGAGCAGCGGGTAGTTGGGCGCGATCGTCACGAACCCGCGCGCGGCGAGTTCGCTGGTGTAGGCGCGCTTGTTTTTTGCTCCGAGCCCGACGTTCACGCCGGCGCCGACGGAGTTATCGGTCTCATGCAGGCAAAGCACGCCGGCAAACTGTCGGTTAACCTGCGGCGCGAGCGCGGCCTTCGGCAGACAGAGAAACGCGGGCACGCGATTGCCGGGCTCGCTTTGATAGGAAATGCGCCGGCGGACGTAAGTCCCGCAGTCCGTCTCTTCGTCGACCCGCACATCAAGCGGCGCGCGTTTCGCCGGCGTGGGCAGCGGGCCCATCATCGCTTCCATCGCGCGCACGATTTCGGCTCGGCGCTGCTGCCAGTCGGCCGGCGTGCGCACGGGGACGGTGGTGCCGGTAGCGTCGTGACGGAGGAGGAGATGGTCGCGCGGAAGGCGCGCGGGTTCGGCGGCGAAGGTGGCCGGCGAAACGGCGAAGACGGCGAGAGCGAGGAGCGGAAAGGGGAAGCGCATGGGGTGGGGCTTGGGGAAGCGTCGCGTAGATCGGTGCGCAATTCCAAGCTCGAATCGGGGCGCGAGCACGCGGGACTCAGGGCTCGCGCACCTTCAAGCTCGGAAACCAGCGGGTGAAATCGCGAGCATTGCGCGTGACCAGGCCCGTGCGATTGGC